>JAZQMI010000112.1:0-17082 GCA_045543375.1 Eubacteriales bacterium | reverse complement strand
AACAGCGGTTCAAGTTACTTCATATTTCTTGAGTTTCTTCCAACCTCAATCCAACTTTATTCGATTTTCAATGCGCATGGGGTTCATGCCAATCGAACAATTATGCTAAATGAAAGACCGCTATTGCGGTCTTTTTTCGTTTCTGTTTCATTCGCTTGACAATTCTCTTGTGATATGATACAATAATGCTCAATTACATTGTGCAGGAGGTGCGGATATGTTTGATGTGGAGAATTATATCAATGAATGCATCGCTCGGTTGAAGCAAGTGTTCAAAGAACGGTTGCTTTACGTTGGCTTGCAGGGAAGCTATCTGCGCGGTGAGGCGACCGAGCAAAGTGATATTGATGTGATGGTGGTGCTTGACGGTATGACCGCGCAAGATCTTGATAGTTATCGTGAGATCGTCGAGGCGATGCCACACCCCGAATGGGCGTGTGGGTTTATCTGTGGCAAAGATGAATTGACGCATTGGAACCCGCTGGAGTTGTGCCATTTGCTTCACACAACCAAGGACTATTTCGGCGAATTGAGGGAGCTTATTCCCTTGTACAGCAAGGATGATATCATCAATTTCATCAAATACAGTATAGGAAATCTGGAGCATGAGATCTGTCATCGGTATGTGCACACCGACAAGAAAAACAGTGTACAAAAGCTACCCAATACTTATCGAAGCGTGTTTTTCATTTTGCAAAATCTTTATTATTTGAAGGATGGTGTCTTCTATCCAACCAAAGGCGAGCTCATGGCGCACCTTGGGGGCGAGGACCGCGAGATCATGGCGCGCATGATGTCGCTGAATGGGGCGAAAGAATACGACTTCGACGCGGCGTTTGCGCAACTGCTGACATGGTGTCAAAAAACGCTGCTCGCGTTGTAATACAAAACTCCCACCGCATGAGGCGGTGGGAGTTTTTCTTTTATTCCTCTTGTGCAGGACTGCAAAATCCTTTATGTCCACAGTGCGGACAGCGGAACACGCGGCGGTCACCTATATGAATGGAGACGACGGTGCTATGCCAAGGCGGGTGAAAGGTTTTGTCGCATTGAGAGCAGCGGTAGCTTTTTCGGGAGATCAAATAGCCGGCAAGAGCAGTGACAGCTATGATGAACAGAGCGGTCGGAATGACAACGACATACCACGGCATGTCGTAACTTTGGGAAAACCAATGCACCTCGCACGAGGTCAGCGAGAGTAGCAAACATACAGAGCAAGAGAACGAAAGCAGTAGGCGTTTCATGCGACACCTCCTATCATCAAAGTCTTCCGTACAGTTCGTTCCATGTGCGCCATTTTTGGCGGTCGATGGCGGCAAGCTGGTCGCGAGTGACGCGATACGCCCAGTTTTTATCGCTGCTGCCGGGCGTGTTCAAGCGAGTGTCGCTACCGTATTTGAGAATGTCCTGAATGGGGAACATGACAAGACCGGCGTGGCTTGCCAACATACCGCGCATGAGCGTGTCGTAACAATCATCCCAGTTGTCACTTTCGTAGCCAAAATAGGCAAGTAGTCGGCGACGCGTTGCCTCGTCCTGCTCCCAGACGTAGCCGAGCAACGTGTTATTGTCGTGCGTTCCCGTATAGGCCACGCAGTTGTTTTCGTAGTTGTGGGGCAAGTGGGGCGAGGCGTCGTCACCAAGAAAGGCGAATTGCAGCACGCGCATGCCCGGAAAACCGCTCCTTTTGACCAGGGCGTAGACTTCCGTCGTGATGTCACCAAGATCTTCGGCAATGATGAGCTTGTCGCCGCACACCTCTTGCAGTGCACGCACGAGCGACAGACCGGGACCTTTTTTCCACACGCCGTCCTTGGCGGTTTTCGCACCGTAGGGAATGGAAAAATAGGATTCCAGCCCGCGGAAATGGTCGATTCGCACGCCGTCGAACAGCTCGCACATAAAGGCCATTCGCTCGCGCCACCAGTGGTAGCCGTCCCGTTTCATGACGTTCCAGCGGTACAGGGGATTCCCCCACACTTGCCCGTCGGCACTGAAATAGTCGGGGGGCACGCCGGCCACACCCGTGGGAACGTTGCGTCGATCAAGCTGAAATTGCTCGGGCGCGGACCACACATCGGCGCTGTCGAGCGCGACGTAAATGCGAATATCGCCGATGATCTTGACACCCTTGTCGTTGGCGTAAGTCTTAAGCTCAAGCCATTGGGTGAAGACAGTGTATTGGACGAATTTCCAAAGACGAAGGGCTTGCTCGTCAAGGACGTTGCTTTGCCAACACGTCCACTCACTCATACCGTTGGCCGCTTTGCGTGCCATGAACTCGCAAAAGCGCAGCGTGTGGGGATGGGCGGCAAAGAAATCGTCCATGGCCGCATCATCGGTAAATCGTGCGGCGGCCTTGGCGAGTAGCGTCATACGCTCGCGCGAAAGACGATCGAATTCGCACAGATAGGGGGTTGCTTGCTTGGCGTGTTCTAACTCGTCAAAGGTGATCAATCCGTCCGCAGCCAAACGTTCGAGGTCAATGAAATGGGGGTTTCCGCTGAAGGTGGAATAGGATTTATAGGGCGAGTTATATTCGTCGGGCAAGCAGAAGGGAAGCACCTGCCAATAAGAAAATCCGCATTCGGACAAAAGGTCGATCCATTCGCGTGCTGCCGCGCCGATAGAACCCGCCGAATGATCGCCCGGCAGACAGGTCACGTGCATCAAAACGCCACTGCTTCGTTGCATGCTTATCACTCCTTTTCAAAGGTCGTTACCGTCCTATTTTAACAAAAAACAGACCTTTTGTCAACAGGCATTACGCGGCGATTTTGAGGGACTTGGAATGTTGTACATAATCGGGTAGGTCAAATTGTGCAATAGGGACAAATGGATATCTTATGCTTGACATATTTTAGGCTATGTGATAAAATAAATTATTAAAAAATATATTTTAATGAAAGGAATATATACCATGAAGCAATCCATCAAACGCATTCTTTCTGTTTTATGCGCGCTGATGATGCTGCTTGGCTGCTTTTCGATGACCGCATTGGCGGCTGAAACGGCAGTCGATGAGGGCGATGCCCCCAGCGGCACCATGCAGATCGGTGCGCAGACGCGCGACTACTGGTCGATCATCTCGACGCAGACGACCTGGAAGGCCGAGGCCGGCAAGACGCTGGGCGGAACGGTCAGCAATTTGAACATTGACCTGCCCGACTCGCTGGCACTTGAGGATATGGCCATCTATTTCCACATCACGCTGGATGCTGCGGCTGCGGAGGCTATGAATGCCACGGGTGACGCGCAGATCGAGCTGCGTAATGCCGACGGTAGTGATTCGAAAGAGCTTGTCGCGCACGTCCAGGACATTGAGTGGAAGGCGGGTGAGAATAAGGTCATCCTCGCCATCGGCCGTGACGGAACGAACAGGGGATTTGATCATCACAAGACCATTACCTATTTCCGTCTTTACAGAACCAAGGCCCTCTCGGCGGTCAGCGTGACGGTGCACGAGATCTCCATCGTTGATATTGATGGCATCGATCTGCGCACGGCCGGCTCCGAGTTCGGCGCTGATGACACCTATGCGCAAATGACCTCTCCCCTGACGACCTCGCCCTCGACGATCGAGGCGAGCGTGAAGCTGGATAAGGTCGTGCCCGGTGAAACTGCTTGGAAGATCGGTCTGCCCAGCGATTCGGCAAGCAACTACGTTGAAGCCGGTGCGATGGGCTCGAGCAGTACAGGCAAGACGACGGCTGCCGACGAGAGTGCGTACGGTATTCCCGCTAATACCGAATATAAGGAATATCCCGTTCTGAAAAACGGCTATTTCGGTGTTGCTGCAAAGACCTACACCTCGCCGGCCATTCCCGCCTCCTACACGGTAAACAATACGGCTCTGAGCTTCTGGTTCTACTGGATGCCCGAGACCTCGGGTACTCCCTTCAATCTGAAGATCTATATTGAGCTGACGAGTGCCGGTAAGGCAGATTACGAGGAGAGATGCTGGGATACCTCGACACACTCGGCCTTCCAGAATTTGAAGGAGGGCTGGAATTTGATTGTGCTCCCCTTGAAGGATGCTGTGAACGATATCAACCGCGGAGATATTGATCTTACCGCCATTGACTGCATTCGTATGTATGCCCCCGGCAAGACGCCCGTGGCAACCGAAAACTACACGCTGCGGTTCACTACGTTTACCATCGTTCCCTTGATGGAGGAGGGCAGCACGGCAAACAGATGGACGCTCGGCTTGCCTGCCAATTCCGGTACCAGCTACGTGTCAGCCGGTGCGATGGGCAACAGTACCACGGGCAAGACGACGGCTGCCGACGAGAGCGAGTACGGCGTTCCTGCCAATACCGAATATATGGAATATCCCATTCTGACGGGCGGCTATATGGGCGCGTCGGCCAAATCTATGACGGCTGCTGCCGTTCCCGCAGGATATACCAAGGCAGATCTTGCGCTGACCTTCTGGTTCTATTGGAAGCCGACGACCTCGGGCACGCCCTTCAACCTGTCGACCAACATTGAGATCAGTAGCAGCAAGACGGCTGACAAGAACGAGATCTATTGGAATACGGGGTCGCATTCCGCCTTCAAAAATTTAAAAGAAGGCTGGAACCTGATTGTACTGCCGTTTGCCGATGCTAGTATTGACAATAGTGACATCGACGTTACCAACGTCAACTTCATTCGTATGCACGCCAGAAGCAAGACGGCGACCGCCGAACTTGCAACCGAAAATTACACGCTGCGTTTCTCGACGTTTACCATCGCGGCTCTGCCCGAGGTAGAGGATACCTACGAGTATTGGTCGCTGGGTAAGGTCGGTACGGCCACGGCGAAAAAGTCAAGCGACGGCGATTCTGACGGATATATGTATGAGCAGACGGCCAAGTCCGGTACGACGACGCTGACCGATGCCGTTACCTACGGCGTGCCCGCGGGCTTGAGTTGGAGCGGTGCTACCGTTCTCGCCGGCGGCAACTTCGGTCTTGATGGCGCATGGTTCAATGGCGTGATCCCCTCGACGTATACCATGGACGATCTTGACCTGGTGTTCTGGTTGTATACCAGCACGGGAACCATAGCCGACGCCAAGACGCTCCATATTGAGCTGAGTAATTCCGGCGGCGACGATTACGAGCTTTGCTGGGACCTGACTCATCCTGCTCTTCAGAATTTGCAGGTGGGCTGGAATAAGATCGTGCTGCCGTTGAGCCAGCCTTCTCATACCAGTGAGCAGGAAGGAAGAAATCCCTTTACGCTCGACTCCAGCATTAAGAAAATCAAGTATACCCGTACGCACAGCACCGGTCATGCAACGCAGGACACCGAGGTTTACATGACGCAGATGTACATCGTCGCGCACAACGCTCCTGCGGTGACCGTCGATGCATCGACCATTGATACGAGCGACGTCTACACCATTTTCTCCAACCAGGGAACGACCGAGCAAAATCCCCTCTCGCTGTTCGTTACCAAGGACGGTCACCCCGGCTTTATCTGGGGCAGCGTGGGCTACGTAGCCAAGGACTTCAACGCTGCCACGGGCGACTGGGTCGACCTTGCGCTGGTCTTTGACGCTGCAAACGCCAAATTCCTGATGTACGCGAACGCTGAGCTGATCGCTGCGATCGCAACCGACGCGACGGCACTCGGTGCTGCGACCGTTGCCCACAGCGTCGGTGCAAACGCAGCCGGTAAGGCTCAGTTCAAGGGCATGATGGCTGATCTGCGCTTGTGGAGCGACGTTCGCACGCAGGCTGAGCTCGACGCTTGCCGCATCAAGGATAAGAATGCTTACGGCTCGGTTGAGAACGGTCTTAACGCGACGACCGAGGGCCTTGTGGGCGCGTGGACGTTGTCCGAGGGCTTGAACTACGTGCTTGGCACCATGGAGGACCTCTCCGCGTCGGGTAACGATCTGATCTATCTGGGCTCGCGCAGAGCGCAGTGGGAGGATTACGAGATCCCCACCGACGTGATCGGCGAGGATTACTACACCATCGTGTTCATTCCCGACACGCAGAACCTCGTGACGGGTGAGTACACCGAGGAGTGGCTGGCCTCCGCACAGTGGATCGCTGACAATATCGAGAGCGAGAACATCGTGCACGTCATCGGTGCAGGCGACAGCACATGGAACGATACGCTGCCCGAATACTCGATTTCCAAGCAGGGCTGGGATCTGTTTACCGATAAGGTATCCTGGAGTAATATGATCGGTAACCACGACTATCCTTGGGACAAGAATACCAAGACCATTCGTGATACGACCAATTACGCCAACTGCTTTGGTATCGATTATATCAATGCGACCAAGGGTGCCGAGAACTTCGGCGGCTACTTCGACGATCCTTACGGTCTGAGCACGACCGAGAACGCATACTATCGCTTCACCGTCAACGGTACGCCCTGGATGATCCTTCAGCTTGAGTACCATCCCCGTGCGCACGTCATCGAGTGGGCGAACGAGATCGTTCAGCGCTTCTCGGACGACAACGTCATTCTGACCACGCACGCTTATATTGGCGGTGACAACGCGGCATACAGCACGCACTGGATGACCTACACCAAGGAGGATGCCAACAACGGCGGCTACATCGGCTCGCTCATGGATCCTCCCGTTGAGTGGAACTTCGACGGTAACAGCTCGCTGAATACGGGCGCAAAGGATATGAGCAGCGAGGAGCCCATCTGGACGCATCTGATCTATCCCAACGATAACATTAAAATGCTGCTTTGCGGTCACTCCGAAACCTCGGACGGCCATGTTCTGACCCGTTGGGACACCAACGCCGCAGGCAACACCGTTCCTCAGACCATGATCAACGCACAGGTCGTTGATGAGGAGTACTTTGAGGATCACGCCATGGGCATGCTGGGTCTTCTGCGCTTCAGCGCCGACGGCTCCAAGGTGGAGATTCAGTACTATTCGCCTTATCACGATTCTTCCTTCCACCCCTCCAACCAGAACATGCGCTCGCTTGAGCTGACGCTGAACGAGAAGGAGGAGGTCACGGGTACGGAAGGCCTTTCCTATGAACTCAATGCAGATGGCAAGGGCTACACCGTGACCGCTTATGCGGGCACCTCTCTTGACATCGTCGTTCCTGCGACCTACAACGGACTTCCCGTGACGCATTACGCATGTGTCGGAACGAGCGTTGAATACGATGGCAACGGCCCGATTGTTCTTGAGCCCGATAATTTTGCCGGCTCCTCCGTCATGCTCAACAGCCTGACGCTGCTTGGCAGACGAATCGCCATCACGGGCACGGTTGATGCCGAAACGACCCTCTACGGCTACGGCGCATCGACGGCGCAAAGCTATGCTGCCGCAAACGGTAATGCGTTCGTCGTGCTGCCCGAGATCGCCAACGCGGGTATTCAGTTGGGCTCGGATATTGCCATCAATTATAAGGTCTATCTGAATGCCGAGCAGGCCGAGGACGCCGTGATGATATTCACGATGAACGGCGTTACGACCGAGGTCAAGGGCGTAGCTACGGGCGTTCCGTATCAGTATCAGTTCTCGCTGACCGGTAAGGGTCCGCACATGATGAGAGATACCGTTTCCGCACAGCTCGTCAGCGGCGGTGAGGTGCTGGATACGCTCAACGATTACAGCATCAGACAGTATTGTCTGAATATGCTCGGACGCATCGAGGGCAAGACCATTACGGGCTACAGCGACGCTCAGTACGCGGCGCTGAAGACGCTGCTGCTTGATCTTCTGGAGTACGGTGCTCAGGCGCAGATGTACGCCAATTACAAGCCCGCCGTCCTTGCCAACGAGGGTGTGAGCGGCGCGACCGAATTCGTGACGCTCGGTGAGGAATACCAGATGCCTGCGCTGATTGCATCGACGAACGAGAACTGTGCGTTCTCTTCTGCAACGGTCGTGCTTCAGGACGTGCTGACCATTCGCGTCCGCTTCGTGGCAGAGGCCTCGGCACTCGATAACGTCAAGGTGGTGCTTGGCGGTAAGACCTACACCAAGAGTGACTTTACGCTGCTGGGTGCATGCACCGTGGAGGGCAAGACGCATCTGAACGTGTATGAGATCAGCACGGGCGCGATCTATGCGACCATGCTTGACCAGTCCTGCGAGGCTACGCTCTACGTCAACGGCACGGCTTGCCAGACGCTTTCCTACAGCGTTCTGAACTACGTTTACAGCAAGCAGAACAATACGACGATCGCGCATCTTGCCGATCTGGTCAAGAGCATTCGCAATTACGGTCTGTCCGCCGTGGCATTCCGTGATGCCAAATAATCAATTCAACGAAAATGAAGCCCCGTTCGTTTCGGACGGGGCTTCGCTTTTGTTCATTTTGACATGTTTGAGGCGCGCCGTGCACGCAGAGCAATAAAAGTTGCAACAAATTTGATTTTTTTTCAAAAACCCCTATACAAACGACGATTTTCGTGATAAAATATCATGTAGACTTTTATACTTTGAAAATAAAGGAGTATCACACATGAAAAAGCTTTACCAAGGCAAGACCAAGGATGTATACGCACTGGACAACGGCAACGTGTTGCTCAAGTTTAAGGACGACTGCACGGGCAAAGACGGCAAGTTCGATCCCGGTGAAAACAGCGTTGGTCTGACCATCGACGGCATCGGTCGAGCAAATCTGCAGACCTCGGTCTACTATTTTGAAAAGCTCAAGGCTGCCGGCATCAAGACGCACTATGTCAGCGCGGACATTGAGAACGCGACCATGGAGGTCCTTCCTGCCGAGTGCTTCGGTAAGGAGCTGGGCGGTGGCGGTCTGGAGGTCATCTGCCGTCTGGTTGCTACGGGTAGCTTTATCCGCCGCTACGGCGAGTATATCAAGGACGGCACGCCTCTTGAGGGCGGCTACGTCGAGTGCACCTCCAAGAACGACGAGAAGAGCGACCCGCTGGTCACCGGCGAGGGTCTTGTTGCACTCAAGGTCATGACGGCCGATATGTTCGAGAGCCTGAAGGCTCAGACGCTCAAG
Organism: Eubacteriales bacterium; assembly: GCA_045543375.1. Lineage (GTDB taxonomy): Bacteria > Bacillota > Clostridia > Oscillospirales > CAG-272 > SIG644. Next base: position 8,122 of record JAZQMI010000112.1, on the reverse strand, counting down.
ATCACCCGCATCGTCGCTGATGATCTGAAAACGCTTGGCCTTGACCTGTGGGACATCAAGTTTGAGTTTGGCTACAACAACGGCGAGGTCATTCTCATCGACGAGATCGCATCGGGTAACATGCGCGTCTACAAGGACGGCACCATCGTGGATCCCATCGAGCTGACCAAGATCATCAATAACCGTTAATCAACAAGTGGAAGAAAAGACAGCACCGCGCGCTCATCGTAGGGCACGCGGTGCTTTTTTTACCAATAGTGGGCAAGTCCGTCAAGATTGTCGATGCCGTAACCGATCATCAGCGCATTGCGTATGATAAAAACAAGTGCGGCCAGCGCGATGGCACCGATCACATACCATTTGGGAATGCGAACGAGCGGCAAGGGCGAATGGCGGATGATACGAACGGCGGCAATGACGTCAAAAACGATAAAGCCAACGGCGAGGTAAGCCGTGACGGGATTGCAGAGCAGCGAGGTGAGCAACTGTCCTTGGCACAGTGCCACCATGGCACGCGTACCGCCGCAAAGCGGGCAGTAGACGTGCACGAGATCGTGCAGGATACAGCCGGAAAAGCGCGTACCGTTGGCGCGAGGCGGCAGCATATCGATCATGCCGCGGAACAAAAATGCGCCGACAATGAGCAAAATGGCGACGGTATGAACAAGTATGAGCAACAGCCATCGGCGGCGTGTGACAGCGGGGGAAACGGGGGCGTGCATAGGGCTCCTTTCTCGCGCAAAAAATAGTTGACAGCGCGGTGTATGGGTGGTATAATGGTTTATCAAATCAGCAAAAGGAGGACGGTCTTATGTCTTTGGAAAACGAGAGCATGAGCGTTGCGTTTGACGCGCAAGAACTGCTTGACATGCTCGATGAAAAGCACTACGTGGCATTTATGAACCGCGTAGACGAGCTCAATCCGATCGACGTTGCAGACTTTTTTATGGAGCTTGCGGACGAGCGACGACCTGCCGTCTTCCGACTGCTCAAAAAGGACACAGCCGCCGATATTTTCGCCGAGCTGGACGCCGACGTGCAGGCCGAGCTCATCACGGGCATGACCGAACGCGAGATCGGCTTCATGCTTGACGAGCTGTACGTTGACGATGCCGTTGATATGCTGTCTGAAATGCCGGCAGGCGTGGTCAAAAGGCTATTGCAAACGGCAAGCCCTGCGACGCGTGCCGAGCTCAACCGCTTTTTATCCTACCCCGAAAACAGTGCCGGCAGCATTATGACGGCCGAGCTGATCGAGCTGCGCAAGAGCATGAGCTGTGCCGAGGCGGTCGAAACCATCCGCCGCACGGGTGTGGATAAGGCGACCGTCTACGTGGCTTACGTGACCGATGCCCGCCGCCATCTGGAGGGAATTATCGAGCTGCAGGACCTGCTGTTTGCCTCACCCGACGATAAGATCGAGGAGCTGATGGATACCAACATCGTCAGCGCTATGACGCACGACGATCGCGAGGACGTGGCGGCGACCATTTCAAAATACGATCTGCTCGCGCTGCCCGTAGTTGATAAAGAGGGAAGGCTGGTCGGTATCGTTACGGTCGACGACGCCATCGACGTCATTCTTGAGGAAGCCGGTGAGAGCCTTGAGTTGATCGCGGCGATGTCGCCGACCGACAAGCCCTATTTGCGCACGTCGGTATGGGACACCTTCAAAAAGAGAATTCCGTGGCTGTTGCTGCTCATGCTGTCCGCTACCTTTACGGGGGCCATCATCACGCATTATGAGGTGGCATTGGGGGCTTGGACGGTGCTGACTGCCTTCATGCCCATGCTGATGGGCACGGGCGGTAATGCGGGCAGCCAATCGTCCATCGCCGTCATTCGCGCGCTGTCGCTTGATGAGATCGAACTCTCGGACGTCTGGCGCGTCATGTTCAAGGAATTCCGCGTGTCGCTCATTTGCGGCATCGTCATGGCGGTGGCAACCTTTATCAAGGTGTTTCTCGTGGATCTGGGGCTGAACACGGCACGCATCATGGTCGCCGTGGTCGTCAGCGTTTCGCTGTTTTTGACCGTCGTGCTGGCCAAGCTGATCGGCTGCGTGCTGCCGCTGCTTGCCAAGCGGGTCAAGCTCGACCCCGCCGTCATGGCAAGCCCGTTCATCACCACCATCGTCGATGCACTCTCGCTGATGCTCTACTTTGAGGTGGCGACCAAGCTGTTGCATATCGGATGATAAACATTCTGCCAAGGAGAAAAATCCTTGGCAGATCTTTTTTTATATCAACAGTACGTAGGAAAATGCGAGCAGAATGGCCAAAAATCCGAAATTGAAGGCAGAGAAACGGGCAATATACGCGCCCGTCTTGCCGGGATTGTGCGAAACGTACTCGCGGAAGGTGATCAGACTTGCCAGGGACGCGATCAGCGTGCCGGCGCCGCCGATGTTGACGCCGAGCAGCAGCTCGCGGTAGTTGTCGGTGAACTGCGAGAGCAAAATGGCGCTCGGTACGTTGCTGATGACCTGGCAGGAAAGAGCACTGACGAGCAGCACGCTCTGATCAAGCAGCGCGGAGAAAAAGTCGCGTACGACGTCGATGCGGCCCATATTGCCGGCAAAAATGAAAAAGCAGACGAAGGTCAAAAGCAGAGGATAGTCGACCTTTTTGAGCGCGTCGCGGTCAGCGAACAGTAGCACGAGCGGAATGAGCACAAGACCGACCACGTAAGGAACGGTGCGGAAAACGATGGCGATGGAGAGCACGAACAGCGCAAGATAGAGCACCGTGCGTCCGACGGGCAGGCGGTTGTCCTCATCCTTGACCTCAATGCGCTCACGCGGCACGAACACGACGCAGCACAGCGCGATCAGCGCAATGGCAACGGCGAAGGGGGGCGCCATGATGGTCATGAACTCGCCGTTGGGAATGTTGAAGTGCGAGTAAAGATACAGATTTTGCGGATTGCCGAACGGCGTCAGCATGCCGCCAAGGTTAGCGGCGATGTTCTGCATGATAAAGGTGAACGCCATGTGCTTTTCTTTACCCGTGCAGGAGAGGATGAAATAACCGAGCGGCAAAAAAGTGAGCAGCGCCATGTCGTTGGCGATGAGCATCGAGCCGACGAAAGTAATGACGACCAGAGCCAGCACCGCCGTGCGGAGGTTGCCCGTCGCTTGAACGATGCGCTTGGCTAAAATAGTGAAAAAGCGAATGTTCTTGAGCGCGCAGACCACGGCCAGCGTGCAGAACAGACAGCTCAGCGTTTTTAAGTCGAAGTATCCAAGGTAAGCCGCATCGGGTGGTACGATGACCGATGTGACTGCTGCCGCAAGCAGGGCAATGCATAGCACGGCGTTGGCGCGAACAAAGCGCAAAAGGGCCAATGCGATCTCGCGCATATGAATATGGTGATGATGGTGGAGCGGATGGTGTCCGCGATGAGCCAACTGCATAGGCATCGTCCTTTCTGCGCCGCGGCGCGAATGATACGGTCGTGAAAACACACGAAACATAATATAGCACATTTTCACGAAAATTGCAAGCCCTTTTTTAACAAAATGCCAAAAAATCGGCACGAAATCGTCGTTTGCCGCATAGCAGGTGCCGCTCGTGCATAGAATGTGATACCATTCAAGCGAAAAAACAGAAAGGCGGTTTGGAAACGATGATGATCAGAGATAACAAACGGTGCGTCCGTGCGTTGGTCGTGGGCGTGATGCTGGCGGCAATGCTCGCCGCGCTGTGCGTGGGTGCCGCGGCGCAGGAGGCTGCAAATACGGTGGATATCGAGGCGAGCATCGTCAGCCCCGCGTTGTCCATTTTGGCGGGCAAGAGCGATATGGCGGTGGCGACACTCGTCGGTAACGATTACTATTTTTCAAGGCAGGTGTTTGCCCGCTCACTCAATTTGGACGTGGGTGCACTTGACTACATCACGGTGCGCTCGCTGCCAAGCGTGGCCGAGGGCGAGCTGCTCATTGGCTCGACCCGAGTGACGCAGGGGCAGGTCATCTCGGCGGCCAACCTCAATATGCTGTGCTACGTAGCGGCAGAGGAAGACGCCGAAAGCCGTGCCAGCTTCACCTTCTCTCCCTGCGGTGCGGCGTACGAGGTGACCTGCAATATCTACGTGCTCAAGGAGGTCAATTACTCGCCCACGCTGAGCATCGCGAGCGGTGAGGCGCTCTCGGTCAGCACGCACAAGAACTTCGTCGGCTACGGCACGCTGACGGCCTACGACCCCGAGGGCGACGAGCTGACCTATGAGATCGTGCGCAGACCAAAGCATGGGCTGCTCGTCATGACCGACGCTGCGTGCGGTGAGTACGTTTACCTGCCGCGCATCGGCTATCGCGGCGAGGACAGCTTCGTCTACGTTGCCCGCGACGTGTACGGCAATTACAGCGCAAGCGCCACGGTGAGCGTGCAGGTGGTCGAGCCGTCACTTTCGGTGACCTTTGCCGATATGCAGGGACGCCGCGACTATAACGCCGCGCTGACCATGGCCGAGGCGGGCATTATGCAGGGAACAGTGCAGGGGAATACGACCTATTTCTATCCCGAGCAGACAGTCAGCCGTCTGGACTTTCTGACCATGTCCATGAAGGCGATGGGCGTCGGGTCTGTCCCCAAGGTCAGCGATACGGGCTTCCACGATGACGCCGATATTCCAACGGATGCCAAAGGCTACGTTGCGGCGGCGTATAGTTTAGGTTATATCAAGGGCTCGACCGACGCGCAAGGAAACTTGTGCTTTGCCCCCAATGAAACCATCACGCGCGCCGAGGCTGCGGTCATTTTGCGCCGCATGGTCGATGCCGAAAGTGCCGAGCTGACGCCCGCCTTTGCCGACGCCTCGGATATTCCCGCATGGGCGAGCGAGGCCATCTCGACGCTGTCCTCGCTTGGTGTGATGACGAGCAGCGGCGGTGCGATCTCGCCCAACGACGAGGTTACGCGCGGTCAGACGGCCATGATGCTGTCGGCGCTTCGCCGCGTGATCTCCGAATAAAAAAGCAGCGGCTTACCGACGCCCGGTAAGCCGCTTGTTATTATGGTATATGATGAGTATGCGAGGTCATCCACTTGTGCATTTTAATGTTGATCCAAAAGCCGTAGATGCCAAGCGTGACGACGAGCAGCAAGAACCAAACGATATAGGTGCCGAACAGCTCTGCCCCCGTGCCGTCGAACGTATGGCGGTGACCGTCGATCACGGTGTGCTTTGCCAGATAACGCTGCTTGATGCACAAGGCCCACGGCGCGGCCAGACCGAGCGTGAGCGTTGTAAGGGCGAATTGAAGCACGTGGATGCCGATGAGCCCCCACAACGTGCCCGTGAATTTTGATTCCATACCCCAAGCCTCCTTTTTGCTTGGTATGCACCGCGCGCGGCGGACTATACGGCAAAGGAGGATGGAAAAAATTACAGACGGAACGCGCTTATTTGATGTAGGTGACGGCGTTGACGATCTGACGCTCGATTTGGGTCTTTTGTCCGTTGAGCACGGCGTTACTCTCGACGACGACGTATTGGGACGAGGCTCCGTCGGCGGTGATGATCAGATCGCGGAAACCCCAGAAATTGGCTTCAACGTCCTTTTCGTTGGTATAGGAAAAATGACCCGTCTGGGCAATGTTGAGGTAGTTATATTCCTGCCCGAGCTTGATGACGGAGCTCTCGTGCGTGTGCCCTTGGAACAGTCCCATGATATTGTCGTTTTCACGCAGGAATTTTTTGAATGCTTCGCTTTCCTTTTCCATGTTGAAATAGTGTGAGATCAACCAGATGTCCTTGTCGCCGTGCTCTTTCAGGATCTCGTGAATGTATTTCATGTACACGCCGACGTACACGCCGTCGTGGTTGTAGTCGGGATCCAGCTCACCGCGGAAGGTGTCGAGCATCAAAAACAAATTATTGCCGAGCACGTAATATTCCTGCCGTCCGTTTCCGGCGATATCCTCCCACTGCTCGTTCGAATACTGCTCGTGGTTGCCGGCGATCATAACGACGGGGATATCGTCAGGAAGTGCGCTGACGTATTCCTCGTAAAATTCCTCGGAGGAGCTGTAGCCCTGGGACAGCCAGGAGCCGCCCTCTCCAAACACCCAATGGTCAAGCGAAACGTCGCCCGCAATGATGAGCAGATCAATGGGCGTCTTCTCGTGCTCTGCCGTCAAGACATCCACCCAATGTTGCATGCGCTGCTGATACGGCACGCCGTACCATTCCGCAAGATGCGTGCAATGAACGTCCGACGTCAGTACCACGCGAAAATCCGTGCGCACAGGCTGCTCGGGCTGTTCGGGTGTAGTGTCTGGCGTCTGATCGGGCTCGTCGGGCGTAGGATCGCCATGATCGGGCGCGGTACAGCCAACCAAGACCATCATGAAAACCAACAGAATGCATAGTGCGCGCAAACGTATGTGCTTCATCAAAAGCCTCCTAACTGATAATAAATTTATTATATCAGGCAGTCTTTATTTTGTCAATACGCGAACCGTTCAAATGATACAAATTCATTTTGGCGCACGGCGGATCATAGCGTTACCCAAACAAAATTGATTTTAGGCAATGTATTGTCCTTGATACAACATGGACGATTTATCGAATAATCGGAGCAAAGCGGTCAAGAAAAACTGTCGTTTTCAACAGGAAAAGTAAATGACCGCGACCAAACAAGCCGCGGTGCTTCAATGAGAAAATCATAAATTAAAGACGCCGCTCGATTTCAACGACAAGATCGCTCATGCGCATACCCAGCGCACAACTGATGCGGTAAAGCGTTTCGAGCGTCGGCTTACGCTCGCCGCGCTCAATAGCACTCAAATGCGTGCGCCCAATGTCGGCAAGACCGCTGAGTACGTCTTGCGAAAGATTTTTGCTTTTTCTGCAATGCGAGATCGCTTCACCGACTGCGATCGGGTTCAAATAAATATCTGCCATATCATCACCTCATGCATATTGTAACGGGATTTTTGCAGAAATATGAATACATATGTTGACAAATGGACACTTATGTGTTATAATGTGCATAAATTCAATGAAAGGAGTGGTTTTCTATGGAAAATCAAACGACGGAAAACGTAAAAACCAAGTTTTGCAAGCACTGTGGAGCGAAGATCCCCGAGGACGCGATCCTTTGCACCGCGTGCGGTCGCCAGGTGGAGGAAATGAAGGGGGCTGCCCAGCCCAGCATCGTGATCAACAATGAAAACACGAATGCAAATATGAACATGAATATGATGGGCGGTATGTATGGTCGTCCCAGAAACAAGTGGGTGGCTCTGATCCTGTGCGTGCTGCTTGGCTTCGTCGGTGCGCATAAATTCTACGAGGGCAGAGCCGGCATGGGTATTCTGTATATCTTCACCGGCGGCTTGTTCGGTATCGGTTGGCTTATCGATATCATAGCCCTTTTGTGCAAGCCCAACCCTTATTTTGTCAGATAACGGAAAAAAGAGCATCGAAAGATGCTCTTTTTTATATAGCGTAATATTTTTTGTTTTCCTATTGTAAGTTGGGAGGATTTATGGTAAAATATATATTTGGATAACTACTTCGCCATGCAAGGCTTTTGAAAGGAAGACCCATATGAACCAACAGCAGCTTGCGGCCGAAATCAATCGCCGCCGCACCTTTGCCATCATTTCGCACCCCGACGCAGGTAAGACCACGCTGACCGAAAAGTTTCTGCTTTACGGCGGCGCAATCCAGTCTGCCGGTTCGGTCAAGGGAAAGCAGACCGACCACCACGCCGTTTCCGACTGGATGGAAATGGAGAAAAAGAGAGGTATTTCGATCACCTCCTCGGTGATGCAGTTTGAATACGACGGCTACTGCATCAATATTCTTGACACGCCCGGACACCAGGACTTCTCGGAGGACACCTACCGCACGCTGATGGCGGCCGACAGCGCCGTGATGGTGATTGACGCGGCAAAGGGTATTGAGCCGCAGACGCGCAAGCTCTTTAAGGTGTGCGCAATGCGTGATATTCCAATCTTTACCTTTATAAATAAAATGGACCGTGAAGCCCGCGACCCCTTTGATCTGCTTGACGAGCTTGAAAAAGAGTTCGGCATAGGCACGTATCCTATGAACTGGCCGATCGGCTGCGGACAAAAGTTTAAGGGCGTTTACGACAGAGATAAGCGCA
>JAZQMI010000111.1:0-5390 GCA_045543375.1 Eubacteriales bacterium | reverse complement strand
TGAGGTTACCATTCCCACGGGACGCTATCGCACGGGCGGCCTTCGCATCCGCTCACGCGTGACGCTCCATCTGCTCGAGAACGCTGTGCTTGAGGGCAGCCGCGATCCCGAGGATTACACGCACTTTACCGAGGACACGATCGAGCCGTTTGAATATTATGACGAGCCCGCATGGCCCAAGCCCATTGATAAGCGCTGGTGCAACAGCATGATCCGCGCCCATTTTGCCCATGACATCAAGGTCATTGGCGAGAAGGGCTCGTGCATCGACGGCATGAACTGCTTTGACGACGGTGAGGAGGGTTATCGCGGCCCGCACACCATCGCCATGTACCGCTGCTCCAATATTGAGCTGACGGGCTATACCATTTGCAATTCGCCCAATCTGGCGCACGCCGGCTCTTGGATCGAAAACGTGTATATGCACGACGTCACGGTAGAGGCCGGACACGACGGCCTGCATTTCCGCAACTCCACCAATATTCTGATTGAGGATTGTAAATTCCACACGGGCGACGACTGCGTTGCCGGCTTTAACAATCTCAATATGGCCGTCATTCGCTGCGAGCTCAACACCTCGTGCAGCGCCTTCCGTCTGGGTGGTACGGACATTCTGATCGACCGCTGCCGTATCTTTGGCCCCGGCATCCACGCGCACCGGCTGCATATGTCCCTGGAGCGCAAAATGGCGGGTGACATGACGAACGAGCAGGACAGACACAACACGCTCACCGGATTTTTGTATTTTTGCTGCGGTGAGTTCGAGTTGCGTAAGGCGCCCGGTAATATCGTGGTGCAAAACTGTGAATTTACGAATGTTGACAGTCTGTTCGTGCTGGAATTTAATCGTAACATGTTCCACACCAACCGCAGCCTGAACGATATGACCTTCCGCAACTGCCGCATTATCGGTGTCAATCAGCCCATGCAGCTGTTCTCGCACGCCGCAGAGCCGCTGACCATGCGCATCGAGGACACCGAGATCTCCTTCCGCGAAGGCTGCACCGTTCAGCCCTTCTCGGTCGGCTATGACTTCAAAAAATTGGATATGCATAACGTCAAGGTGACCGGCTACGACGGCGATGGCGTTATTTACATTGAAGACCACGATACCGATGCCGAGAGCCCCGAGGTCGTTCTTGACGGCTGTGAGGGTCTGCGTGTCGTTCGTGAGAACAAGAATAAGCAGGAGATAAAGGCATGAGAAAGATTTTTTGTGTTACCGAATACGGCGCCGTTGCAAATAGCGACGCGCTGCAAACGGCGGCCATTCAAGCAGCCATTGACGCATGCTTCCTGGCAGGCGGCGGTGAGGTCGCTGTTCCCGCGGGTGTTTACCTGACGGGCGGACTGCACCTGCGCTCGCGCGTAACGTTGCACCTGCTTGAGAATGCGGTGCTCAAGGGCAGCCGCAACTGCAACGATTACATCGGCTTTTTCGACGATAAGCTCGAGAGCATCGCACCCGTCGAGGACACCGAGTACAGTCGTGCGCCGGGTGACCGCTGGTACAACTCGCTTATTCGCGCTTATATGGCGCACGATCTTGCCATCATTGGCGAGATGGGCAGCGAGATCAACGGCATGAACTGCTTTGATCCGCTTGGTGAGGAGGAGTTCCGCGGCCCGCACGCCATTTGCTTTTACGGCTGTAACAACATCGAGCTGAGCGGCTATACCGTCCGCGACAGTGCCAACTGGGCCCATTGCATCACGCGTTGTCAAAACGTGTACGTGCACGGCGTCAACGTGCAGGCAGGACACGACGGTATTCACGTGCGCGGCTCGGACAACGTGCTCATCGAGGATAGCGTTTTCCACGCGGGTGACGACGCCATCGGCGGCTACAATAACCGTTCGGTTGCCATTTTGCGTTGCGACCTGAACAGCGCGTGCAGCACGCTGCGCTTTGGCGGCACCGACGTGCTGGTCGACCGCTGCCGTATGCACGGCCCCGGCATCTACGGTCACCGCATGACGCTGACGCGTGAGCAGCAGATCGCAGGCGTTTTGGCAACGCCCGAAAACAGCCGCAACAATACGCTCAACGCCTATCTGTATTTCTGCCGCGCGGCGACCAACATTCCCACGCAGCCCGGCAACGTCGTGATTCAGAACTGTGAGATCAGCGGCATCGACCGTCTGTTTAATCTGAATTTCAACAAGGGCGATATCTGGTGCGCGGGCAGAGGACTGAACGATATTACCTTCCGCAACTGTTGCGTGGAGGGGGTCAGTCGCCATTTCTACGCATCATCCAATCCCGACGAGCCAATCACCATACGTCTTGAGGACGTGGACATCACGGCACGCAAGGGTCACGGGGGCGAAGACTTCATACTTGCGTCGGATTTTCGCAAGATCGAGCTGTGTCGCGTGAGTGCCAAGGGCTACGACGGCACGCCCGTCATTCGCATTTCGGGCAAGAAAACGCCGTCCTGGGACAAGGTGGTCGAGATCACCGATTGCGATAAATTTGATATCGTGCGGGTGTAATTTTTCAAAAACGGCTTGAAATTTTGTTCGGGCTGTGATATAATGTGAAGCCGTGGGGCATGCCCCACGGCTTTTTCTTCGGAAAAGTCGGTGAGTTCGTAACCATCCTCACCTAAAACAAAACTAAGGAGAACGAAATATCATGAAACGCTCGAAAACACGCTATCTTTGCCAGGCAGCCATGATCGCCGCGCTGTACGTCGTGCTGACCTGGGTGTCGGCTCAGCTGGGGCTGGCCTCGCTCGCCATTCAATGTCGCCTTGGTGAGGCACTTTGCATCCTGCCGCTCTTCCTGCCGGCCGCCGTGCCGGGACTTGGCGTCGGCTGCTTTATTGCCAATCTGGTCATTCATTCGCCCGCACCCGATCTGATCTTCGGTACGCTGGCGACGGTGCTCGGTGCTGTTATCTGCCGTCTGATCGCCCGCGCGTGGCATAGCGAAAGCTTGGTAAATCTGATCGTGGCAACGCTGCCGAACGTGCTGGCCAATACTGTCATCGTTCCGCTCGTGCTGCGGTATGCCTACCACCTGGAGGACGCCGTGTGGCTCATGGCCGCTCAGGTCGGGGCAGGCGAGCTCATTTCGGGTACGCTGCTTGGCGTGCTGCTCGTGCTTGCCGTTCCGCAGCGCGTGCGCAAAACGCTTTTGCGCCCGTAAATATTCAAAGTCACCCGTGATCGGGTGGCTTTTTTATTGCTGCTTTTCAGTAAAAAGTAACAAGAATTGCCGTTTGGGTCTTGACAAATCACCAAATATTGTGTATAATATAGAATAGCATCATAAAATGGTCGTAGTAGTATCATTTGATGCTGTATATTACTTGATGTCAAACAAAAAATGAACAAGGAGGTGTATTATGACTGAAGAAGTAAGATTGATCGTGTTTTCCGCGGCTGCGTTGGTCATTGGATTGATCGTCGGTGCGCTGATCGGTATTGCATACCGTAAAAAGGTCGCCGAGGCTGAGATCGGCTCCGCTGAAGCCAAAGCCAAGAAGATCGTCGAGGACGGCCATGCTGCGGTGGAAACCATGAAAAAGGAAGCTTTGATCGAGGCCAAGGAAGAAACGCTTCGCTTGCGCAACGAAACCGAAAGCGAGCTCAAGGAGCGTCGTGCCGAGGTTTCCCGTATGGAGCGCCGACTCAACCAGAAGGAAGAAAACCTTGACAAGAAGTCCGAGTCGCTGGATCGCAAAAACGAGCAGCTCGACAGAAAACTTAAGGAAAACGACGAAGTCCGCGAACAGATCGAACAGCTTCGTCTGGCTCAGCAGCAAAAGCTTGAGGAAATCTCGGGCATTACCGCAGAGCAGGCCAAGGAAGAGCTCATCGCAAGCGTCGAGTCCGAGGTCAAGCATGATCTTGCCAAGAGACTGGACGAGTTGGAAAATCAGTTCCGCGAAGAGGCCGACGACAAGGCGAGAAACATCATCACGCTGGCCATTCAGCGTTGTGCTGCCGATCAGGTATCCGAGGCTACCATCTCGGCCGTCCCGCTGCCCAGCGATGAAATGAAGGGTCGCATCATCGGCCGTGAGGGTCGTAACATTCAGAAGCTCGAAACGCTCACGGGCGTTGAGCTGATCATCGACGACACGCCCGAAACCATTACGCTGTCCGGCTTTGATCCCGTACGCCGTGAGGTGGCAAGACTGTCGCTTGAAAAGCTGATCGCTGACGGTCGTATCCATCCCGCTCGCATTGAGGAGATGGTCGAAAAGTCCAAGCGTGAGGTCGATGCAGTCATTAAGCAGGCCGGTGAGCGAGCAACCTTTGAGGTTGGTGTTCACGGTATCAATCCCGAGCTCGTTCGCATGCTCGGCCGCCTGCGTTACCGTACCAGTTACGGTCAAAACGTACTCAAGCATTCGGTTGAGGTCGCATTCCTTGCCGGCATGATGGCAGAGGAGCTCGGTGTCGACGCCGTTACGGCACGCCGCGCAGGTCTGCTCCATGATATTGGTAAGGCATTCCCCCACGACGCGGAGGGCTCGCACGTACAGCTTGGCGTTGACGTTGCCAAGAAGTATAAGGAGAGCCGCGACGTGATCCACGCCATCGAGGCGCACCACAACGACGTGGAGCCCCAAACCATCATTGCTATTCTGGTTCAGGCTGCTGATGCTATTTCCGCAGCAAGACCCGGTGCTCGCCGTGAGGATCTTGAAAACTACATCAAGCGTTTGACTAAGCTTGAGGAGATCGCCGAAAGCTTCGGCGGTGTCGAAAAGGCGTTTGCCATTCAGGCAGGCCGCGAGGTTCGCGTGATGGTCAAGCCCGAGGTAGTCAACGACGAGGGTATGGCACTGATCGCCCGCGATATGGCGCAAAAGATCAAGGAAGAGGTCAAGTACCCCGGTCAGATCAAGATCAACGTGATCCGAGAGAGCCGCGCGGTCGACTACGCAAAGTAAGTTTGCGTCAATTCTTCGCATTCCCAATAAGGGTTTTCATATATGATGATATAAAGCTTCTTTGAATGCTGAAGGGACTTGCAAAGTCAAGTCCTTAGAGAACTCGCACGTAAGCGAGTTCGGTTCGGCGGACAGCGTCCGAACGGACCTATATATGAATTAAAAATCCAAAAGAGCCGCAACGGTGCGACCTGGTCGTGCCGCTGCGGTCCCTTTCTTTTTGTGAAAAAACAAAAAATGTGAAAAAAGGTATTGACAAAAGCAGATGGAAGTGATATAATATGCAAGTCGGCACAAAACCGACCAAATCAATATTCTTGGAGAAGTCGCCTAGTTGGTCGAGGGCGCACGACTGGAAATCGTGTAACCGTCAAAAGCGGTTCGAGAGTTCGAATCTCTCCTTCTCCGCCAAGAAGAGAGCAGCTTAGGTCCTAAGCTGCTTTCCAAGTCGGATCGTAGCCATGTCGTTCTGTGAGCCAA
>JAZQMI010000110.1:0-6857 GCA_045543375.1 Eubacteriales bacterium | reverse complement strand
TCGATCTCATTTTCCTTGAAGACCTTCTCCAGCGCCTCGCGGTCAAGCAGATCGACGCGGCAGACCTTGACGTCCTTGCCCGTGATCGCCTTGATGCGGTCAATGACGCAAGGCTTGCTGTTGCAGAAGTTGTCAACAATGACGACCTCCTCACCTGCGTTTAAAAACTCAACGACAGTATGCGAACCGATAAATCCGGCGCCGCCGGTCACTAAAATTGCCATAGTTGTGCTCCTTTGTTGTTTATTACTGACATTATAGCACGCGAACGTGAAAAAATCAATATTATATTCTGTAAAAAATCTGATTTTCCTCATTTTGAGCTGATAGACCGACTTGATCTTGGTCAGAGGCCTGATCGCCGCCTTCATGTCCTCGTTCTCCAGCATGCTGCCCGCGATGTAGTCGCGTTTGCTCACCATGTCGGATAGATACTTGGCATTGCGGAAAGCACGCTCCTTCTTGACGTTTTCGCTCTTAAGCTGCTTTCTCTCTGTTCTCAACGCCTTGATCTCTTTCTCTTGCCGCACGTTGCGCTGTCGCAGATCGCGCTCGCGTGCCGTTTCCTTGCGAGCCGCTTTTTGCTCTGCCTTTGGCTCGTTATCGCCCATCAGATCAGCCATCCGCAGCTCGTTTTCAGGATTTCCAGGAGAATGTTGCGCTTTAGGTGTTGACTTTTTCTGATTTTGTGCTATACTATTATTAGATGCAGAACTTGTGGCATTGGCAAGAGACCTTTTTGGCACTCCCCTTTGCGATTCTTGTCCTGCATCATTTTTTATTGCATCAAATTTGAACAACGAACCGTCCGGCAGAAGTACTCGGTGGACCTTGTATTTATTGTTTCGCATATTGACAACAACCGCAACATTTCCCCGCGTGCCATTCAGGACGACCGGTGCGGCAAAAGTTATCGTGTGCTTCCCTCGATCTTTATGGTTGCCGTGCTCACCGATTTGAATACCCTGTTTCAACACCTTGTATATAGCGACAATAGATACCTTTTCTTCGTTGGTGTCTAAATAGTTCATGGCATCACGAATGCTTTTTTCATCAAAATATATCGTTCCAAAATTCTGACGGTCAGCCTGATAGCCATGCTTTTTTAATTCGTTGATTGCCCACGTGCCGCCCTGTTCTTTCGTTCCTACGCTGTAAGGGACATTTCCGACATATACCGGTTGCATTTCATTTAATTGACTCTTTGCATTGCGAATTTGAGCGTGTATGCCTGATTTTTCCTCATTGTATTCTTCTCTCGAATAGTAGGTTACCCCTTTGCCGCTCTCCCCCCTCGCATTGACACCCATCTCACTTCTCACCGCCATGCCCTGCACGCTCGCCCACACGGCATCGGCCAAGTCCTGCGTGGCCTTGGCAGCCGCGCGTGCATCCTCGGTGTCGTAGTGCTTCATGCGACCGGCAAGATCGCGCAAAAAGTCAATGGCAGCCCGCAGACCTCTGTGCCGCTCAAACTTGCGCCAGAACTTCTCATTGCCGAGCTGCTGTTCCACAATGCGCGCCACGATCTCGTCCTCGATCTCAGCCTCGCTCAGCGTGTCACCAAACGCCGTGTGATCCCGAATGACCGCCTTGCGAATGCGCTCATACGCCGCGCTGTCCTTGCCGCCGACGGCAGCAAGCGCCATCGCCTTAATGCGCTCATATCCCGGCTGATTTTTCAGCTCGTGCGCAAACTCGTGCGTCAGCGTCTGAAGAAACGCATCACTACCGTGGCGAACGACGATCAGCGCCGCGCCGTTCGATAGCTCCTTGTAAAAGCCCTTGGCGCGAATATGCGCGTCAAAACGAATTTCAAGACCGTCATCATGAGCAAGCAACACCGCAAGACGGCGCTGCATGCGCTCGCTCACGCCGTGCCGCTCGGCGCTCTCCATCATGGCATACACACGGCGGCGGATCTCAGGCGACAGCCGCTCAAAATTCCGAAGTGCCCGCGTCGCTCGCTTGGTGCGTGCCTCGGTGCGAAGCTGCTCAATGAACGTCATGTTCTCCTCGCGATTTGCGTTCGCCATCTCCCACGCCTCGCCCGCCAGAGCCGCCTGCTCCTGCCGCGCACGGCGCCGAGCCTCGGCGTCGTTCTCATTTTCGGCGCTTTCGTGTTCAAACTTTGCGTTTTCGTTCTCAAACTCACCGTTTTTGTTTTCAAACTCACCGCCCTCGTTATCAGCAGACATCTGTTGTTTTGCGTTCTCTGCCGACGGCACGGCATGATAAATGTTCCCCTCCGCTCGGTCAAACGTGCCAATATTCGCGTCCAATCCCGTTTCAGCCGACTTGATTTGTCCGGCATCATTCTTGAACACCTTGACTGTCTTGCCTTCTGCCGTTTTGTAATCAAACACCTTCGGCGTGCCGTCCTCGTTGAGCACGGCTTTGCTCACCGGCTTCGGATTGAAGTACACGGGGTTTTTACTGCCTTTTTCAAAATTCTTGTCGTTCGCCTTGACAAAATCGAAAATCTGTGCTATACTAATATCGGTATCAACCGAGGACTTTTGTCGGGAGGCGGAAACGCTGTCCCCTCTGGAATCGGTTGGTACCATTTCTATTTTGGTTAAATAGAATGTCTTTTGATCGGTGTAATCCTCCGATACATACAACTTCGCGATACCTTTTTCACCGTTCACGGATACGGGACAGTACAGGTGATGTACGAACGCAGCAGCATCACCCATACGCTTGCTCGGTTGATCAATTACAACTGTGTCCAACAGAACAGCGTTTGCAAGCATTTCGTTGATATTTTTCAAGGAATGATACGCCGTTGACCATTTCTTATTTTGGTATGCTGTTTCTTCAATGCCCTTGCCGCTTACGTTGATGTGCCACCCCGTATCTTGGTTAGTCGCCCCAACTCTGCTAACATCCTGTGGAGTGATAGCCGCATCATTAACTGGAACATATTTGATTTTAGTGTTTTTCTCATGCGCTCGCCAATCGCCAAACCACGCGCGGAAAAACGGTGACTTCACGCCCAGTTCTTGATAGAACTTGTACGCCCATTTCTGGGCTTTTTTTATATCCTCGGAAGTAAAGTCGTTGACACTCTTGCGTCCGATGGAGCGCAAAGCCTCCAAATCCTCGCGCGTGATCGGCTCGTCATACTCCGAATAATCCTCGCTCGCCTCCACGGAACGGCGGGCTTTTTTCTCTGTTGCCTTCGCGGCTGCCGCAGAGCCCGTTTTTTCTCCCTCTGTGGCGTTTTGGCTCGCGCCCTGTCCGTTGGTCGCCTCGCCCGACAAAGCCGCGCCTTGCCCCACAGCCGCGCCGCTCACGCCACCTTGAATGCCTCTCCCTGTGGGAGAGGTGCCGCCATCGGCGGCGGAGAGGGTGTCTGCCGACGCTCCTTCTCCCACCGTAGGGGCCGCCGCGCCCTGCACGCTGGTCAAATCATCAGCTGTCTGCTGCTTTGCCGCGCTCTCCGCACCGATCATGCGATCCATCAGCGCGCGCACCTGCTCCGCGCTCACGCCCTGCGCGATCTGCATCTCCTTCAGGCTCTCGCCAAGGCCAAAGTTGTACGACACGCCGCCGTCCTCGCCCTCGTTCCGCACGATTGCCGCAAATTGCTCACCTACCTTGAATACCTGCGTGCTTCTGCTCTCATCAAAGTCCGCGCCGCTCTCTGCCTTGACTGCTCTCTCCTCGGCAATCGCGCGGTAAAATTCTTTCTCGGTCAACGCCATTGGTATACATAAATTTTTGGATAATCTCTTGACAATTATATTGTATCGTGATATAATAAATGTCCCATATGGGACATTTGAAACAGGGGGTCATCATGCCGACAAAACAACTCAGACGCTTTCATTTATGGCGAGAGCTTCCGGACGAGCTTTGGATCAAATTATCCGCCGGAATGCAACAAATTGACGTTCCGACGGGCGACACGATATTTCCCAACCGTCTTACAGACGATTGCTTGTGTGCGCTTATGTCGGGACAAGCAAAGGTTCATGCCCTCTCGCCCGATGTCACTCACGCAACGTTGTTGCGTACCATGGAGGCCGATGCCGTTTTCGGCGTGCATTGCATATTCAACGCCGACCTTTCGCCGCAAAGCCGCATCGTAGCACAAAAGCCTTGCCGCGTCTTGCTGATTCCATGCAAATTATGGGAGGAGATTCTCACCACGCACGCACCGACCATGGCAAATTATGTCCGATTTTTGACGCAGCGCGTTCACTTTCTCAACCAAAAAATACGCTATCTGACTGCCGGTAGCGCGGAGCGTCGTTTGGCTCTTTATTTGCTCTCCGAGATCCCGCAAGAGAATGTGCCCGTCACGCTTCCCATTTCAGCGGTATCGCTGGCCGATCTGCTTGATCTTGGTCGTGCTTCGCTTTACCGCGCCATTGGTCGTCTGACCGCGGACGGCTTTCTGGTGCGGAACTCTCACGAGTATATGCTGCTGAACCGTGACAAGCTCTTGTCATACTACCGATAATCACGATTCCCCCGTGGCTTTCCACGCTCGAATAAATATCACATCAAAGAAAGGTCTATTATCATGAAACACAACATTTTTCGCGCATTTGCGCTGATTTTGACGCTTGTTCTCACGGCAACCATGCTGTTTGGCTGTGCACCCGAGCAACCCGAAAATCCCGATGTGACTCCGCCTGACGAGCCCGCAACGTTGCAGGTCGTTATGGATTTGACCGAGGAGTGGGACAAGGTGTCCCCTGTCGGCTCGCTCGTTCAAGGCTGTTTAGTCATTCGCAAGGAGTTTGCCGAGCAGCATCCCAATGAGGTTGCCGTCTTTCTTCAGGAATACGAGGCATCGGTCAATTATTTGCTTCAGAACACCGCCGAGGCCGCCGAAATGATCGCGGCGCAGGGCATTTTCGCCAAGGCTGCCATTGCCAAAAAGGCGATCCCCAACTGCAACGTCACTTATCTTGACGGTGCAGAAATGAAGGCGGCTATGTCCGAATTTCTGAACGTGATGATCGAGGCGGCACCCGATTCCATCGGCGGCGCGATCCCCGGTGACGATTTCTATCATGAGGCTCCCGAGCTCCCCCAAATCGAACAGCAAATTGACGGCGAGCTTGCCATCAACGTCAGTGTGCTCAGCGGCACGACGGGCTTTGGCGCGGCACAAATGATGCAGGCGACGGCCAACGGCGAAAGCGCGCTGAGCTGCCAGTTCACCGTCGAAGCCGCAGCCGACAAGATCACGGGCGGACTGGTCAAGGGCACGGTTGATATTGCTGCACTGCCTACCAACGCAGCCGCTACGCTCTACAATAAGACGCAGGGTCAAGTTCTGCTGCTTGCCATCAACACGCGCGGTGTGCTGTATCTGCTCGACAACGGTAACGGCGTTGACAGTTTTGATGATCTCAAGGGCAAGACGGTTTACGTCCCTGCGCAGAACCCCACCTTTATTTTCAAATATCTGTGCGAGCAGAACGGTCTGACGGTCGGTACGGAGGGTGACGTTGATGTCATCATCTCCAACAAATACGCCGCGCCCGCCGAACTGCAGCAAAACGTTGCCGCAGGAACGGTCACGCTGGCCGTGCTGCCTGAGCCCATGGTCACCATCGCGCTCACGGCAGCCGCTCAAAATCAGCAGCAATGAAGGCATTTTACCGTTGGTTATCGCAAAGCAGGCTTGGCAAAGTTATAACAAGCACCGTCGCCGTGCTGCTTTGGTTGCTTGTCTGGCATATTGCCGCCGTCCGTCTTGCGAAGCCGCTGCTGCTTCCCTCGCCCGCCATGGTGCTTACTCGCCTTGGTGAGCTGTACGCCACGCCTGCGTTCTGGCAGTATTCGCTACGCTCGCTGCTGCGCGTACTTGCCGGCATTGGTAGCGGCGCGGTTGCGGCCATCGTCGTTGCTGCGCTGACCGCCGCATTTGCGCCGGTCGATCTGCTGCTGCGCCCCCTCATCACCGTGGTAAAAACGACGCCCGTGGCCTCCTTTATCATACTGGCCATGCTGTGGCTGAACGAGGGCGTGTTGCCCGTGTTCATTTCGTTTTTGATGGTCTTCCCCGTCATCTGGGCAAATTTGCACACGGCGCTCTCGTCCGTACCGTCGGAATATTGCGAGCTTGCCAAGGTCTATCGCCTGCCGCTCTCTCGTCGCGTGCGTCGCATTTATGCGCCCTACGCATTTCCGCATTTTCTGGCGGCTTGCCGCTCGTCCATGGGACTTGCCTGGAAAGCAGGCATTGCCGCCGAGGCCATCGCGCTGCCTGCGGTGTCGATCGGCAAGCAACTCATGGATGCCAAGATTTATCTGGAAACGACCGATCTGTTTGCCTGGACAACGGTAGTCATTGTACTCAGCTTGATATTGGAGACAGCGGCAACGCGCCTCTTTCGTCTGTGGCAGACGGCAAGTGACCGCACGCGCGGAAAGGAGGCAACCGTATGATCGCACTGTCTGACGTTACCGTCACCTTTGCGCCAAATAAAACGGTGCTTGAGCACTTGTCGCTCGATATTCCAAATGGAAAAACGACCGCCATCATGGGCCCGTCGGGCTGCGGCAAAACAACGCTTCTCCGCCTGCTTGCCGGCATTATTTCCCCGACTTCGGGAAATGTTACGCGTGAAACGGATCGTATTTCCTTCGTCTTCCAAGACCCCGCACTATTCCCTTGGCTGACTGCTGCAGAGAACGTCAATCTCGTGCTCTCGGACAATAAAAAAACGCTGCCCATGGCGCGCGAATGGCTTGCCCGCGTGGGGCTTTCCGAGGACGCCGACCGCTATCCCGCCGATCTTTCAGGCGGCATGAAGCAACGCGTTGCGCTTGCACGCGCGCTCGCCACCGATGCCGACGTGCTGCTGCTCGACGAGCCGTTTCGCGGACTG
>JAZQMI010000109.1:0-5347 GCA_045543375.1 Eubacteriales bacterium | reverse complement strand
GGGATATCTTATGGGAAGATTAAACGTCAATCTGTGCGGACTTGAGCTGGACAACCCCATCATCCCCGCATCGGGTACCTTCGGCTTCGGCTATGAGTTTGCCGAGCTGTACGACATCAATATTCTCGGCACGTTTTCCTTCAAGGGAACGACCCGCGATCCCCGCTTTGGCAATCCCACGCCCCGCATTGCCGAGTGCAATATGGGCATGATCAACGCCGTCGGACTGCAAAATCCCGGTGTGGAGAAGGTCATTTCGGACGAGCTGCCCAAGCTCAAAAAATGCTTTGACAAAAAGGTGATGGCCAACGTTTCGGGCTTTTCGGTCGAGGACTACGCCTACACCTGCGAAAAATTGGATAAACAAGATCAGGTCGGCTGGCTGGAGGTCAACGTATCCTGCCCCAACGTGCACGGCGGCGGCATGAGCTTTGGCACAAGCCCCGAGGCGGCCGCCGAGGTCACGCGTGCCGTGAAAGCCGTGACGACCAAGCCCGTCATCATCAAGCTCTCGCCCAACGTGACCGACATCGTGTCGATCGCCAAGGCGTGCGAAGAGGCGGGCGCGGACGGCATCAGCCTCATTAACACGCTGCTGGGCATGCGCATTGATCTGCGCTCGAAAAAGCCCGTGATCGCCAACAAAATGGGCGGTTTTTCGGGTCCTGCCATTTTGCCCGTCGCCATTCGCATGGTCTATCAGGTATCGCATGCGGTTAACATTCCCGTCGTGGGCATGGGCGGTGTCAGCACGGCAGAGGACGTCATTGAAATGATGCTCGCGGGCGCGACGGCGGTCGAGGTGGGTGCGGCAAATTTGGTCGATCCCTACGCCTGCCGCAACATCATTGCCGATCTGCCCGCGGTCATGGACAAATATGGAATTCAGAACCTCGCCGACATCATTGGCGCGGTATAAGGACAGAATATGCATTACGAAAG
Source organism: Eubacteriales bacterium (assembly GCA_045543375.1). Classification (GTDB taxonomy): domain Bacteria; phylum Bacillota; class Clostridia; order Oscillospirales; family CAG-272; genus SIG644. Next base: position 4,405 of record JAZQMI010000109.1, on the reverse strand, counting down.
AATTCCGCTCAAGGAGAGCGACCCTTACGTTTATCTGGAGGTCTTCGTGGCCGACAAGGTGGGCGCACGACGACAGAAGGCCATGCTGATCCTGCCGGGCGGCGGATACAACGGTATCGCGTCCGACCGCGAGGGTGAGCCCGTCGCGCTTGCCTTCATGCACCACGGCTACAACGCTTTTGTGCTGCATTACAGCGTGGCGCGTCGCGCCGCTTACCCCGAGCAGCTACGCGAGGTCGCGTGGTGCATCAAGCACATCAAGGACAACGCCGATCGCTACAATATCGACCCCGAAGCGCTCTTTTGCGTCGGCTTCTCGGCCGGCGGACACCTTGCCGCCTCGGCGGGCGTCTTCTGGAAGCGCGACGAGGTAACTAAGGGACTGGACATGCCCTACGGCTACAACCGTCCCACGGGCGTTCTGCCCATTTATCCCGTCATCAACTATCCGGGACATATGGGTTCGTTCCGCAATCTGCTCTGCGACGACGATCCGTCGGACGAGGCCATCGCTTACGTCGAGGTCGACCGTCACGTGGACGCGGACAGCTCGCCCGCCTTTATCATGCACACGGCGGACGATGCTCTGGTCAGTGTGCGCAATTCGCTCTCGCTGGCAAGCGCATACAACGCCGCGGGTGTGCCGTTTGAGCTGCACGTGTATCCCCACGCACCGCACGGTGTGGCGCTGGGTAACGAGATCACCGAGTGCGGCAACCCCGACTGGAAGGACGCTGCCATCGCCCGCTGGGTGGAGCACGCCGCTTACTGGGCGGATCACATCTGTCAAAACAACAAGTAACATATAAGGAGAAAAAATCATGGGAAAAGACGTTATCATCGCCCTCGACTTTGACAGCAAGGCAAAGACGTTGGCATTTCTGGATCAGTTCACGGGCCGCAAGCCCTTCGTTAAGATCGGCATGGAGCTGTTCTACGCCGAGGGCCCCTCGATCGTCAAAGAGATCAAGGCGCGCGGTCACAAGATATTCCTCGACCTCAAGCTGCACGACATTCCCAATACGGTCAAAAAGGCCATGGCCGTTCTGTCGGGACTTGACGTTGATATGACCAATTTGCATGCCGCCGGTACGGTGCGCATGATGCAGGCCGCCATTGAAGGTCTGACCAGACCCGACGGCAGCCGTCCGCTGCTCATTGCGGTCACCCAGTTGACCTCGACCGATCAGGAGAGCATGGAGAACGATCTTCTCATCAAGGAGCCCATCGCCGACGTGGTCATGCACTACGCGTCCTGCGCCGAAAAGGCAGGCCTTGACGGCGTCGTCTGCTCGCCGCTTGAGGCAGGTCTTGTCCACGATAAGTGCGGTAAGAAGTTCCTGACCGTCACGCCCGGCGTGCGCTTCGCCGACGGCGATATCGGTGACCAGAAACGCGTCATGACCCCCGCCGCCGCCCGCGAGATCGGCTCCGACTACATCGTCGTCGGTCGCCCCATCACCGCCGCCGAGAACCCCGTCGCCGCCTACGAGAGATGCGTCGCTGAGTTTTGTGACTAAGGGGAACGAGGCGAACGACGTGGGGACTTTTTGAAAAAAGTCCCCACACCCCAAAAAACTTTAGAAAAAAATAAAAGGATTGGCGCGTTAGCTACCTTCCTTTAGCGCAACAACTTCAAGCCGCTTGTGGGGCCCCTTCCCCACTTTGTTAGCGTCGAAGTTCAAGCACACGGATGACCTCGTGTCGTAGGGGGCGGTGCCTTGACGCCCTGCCACCACGGTGTTCGCGGCTTTCTTTAAGCCGTGAACGCGAAATTTCCACCCAACAAACCCTTTAAGGCGCATGTGCGCGAAACGAAGTGAAGCGCCTCTTTGCGCCGAACAGAGCGCGGCATAGCCGCGCAGGGTTGTAAGGGGGCGAGCCCCCTTACCTCGCTTTCTTGGTTCGTTCTTTGGCGAGTGCCAAAGAATGAACATAAAAGCCCAACAGCGGACGCGCGCAGCAGTGTCCGCGTAAAGAGAACGCTGCATAAAAATCAGAAAACAATATCAATTCCACATAAAAGGAGACCAACACCATGGAAGCCTACAAAAAAGAATTTATCCAATTCCTCGAGCGCGCAGGCGTGCTCAAGTTCGGTGATTTCACCGCCAAGTCGGGTCGCAAGATCCCTTATTTCATCAACGCCGGCATGATCAAAACGGGCGAGGACATCGCCACGCTGGGCGAGTTCTACGCCAAGGCTTATTTCGAAAAGCTGGGCAAAAAGAGTGCCGTGCTGTACGGTCCTGCCTACAAGGGCATCTCGCTTGCCGTTTCGGCTGCCGTTGCTCTGTCCAAAAACGGCCTGAACGTTCCCTTCTTCTTCAACCGCAAGGAGGTCAAGGATCACGGCGAGGGCGGCATGTTCGTCGGCTACGTGCCCACCGCGGGCGAGGACATCGTCATCATCGAGGACGTCATCACCGCAGGCACCGCCATTCGCGAGTCGATGGAAATTCTCTCTCGCCTGGAAGGCACCAAGGTCGCAGCGACCTTCATCATGGTCGACCGTAAGGAAAAGGGTCAGACCGACATGGGCGCCATGCAGGAGATCGAGCAGCAGTTCGGCTTCCCCGTCTACTCCATCGTCGACGTCTACGACATCATCGAGTACCTTGAAGCAGACCCCGTCAACGAGGAGAACGTCACCCGCATCAAAAACTATCTTGCAATCAACGGCGCGAAAGCGTAAGGAGCATGAGCATGAGAAGCTTGATTGATATTCTCGATCTCACCGTCGAAGAGCTTGACGAGCTGATCGCCTCGGCGTGTGATATCATCGATTATCCCGAACAATACGCCCACGCGTGCGAGGGCAAAAAGCTGGCGACGCTGTTTTTCGAGCCGTCGACCAGAACCCGTCTTTCGTTTGAGGCGGCCATGTACGAGCTTGGCGGCAACGTGCTGAGCATGTCGAGCGCCTCGTCGAGCTCGGCGGCCAAAGGCGAGAGCGTGGCTGACACCGCCAAGACGGTATCCTGCTACGCCGACATCATCGCCATGCGCCATCCCAAGGAGGGTGCCGCGCTCGTGGCAGCCATGAACGCCTCCATTCCCGTTATCAACGCGGGCGACGGCGGTCACTGCCACCCGACGCAGACGCTGGCCGATCTTCTGACCATCTACCGCGAAAAGGGTCGCTTTACCGATCTGACCGTCGGTCTTTGCGGCGATCTCAAATTCGGTCGCACGGTACACTCGCTCGTCGGCGCGCTGTCGCGCTACACGGGCATTCGCTTCGTGCTCATCTCACCGACCGAGCTCAAGCTCCCCGACTACGTCAAGCAGGACGTGCTGGAGAAAAACGGCATTCCTTACGAGGAGGTCACCGATCTGGAGGCCGCCATGCCCAAGCTCGACATTCTCTACATGACGCGCGTTCAGCGTGAGAGATTTTTCAACGAGGAGGATTACCTGCGCCTCAAGGACAGCTATATTCTCGACGTCAAAAAGCTCTCGTGTGCCAAGGATGATCTTTGCATCATGCACCCACTACCCCGTGTCAACGAGATCAGCGTCGCTGTGGATAACGACCCCCGCGCCGCTTATTTCAAGCAGGTGCTCAACGGAAAATACATGCGCATGGCGCTCATACTCAAGCTACTAAAGGAGGCGGGCACGATATGAACATTGATTCCACCGTCCGCACGGGCATCGTCATCGACCATATCACGGCAGGCCTTGCCATGCGGCTGTACGAGCTGCTTGATCTTGAGCGCATCGACGGCTCGGTCGCCATCATCAAAAACGTGGCGAGCGGCAAGATGGGCAAAAAGGACATCATCAAGATCGATACTGAAAAAGAGCTCGACCTTGACATCATCGGCTACGTCGATCCCGGCGCGACCGTCAACATCATCAAGGACGGCAAGCTGCTCGAAAAGAAGACGCTCGAGCTGCCACACGAGCTGCGCGACGTCATTCGCTGCAAAAATCCCCGTTGTATCACCACGGTCGAGCAAGAGCTCTCTCACGTGTTCCGCCTGACTGACAAACAAAACCGAGTTTACCGCTGCATCTATTGCGAAACCAAAGCCAATCAATGAAAAGGAGAAATAACCATGGCTACTTTTATCAACGAACCTTCCCATACCTTTAACGAATACCTTCTCATTCCGGGTTATTCCTCCAGTGAATGCATCCCGGCAAACGTTTCTCTTAAGACGCCGCTCGTCCGCTACAAGAAGGGCGAGGAGAGCGCGATTACCATGAATATCCCCATGGTGTCCGCCATCATGCAGTCGGTCTCGGGTGACCGTCTGGCCGTGGCGCTTGCCACCGAGGGCGGCGTGTCCTTCATCTACGGCTCGCAGTCCATCGAGGACGAGGCCGCTATGGTCAAAAGAGCCAAGGACTACAAGGCCGGCTTTGTCACCAGTGACTCCAACATCACGCCCGACGC
>JAZQMI010000108.1:0-6850 GCA_045543375.1 Eubacteriales bacterium | reverse complement strand
TGCTTTGGCAGTCGGGCGGACGATTTTTCTTCTCGCTCTTGCATTGCGCGGGTATGTGTGATATAATGATGCCATCAAATCAAGGAGATGAAACTCTCATGAAAATTGCAATTCTGGATCGCTGCACGGTCACGCGCGGCGACGTATCCTTCGATCCCATCGAGCGCTTGGGCGACGTCCGCTCGTTCGATCTGCTCGCACCCGCCGACGTTGCAACCGCTATCGGCGACGCCGAGGCTGTCATCGTCAACAAGGCGCGCATCACGGCCGAGGTCATGGACGCATGCCCCAACCTCAAATTCGTGGGCCTGTTTGCGACGGGCTACAACAATATCGACGTTGCGGCCGCTGACGAGCGAGGCATCGTCGTGTGCAACGTGCCGGGATATTCGACCGACTCGGTCGCCCAGCACACCATAGCACTTATGCTGCATTTTGCGTCGCACGCGGACGATTACGCCGCCTCGGTCGCAAACGGCGATTGGGTACAGTCCAAAGCGTTCTCTTATTTCAAATATCCCGTGACCGAGCTGTGCGGCAAAACGTTGGGACTTTACGGCTATGGCACCATCGCCCGCGCCGTCGCCAAGATCGCGCTGGCCTTTGGCATGAAGGTCGTCGCTACCTCGCGCCGCCATACGAGCGGCTGCGAGAGCGAGGTGCAGTTCGTCGATGCCGATACGCTGTTTGCGCAGTCGGACTACGTGTCGCTGCATTGTCCGCTGACGCCCGAAACCGAGCGCGTGGTCAACGAGCGCACGCTCTCGCTCATGAAACCCTCGGCCGTGCTCATCAACACCGCGCGCGGTGGCGTCACCGACGAACAGGCTGTCGTGGACGCGCTCAATGCAGGCAAGCTGCGTGGCGCCGGCATCGACGTGCTGTGCGAGGAGCCTATGCGCGACGGACACGCCTACCTGACCGCCAGAAACTGCGTCGTCACGCCCCACGTTGCCTGGGGGTCGATCGAGGCACGCACAAGACTCGTCGGCATCGTTGCCGATAACCTCATCGCTTACCGCAACGGCAAGCCGCAAAATTGCGTGGGCGAGTATAAAGGATAAGCGATGTGCGCTGACATAAAGCAAAAAACCACACACCATGCAGGTGTGTGGTTTTTCGTGTTACCATAAAGACACGCCGGTAAAGTAGCATCCGCGCGGATGCGCGAAAATTACTTGATTTCGACGGTTGCGCCTGCCTCGGTGAGGGCAGCCTTGATCTTTTCAGCTTCGTCCTTGGAAACGCCTTCCTTAACGGTCTTGGGAGCACCCTCAACCATCTCCTTAGCTTCCTTCAGACCCAGACCGGTGATCTCGCGGACAGCTTTGATGACGCCCAGCTTGTTACCACCGAAGGATGCCAGAACGACATCAAACTCGGTCTTCTCTTCTGCAGCAGCAGCGGGAGCAGCGCCTGCAGCGGCAACAACGCCAACGGGAGCGGCAGCAGATACGCCGAACTCCTCCTCAACGGCCTTAACGAGCTCGTTCAGCTCAAGAATAGTCAGAGACTTGATCTCTTCAAGAATGTTAGTGATCTTTTCCATTTTCAAATACCTCCGAATAAAATTTCAAAGTTAGAATTTATGCAGATGCATTAAGCCTCTGCGGGTGCAGCCTCTTCGGTTGCGGGAGCAGCTTCTTCGGCTGCGGGTGCTTCTTCTGCGGGTGCGGCCTCTTCAGCAGCAGGAGCGGAGTCGCCCTTGTCGACGACAGCCTGCAGCGCGTAAGCCAGACCGTACAGAGGAGAGCGGATGCTGCCAAGGAACTTCGCGATAAGCGTTTCCTTGGAGGGAATGTCGGCAAGAGCTACGACCGTCTTTTCATCGATCACGGCACCGTCAAGGTAACCGGCAAGGATGGAGAAGGACTCGAGCTTGTCGGCATACTTCTTCAGAACCTTCGCAGGAGCGATAGGATCCTCTGCGCCGATGGCAAGAGCCGTCATACCGTTCAGGTAGGGCTTCATGTCATCCATGCCGTTCATCTCGCATGCTCTACCGGTCATCGTGTTCTTAACGACAACGTACTTAACGCCTGCTTCACGCAGCTCCTTACGCATCTTGGTGTCGTCTTCCACGGTAATTCCCTGGTAGTTGACCAGGACGCCGCCGGCAGAATTCTTAATTGCTTCGGCCAACTCGGCAACCTGTGCTTTCTTCTGTTCAAGAATCTTGTTGCTGGGCATTCGATTTCACCTCCCAATGAGTAAACTGAAAATCGTTATCTCCGCATAGCCGGGGGAGATAACAAAAAATCTCTCTCCGTCAGAGCCGAGCGTCTGCGCGAAGAAAGACCGTAAATCAAAGCGGTATAGCCGCGTTATTGTTTTGAGTCTGTCCTCGGCAGGAGAGCTTGTGGCTTTTACGGAAACCTGCTGTCTTCGGATAACGCAGGTATTATACACTACTCTCCCGCCTTTGTCAAGACTTTTTTGAAAAAAAGTTGAAAATTTTTTATTTTGGTTTTTTGGATGTCCCCGATGCCGCCGTGTCATTGGCTGCAAGGATACCTTTTGCCATGTCCACAAGACGCTCGCGCAGCCAATCCGGCTCAACGATGCGTACGCCGGCATCGGCCGAGATCAGAATGGCCAGGAACTGCTCGATGTGGTGAAATTCGCATATGTAACGCTTGTCGCCGCGGCGTGCCGTAATGAATTTGTTCAGCTCGATGGCGGTCAGCTTGTTTTCCATCTCGATGGTGGCGGTGTAGGGGAGCTGGAGCTGGATGATGCCGCTGTCGGCACCGAACAGGTCAAGCTCGTCCTGGCCGGGCAGCGCGACCGAATAGCTGTCATCGTTGTCCGACGTGATAACGACGGGCAGCGTAAACGGCTCGGTATAGTGATAGCCTTTGTGCTCGGCGTTGTAGGCGAGCGGAGCATTCAGCTTGCGCAGCAAAAAATCGACGTCACGCTGCGCTTGACGGTGCGAGATGCCAAAGCGCTCGGAAAGACGCATGGCGTTGGGATAGCTGAGCTCGATGACCTTTTTGTGAAACCATTGGATGCGAAGATTGGCGCCTCTCGTTGCGTTGCTTGCCATGTCAAGTGTTCTCCGTTTCATCAGAATGAGGATGTAGCGTCGCTGCGTTCAAGCGCGCGGCCGTGTACAGACCGAGCGCGAGCGAACCGATTGCACCGATCAGATAGTCGCGAGTAAGGATGCCTCCCGCAATGCCGGCGACGATACACGAGATGCCGCTCGTGATGCTCAAGAATACGGACAGCAGACCGAACGCGGTCGTGCGCAAGGGACGTACCGTTCCAAGTGCTGCGTACATTTCGGATGCCAGATACAGCATGAAGGTGACCAGGGCAAATTGCTGCATCACCTTAACGGGGTTGTTCATGGTGACGTATCGGTCAAAATATTCGGTGATGAGCACCAACAGACAATACAAATGCGCCGCAAGTCCAAAGGGTAATACGCGACGGTTTGCAGGCAGCAGAAAGTAGGGAATAGCGAGCGCGGCTGCAAGCCCGCGGGCGAGAACAAGCACGGAAGCACCGCCGACAAACGTGAGCACGTCCAAAACGGCAGCAAACGCCAGTACGGCGCTGACCACTCCGGCAACGACGCTGAGAAGCAATGAACGCTCGTCGCGCGTGGGACAGGGGGCATCCTTCGCATCGCAACGATGCAAAACGGCAAAGGCGGCGACGCCTGCCACGGCCAGGGCGATCACTATATACAATAATGTAGGAACGGCACCGCGGTCAAAATAGCCGACCGAACGGTCAAACGCAGTGACAAAGGCTACCGAGCGGAGCGCCGAGGCGACCAGCGCCACGCACAGCGTGACGGCGAGCGCAGTGCGCAAGGAGATCAACGTTTTCTTCATTTTATATATCACCTCGTCGGGGAAATTCAACATTACCATTATACGCCCATTTTGTGAATAATTGATGAACAAAACGGGCGAGAGCTCAAAAAAATCGCAAGCGTTTGCTCGAAAAAGCGAAAATTGCGTTATTTTTGTAGAAACATTACAAAAAAATCTGCCTATTTTGCTCTATGAACGTCTTTTTGAGCCGTGAAACAACCCCTGTGGACCTTGAAAAACCTCATTTTTTGATGAAAAAGGCTCGTTTTTATGCATAATGACCATGAAATGAGCGTAAAATCATTGAAAGTTCGGTTGGTATTACATGTAAAAAGTTGTACCAAAGGTATTGATTTTTGGGAACTTTTCGTGTATAATTGTAAGGCTTGATATGCGTTGAAGCGGGAGGTTGCCGCCAAGAGCGGGTAATTTCCGTGGAGTATGTCCGTTGATCGGGCGCAGATTTGAGCAAACACCCTACCGAAAGCGGCAAAAACGTTACGTTTGCCGTGTGTCCGACGGGACACGGGTCGTCTGACGATCGGAAAGTCCACATGTGCCATGTGCGTTTTCCGTTTTTGAAAGGCGAAAGAAGAAACACACGGAACGGTGTTTGCAAAACTTGCCCCACTTACCAAGACGCGACCCCGCACCGTTCGCCAACATTATTATATATAGGGTTGGCTGCAGGGTCGGGCAAATCTGAAAAGGAGGCAAAAGCAATGGCAGTAAAAGAGAAGATCAGAGTCAGACTCAAGAGCTACGACCACAAGCTTATCGACACCGCAGCCGAGAAGATCGTGGAAGTTGCCAAGAGAAACGGCACTGAGGTTTCCGGTCCTATCCCGCTCCCTACTGACAAGGAGATCATCACGATCCTCCGCGCAGTACACAAGTACAAGGATAGCCGCGAACAGTTCGAGTATCGCACCCACAAGAGACTGATTGATATCATCAAGCCGTCTCAGAAGACCATCGATGCTCTGATGAGCGTCGAGCTTCCCGCGGGCGTTGAGATCGAGATCAAGCTTTAATCAAGCAAGCTTGACCGATACCGCGCTCACGGTACAAAGATAACAGCCACGCCTCACGGACGGCACACCGCACGGCGGATGGTAACTTTGTAAATCACGTTGGCACCAATGCGCACAGGCGTACGTGTCAACCAATAATTTACAGGAGGAAACAAAAATGAAAAAGGGTATTATCGGTAAGAAGATCGGTATGACGCAGATCTTCGACGAGACCGGAAACATGATCCCGGTCACGGTAATCGCAGCCGGCCCCTGTGTTGTTGCACAGAAGAAGACTGCGGAAAAAGACGGCTACGACGCCGTTCAGCTCGGCTTCCAGGATGTTAAGGAAAAGCATCTGACCAAGGCTGAGAAGGGTCATTTCGAAAAGGCAGGCGTTGCTCTGAAGAAGTATCTGAAGGAGTTCCGTCTGGAGGATTGCTCCGCACTCAACGTTGGTGACGTGGTCACCGCCGATACCTTCGCCGCAGGCGACAAGGTCGACGTCACGGGCATCACCAAGGGTCGCGGTTACACCGGCGCAATCAAGCGTTGGAATCTTCACAAGCTGAGAATGACGCACGGCGTAGGTCCTGTACACCGTCAGTCCGGCTCCATGGGTGTTATCGACCCTGCGAGAATCTTCAAGAACAAGAAGATGGCCGGTCAGTACGGTAACGAGCAGGTCACCGTCCTCAACCTCAAGGTTGTCAAGATCGACAGCGAGAAGAACCTGATCGCAGTCAAGGGTGCCATTCCCGGCGCCAAGGACGGCATCGTGTTCATCCGCGACTCGGTCAAAGCATAAGCGGAAGGAGGATATAATCAATGCCTATCGTAAAAGTAATGGATATGACCGGCAAGGAAGTCGGTGAGATCACGCTGTCCGACGTTATCTTCGGCGCAGAGATCAACGGCGCTGTCCTCCATGCTGCTGTCAGAACTTATCTGATGAATCAAAGACAGGGCACCCAGTCCACGCTCACCCGTACCGAGGTCAGCGGCGGCGGTAAGAAGCCCTGGAGACAGAAGGGTACCGGCCGCGCTCGTCAGGGTTCGACCCGTTCTCCTCAGTGGACCCACGGTGGTGTCGCTCTTGGCCCGAAGCCCAGAGATTACCGCTTGTCCATGAACAAGAAGACCAGACGTGCTGCTCTGTACAGCGCACTGTCTGCTAAGGTTGCTGAAGGCAGCCTGATCGTGGTAGACGATATCGTTTGCAACGAGTACAAGACCAAGACGATGGTCAACATGATCAACGCTCTGGGCGGCGCTCGCAAGCCCCTGATCGTTCTTCCCGAAGTAAACGGCATGATCGTTAAGAGCTGTGCCAACATTCCCGGTGCCAAGACCGCGCTGGCTCACACCATCAACGTCTACGACATCCTGAATGCTGACAAGTTCATCGCCTCCAAGGCAGCGATCGAGAAGCTTGAGGAGGTATTTGCGTAATGAAAATGGTACAGGATATCATCATCAGACCCATCATTACCGAGGCAAGCATGGATAGACTCGGCGACAAGAAGTACACCTTCGAGGTTCGCCGCGACGCTACCAAGGCCGAGATTGCTGCTGCAGTCGAGGAAATGTTCAAGGTTGACGTGGCTGACGTTAACACCATCAATATGAAGCGCAAGCCGAAGAGATACGGTGTACACTTTGGTTACACCTCGGCTTGGAAGAAGGCTATCGTGACGCTGAAGGCTGATTCTAAGCCCATCGCGTTCTTCGAAGGCTTGAACTAAAAGTAGGAGGTTAAAGGAATATGCCTACTAAAAAGTATAAACCGACAACACCGTCCAGAAGAAACATGGCGGTCCCGACCTTCGAGGAAATCACCAAGTTCACTCCCGAGAAGAGCCTGATTTCCATTAAGAAGAAGCACGCAGGTCGTAACAGCTACGGCCGCATCACCGTTCGTCACAGAGGCGGCGGTAACAAGATCAAGTACAGACTGATCGACTTCAAGCGTCAGACCGAGGGCGCTGCAACGGTTGTCGGTATCGA
>JAZQMI010000107.1:0-8726 GCA_045543375.1 Eubacteriales bacterium | reverse complement strand
CCGCGAGGTCCCCACCCCGGAGTGGGACGAGAAAAATAAAACCAGCGCCCCCCCGACGGCGGTGCTCTGCTTTTGTTTGCGATCAATCGTCTTTCTTTACCTTGTCGCTGAACATTTTGTTCAGAACCACAGTAGCAAGCACGATCAGACCGATGACGATAAAAATACCGATCATGCCCGTGCCCATATAGGAAAGCGAGCTGACAAAATTTTCGGGGTGGAAATCAATGGCGGAATCCGATTTGGCAACGAGGATCGCGGTGGGACCGTCTGCGCCGCCGATCGCGGTACCCGTGGTGGTCACGTCTTCAGCGTAGACGGGAGCATCCATGGTGTCCTTGGCGGGCTCGCCGTCAACGGGGGCAGCGGCGTCGGGGACAGGGGAGATCAGCAGAATGTCCTGATCCATCACGGCGCCGTCCTCAGCCTCCTCGGCACAGCAGGGAACGATGCAAAGGCAAAGCGCAAGCAGCGCGAGCAGTATAGCAATTTTCTTCATGTTCGTATACCTTCCTTTCTTACGTTACTTCAGGAAGAAGTTGAGGATCAGGCCACCGGCGATGACCGAGGCAATCTGTCCTGATACGTTGACGCCGATCGAGTGCATGAGCAGGAAGTTGGAGGGATCCTCCTTACGACCCAGCGCGTGCACGATACGACCCGACATGGGGAAGGCGGAGATACCCGCCGCACCGATCATGGGGTTGAGCTTTTTCTTGAGGAACAGATTGAGGAATTTGGCAAACAGCACGCCGCCGGCTGTGTCGAAGATGAAGGCGAACAGACCAAGGCCGAGAATGAGCAGCGTTTCGGGTGCGAGGAATTTGTCGGCCGTCATCTGGGTGGCGATCGAGATGCCAAGGAAGAGGGTGACAAGATTTGCCAGTACCTTCTGCGCCGTTTCAGACAGCGAATCCAGCACGCCGCACTCGCGTATGAGGTTACCGAACATGAGGAATCCGACCAGCTCGATGGCGCTGGGGGCAAACAGACCCGTGACGATGGTGATGACGATGGGAAACAGAATGCGCGTCGTCTTGGAAACGGACGCCGCCTGATAGTCCATGCGGATCAGTCGCTCTTTCTTGGTGGTCAGCAGCTTGATAACGGGCGGCTGAATGATAGGCACGAGCGCCATATACGAGTATGCAGCGACCATGATGGGGCCGACGTATTTGGAGCCCAGCTTCATGGCGACCGAGATGGCGGTGGGGCCGTCAGCCGCGCCGATGATGGCGATGGAGGCTGCGTCGTTGATATCGAAGAACATGGACGCAAGACACAGCGTCAGGAAAATACCGAACTGTGCTGCCGCACCGAAGATCATCAGCTTGGGATTAGTCAGCACGGGGCCAAAGTCGATCATGGCACCGATGCCGATGAACAGAATGAGCGGGAACAGCTCGTTGGCAATACCTGCGTTGTACAGCGTATCGAGCGCGCCGACGTGGGCGCCGGGCAGATTGACGAGAATGGCGCCAAGGCCCATAGGAAGCAGCAGCGTGGGCTCCATTTCCTTTTTGATGGCGAGATAGATCAGCACGCCGCCGATCAGCCACATGACGAGCTTTTTCCAGTCACCACCCAGAAGGTCGATACCGGCAATGTTTTGAAACAGTGGTGCAAAAATGTTCATAATACCTTTTTCCTATGCGTATTTTGTGCAAAAAAGCACAATCAAATATATTATACAATAAAGCTCCCGAAAAAGCAAGGGGACGGAGCGAATTTCGCATTTTTTTGCTTGCACGGTTGACTTGAATTCTTAAAAATGATATAATAAAAAGAAATAGGTATAATATTGTTGTAGCGACACAGAGGAGGGATATCATGACCAGACTGTTGATCGTCCGTCACGGGCAAAGTGAAGCGAACAAGAACTGCATTTTCGCAGGACATACGGACACGCCGCTGTCCGAGCTTGGCTTGGCACAAGCCGCACGGACGGCAGAATATATTGCTGAAAATTATCACGTGGATTGCGTGTATGCAAGCGATCTGCTGCGCGCCTACCACACGGGCAAGGCGGTGGCCGACCGTCTGGGGCTGGACGTGAAAACGCACCACAAGCTGCGCGAGATCTACGCAGGCGACTGGGAGGGAAGACCGTTCGACGAGCTCTCTCGCAACTATCCCGAGGAATACGGGCTTTGGCGCAACAACATCGGGCTTGCCCGCTGCGTGGGGGGCGAGTCACTTGCCGAGGTGCAGCAGCGCACGCTGCCTGTCGTGCGCAACATCGTATTTGCCAACGAGGGCAAGACCATCGTCATTGCCACGCACGCTACCGTCGTGCGCTCGCTGCAGTGCTATGCCATGGGCGTGCCGCTGTCCGAAATGAAAAATATTCCGTACGTGTCCAACGCGTCGGTCACCGTCATCGACGTGGACAAGCGTGGTATTTTCTCGCTTGTTGAGGCGGGGCACGACATGCACTTGAACGATCTGAAAAGCTCATTGCCGGCCAACGTATAAGGATCAACGATTACAAGCATGGAAAGGGGGAGATCAATGTGAGCGGCTTTGTTCTCAAGGGCGAATTCAAGCCCACGGGCGACCAGCCCGAGGCGATCGACGCACTGGTTGCGGGTATCGAGCGCGGCGAGCGCATGCAAACGCTGCTGGGCGTCACGGGCTCGGGCAAAACGTTTACCATGGCCAACGTCATCGCGCGCTGCAATCGCCCCACGCTCATTCTTGAACCGAATAAAACGCTGGCGGCGCAGACCTGCTGCGAGATGCGCGAGTTTTTCCCCGATGCGGCGGTCGAGTATTTCGTATCCTATTACGACTATTATCAGCCCGAGGCGTATATTCCGGGTAAGGATATGTATATTGAAAAGGACGCCCTTGTCAACGAGGAGATCGACCGACTGCGCCACAGTGCCACAAGCGCGCTGTTTGAGCGGCGCGACGTTATCATCGTGGCGAGTGTGTCGTGCATTTACTCGCTCGGTGACCCCGAGGAATACCGCTCGCTCGTGCTGGCGGTGCGCCCCGGCATGCTCATGGATCGCGACGCCTTCGTGCGTCATCTGGTTGCCATCAGCTACAACCGCAACGATATTGAATTTGCCCGCGATACCTTTCGCGTCAGAGGCGACGTCGTCGAGGTCATTCCCTCCAATGAATCGGAGCACGCCATTCGCGTCGAGTTTTTTGACGATGAGATCGACCGCGTCAGCGAGATCAACATCGTCACGGGCGAGATACTGCGCTCGCTGTCCTACGCCGCCATTTATCCCGCCACGCACTACGCTGTGTCGGATGACAAGCGCGAGGCAGCGCTCCTTGAGATCGAGCGCGAGATGCACGAGCGCATCGAGTATTTTAATGAAAACAAGCAACTGCTTGAGGCGCAGCGTATCGAGCAGAGAACGAGATACGACCTTGAGATGCTGCGCGAGATCGGCTATTGCTCAGGCGTCGAAAACTATTCGCGCGTGCTGGCAGGACGTCCCGTGGGGGCGACACCGTATACGCTGCTCGACTATTTCCCCGACGATTATCTTCTGTTCGTCGACGAGTCGCACGTGGCATTGCCGCAGGTGCGCGGCATGAGCGGAGGAGACACGGCCAGAAAGAAAAATTTGGTGGATTTCGGCTTCCGCCTGCCCTCGGCCTACGACAACAGACCGCTGTATTTTGAGGAGTTCGAGCAAAAGATCAATCAGGCCGTGTTTGTCAGCGCGACGCCGGGTGAATACGAAAAAGAAAACAGCCCGACGCCCGTCGAGCAGATCATACGTCCCACGGGCTTGCTCGACCCCTTGATTGAGGTGCGCCCCATCGAAGGGCAGATCGACGATCTTTTGGGTGAGATCCGTATCCGTGCGGACAAGGGCGAGCGAGTGCTCGTCACGACGCTGACCAAAAAGATGGCCGAGGATCTGACCTCGTATCTGGAGCAAAACGGCGTGCGCGTGCGCTATATCCATTTTAACGTCGAAACCATGGAGCGAATGGAGATCATTCGCGATCTGCGCCTTGGCGTGTTTGACGTGCTGGTCGGCATCAATCTTTTGCGCGAGGGCTTGGATATTCCCGAGGTGTCGCTCGTTGCCATACTCGACGCCGATAAAGAGGGCTTTCTTCGCGGTGAAACGTCGCTCATTCAGACGATCGGCCGCGCTGCCAGAAACGCGCAGGGCAAGGTCATCATGTACGCCGATACCGTCACACGCTCCATGGAGGGCGCCATCACCGAAACCGAGCGCCGCCGCGCCATTCAAGAGGCGTATAACGAGGCGCACGGCATCGTGCCGAGAACCATCGTCAAGGGCGTGCGTGACGTCATCGATATTGGCGTCAGCGACGACAACGCCGACAAGGCACGCGCCAAAAGGAAGGGCAAAGGACAAGTGTCCGATGCTGCCAAGGGTAAGTTGAGTGCCAAGGAACGAGAGCGCTTGATCGAGCGTATGACGCGCGAGATGAAGGATGCCGCAAGACAGCTTGAATTTGAAAAGGCAGCCTGGCTGCGCGACGAGATCGCACGGCTGCGGGCGGGAAAATAACCGTTTTGAAGGAGAATTATGCAATCTTCCATTGATATCAAGGGCGCACGCGTCCATAATCTGAAAAATATCGACGTGTCCATTCCGCGCGATCGGCTGGTCGTGCTGACGGGCTTGTCGGGCTCGGGCAAATCGTCCTTGGCGTTTGATACCATTTACGCCGAGGGTCACCGCCGTTTCGTCGAGTCACTGTCGTCCTATGCCCGTATGTTTTTGGGACAGATGGACAAGCCCGACGTGGATACCATCGACGGGCTCTCGCCCGCCATCTCGATCGACCAGAAAACGACGTCCAAGAATCCTCGCTCGACGGTGGGTACGGTCACCGAGATCTACGACTATCTGCGTCTGCTGTACGCCCGTATCGGCGTGCCTCATTGTCCCGTGTGCGGCAAGGAGATCAGACAGCAGAGCGTGGATCAGATCATCGACCGTATCATGCAGTTGCCCGAGGGCACGCGCTTCATGGTCATGGCGCCCATGGTGCGCGACAAAAAGGGAACGCAGGAAAAGGTGCTTGCCGACGCCAAAAAGAGCGGCTACGTCCGCGTGCGCGTGGACGGCAATCTGTACGATCTGTCCGAGGATATCAGCCTGGATAAAAACAAGCGCCACACGGTCGAGATCGTGGTGGACAGACTGGTCATGCGCGACGATATTCGCTCGCGCCTTGGCGACTCGGTCGAAAACGCGCTGCACGCCGCCGACGGGCACCTGACCGTCGTGACCGTACCGCGCGAGGGCGAGGGCGAGGAGCTCAGCTTTTCGCAGTCCTACGCCTGCGAGGAGCACGGCATTTCGATCGGCGAGCTTGAGCCGCGTATGTTTTCGTTCAACAACCCCGCGGGCGCCTGCCCCAAGTGTGCGGGTATCGGCGACATGCAAGTGCTCTCCGTTGCCAAGATCATGCCGCGCAAGGAGCTTTCGTTGCACGAGGGCGGCATCGCCGTCAACGGCTTCAAGTCCTTAGAGGAGGAGAGCTGGAACGGCCCGCTGTTCTCAGCGGTCGGTGCGCGCTTTGGCTTTGATCTGGACACGCCGCTTGAGAATTTCACACCCGAGGCAATGGACGTGCTGCTGCACGGCACGGGCGATGAAACATACGATATCTACCGCTATTTCGGCGGTGAGGAGCACCATCAGATCGTCCGTTTTGAGGGACTTTTGCCCATGCTGCGCTCGCGCATGACGCAGGGCATGAACAAGGACTACTACGAGCAGTTCGTGGAGGATGCACCTTGCCCCGAGTGTCACGGCAAGAGGCTCTCGCCCTTGGTACTGGCAGTCACGGTGGGCGGTAAGAACATCAGCGATTTTTGCGATCTTTCGGTCGGCGAGGCATTGGCGTTCGTCAACGCACTTAAGCTCGACCAGACCGAGCAGACCATCGCGCGCGACATTCTCAAGGAGATCCGCGCAAGGCTCGGCTTTTTGCAAAGTGTGGGTCTGGACTATCTGACGCTGTCGCGCAAGGCGGGAACGCTGTCGGGCGGTGAGGCACAGCGCATTCGTCTGGCAACCCAGATTGGCTCGTCGCTCATGGGTGTGCTGTATATTCTGGACGAGCCGTCCATCGGTCTGCATCAGCGCGACAATCAAAAGCTGATCGATACGCTGCACAAGCTGCGCGATCTGGGCAACACGGTCATCGTGGTCGAGCACGACGAGGAAACCATGCGCACGGCTGACTATCTGATCGACATCGGACCCGGTGCGGGTATTCACGGCGGTCAGGTTGTTGCAGCGGGAACGCCCGCCGAGGTCATGGCCAATGAGAACTCGCTGACGGGCGACTATCTGTCGGGACGAAGATCCATTGCCGTACCCAAGCAGCGACGCCAAGGCAACGGACAAGTGCTGACCGTCCGCGGCGCACGCGAGCATAATTTGAAAAATATTACGGTCGATATCCCACTAGGCTGCTTCGTCTGCGTGACGGGCGTGTCGGGCTCGGGCAAATCGTCGCTGGTCAATGGCATTCTGTATCCCGACTTGGCGCGCAAGCTCAATCGCGCCGACGCCTATCCGGGCGATCACGACAGCGTTGAGGGCGCCGAGCATCTGGATAAGATCATTGCCATCGACCAAAGCCCCATTGGGCGCACACCGCGCTCCAATCCCGCCACCTATACGGGGCTGTTCAACGATATCCGCGAGCTGTTCGCCTCAACGCAGGACGCACGCGCACGCGGCTACGGTCCCGGTCGCTTTTCGTTCAACGTCCGTGGCGGCCGCTGCGAGGCGGGCGAGGGCGACGGTGTCAAGTGCATTGAAATGCACTTTTTGCCCGACGTTTACGTCACGTGCGACGTCTGCCGTGGCAAGAGATACAACCGCGATACGCTCGAATGTAAATATAAAGGAAAGAATATTTACGACGTGCTCGATATGACGGTAGAGGAGGGGCTGACCTTCTTTTCCGAGCTGCCGAGGATCCAAAAGAAATTGCAAACGCTCTTTGATGTCGGACTTGGCTACGTCAAGATCGGCCAGTCGTCCACCACGCTGTCGGGCGGCGAGGCGCAACGCGTTAAGCTGGCGACCGAGCTTTCCAAGCGCCCGACGGGCAAGACCATCTACGTGCTCGACGAGCCGACCACGGGACTGCACTCGGAGGACGTCCGCAAGCTCTTGCAGGTACTGCAGCGGCTGTGCGACGGCGGCAATACCGTGCTGGTCATCGAGCATAACCTTGACGTCATCAAGACGGCCGATTATATCATCGACCTCGGACCCGAGGGCGGCGACGGCGGCGGCAGGATTGTCGCGACGGGTACCCCCGAGCAGGTCGCACAGGTCGACGGCTCGTATACGGGTCAATTCTTAAAGCAACTGCTGAAATAAGCTATGAGCAACCTTTTTCATCGAAAGGTTGCTCATTTTTGAAAAAAATTTTTTAAATCGGCACGTGAGATTAAACGAGCATTTGGGGTGATTTCGCGAGCATTTGCGAGTATTTGAATATCTAAATCAAAATAATCAAAAAAATTTTCAAAAAAGTGTTGACAAATGAAAAAGGTCGTGCTATAATATGCAAGTCTGAAAAATTCTATTATTTTGGAGGAAATTCTAACATGTCTACTTTCATGCAGAAAAAAGAGAATGTAGTCCGCAAGTGGTACGTGCTGGATGCCGCAGGCAAGCCCCTCGGTAAGACGGCCGTTGCTGCTGCAGACCTGCTCAGAGGCAAGAACGCCCCCGAGTTCACCCCCCACGTTGACTGCGGTAACTTCGTTATCATCATCAACGCAGAGAAGGCAGTACTCACCGGTAAGAAGCTGGAGCAGAAGTACTACCATCATCACTCCGGTTACATTGGCGGTCTGAAGTCCGTTCAGTACAAGACGCTGATGGCAAAGAACCCCGAGCTGGCTATGGAGCTGGCTGTTCGCGGCATGGTTCCCCACAACACGCTGGGTGATACCGCTATGACCCGTCTGAAGGTCTATGCCGGCGACGCTCACAAGCACGAGGCTCAGAAGCCCGAAGCAGTCGAGTTTTAATTGAAGGAAAGGAAGGACGAAGTCAATGTATACTAGTGCAAAACCCTATTTCTACGGCACGGGCAGAAGAAAGAAGTCCGTTGCTCGCGTTCGCATCGTTCCCGGTACGGGCGTGATCACCATCAACGGCCGCGACATTGATGATTACTTCGGTCTTGAAACGCTGAAGCTCATCGTCAACCAGCCCTTCGGTGTGACCGACACGGTCGGCAAGTTCGATATCATCGCCAACGTTAACGGCGGCGGTTTCTCCGGTCAGGCAGGCGCCATCCGCCACGGTGTTTCCCGTGCACTGCTTGCTGCAGACGAGGCTTACAAGCCCGCTCTAAAGGCTGCAGGTTTCCTGACCCGCGACCCCAGAATGAAGGAGAGAAAGAAGTACGGTCTCAAGGCCGCTCGTCGTGCTCCTCAGTTCTCAAAGAGATAATTTCAGCCTTACGGCGATTATTTCGATATACAAAAAGCTCTGCTTCGGCAGGGCTTTATGTGTTTTATATGGCGGTTCAATTTGTAAAAAATTGAGCCGTCCTATTTACTTTTGTTGTAAATTATGATATAATGTAATTGTTAGTTAAACTTGAATTCGTTTAAGGAAGCAATATGGACAAAAAACGTTTTTTTGAAATCATTATGACCGTTTGTAATTGGGATGCCGCTGGTGATGACGATAAAGTATTGGAGCCCTTGATAGAGTATTTAGCGAAGC
>JAZQMI010000106.1:0-3648 GCA_045543375.1 Eubacteriales bacterium | reverse complement strand
GACCGCATCCGTGTAGGCGTGCTGCACGATGCTCATACCGTGGGGATAAATGCCGGGACCCCACATATAGCAGTCCTCAACCAGAATGTGCGAGCCACCCGCGCGGAACATGTTGCACGAGGTATTCAGCTCGCAGCGGCGAATGGTCACATTTTTCATGTTGATGCCCGCGATGCAATCGTCGCCCGTGTGGAAGACGCAATCCTCAATGAGCACGTCGGTGCAGCAATGCAAATGGAAGCCGTCCGAGCCGCCCTGACAAACCAAATGCCGTGCGGTGATATTTTGGCAGTTGTCGATCTGATGCATGAAGTTGCCGCAATCCTCGATGGTGTAGCCGCGCAGCGTGATGCCTTTGACGTTGGTCAGGAAAATACCGTGAGGACCGCGATAGCCCTCCTCGCCGTGAGGATCGGCGCAATCGTCACCGCTGATGAGTGAGCCCTCCTCGCCGATGATGCTGATATTCTCACCTCCCAGCACCGAAATGATAGCGCGGCGGTATTCGGGCCAGGGCTTGTCGTCGTACTGCTGCGGAATGAGCTCCATGTCGGTGCGAAGCTCGACGCCCTCGGGAATGGGAAAGACGGGATAATCCTCGCAAATATCCGAACCGAGCAGCTTGGCACCGCTCTCAAGGTGCAGCGTAGTGTTCGACCACATGCGAAGTCCGCCCGTGCGGAAGATGCCAGCAGGAATGACGACCGTTCCACCGCTCTCGCGGCACAGATCAAACACGGCCTGGATCTTGTCGGTCTGGAGTGCGTCGATGTCAGCGACAGCACCGTGATCGGTGATGTAATACGTTTGTTTCATAGCACAGCCTGCCTTTCTTATTCTACGATCAGCGTGGTGTTGGGTGCGTCGGAACGGAAGAGTACTCTCTCCCGGGCGCCCTCGCGGAAGTCGACCTTGACGTTTTTGAGCTTGACCGTCAGCGGCTCGTTCTCATCGGCTGCGCAGACGGAGGGCTGAAGCACGCCCGTCATGGTGATGTCCTCCAACGTCATATCCACCAGATGCGTTCCGCTTTGCAGATTGTTGGAATCGGCCTCGTATTCAAGGAATTTGTCGGCGTTTTCAATGCGGCAACGGCGGAAGGTAATGTCGTGATAAGGAATGGGAGAGGGGTGATTGGTGCTGGCAAAATGGATCCAGACGCAAATGGTGTTGTGGCGTCCCGCCTCGCGGGGCAGCGTGTTGGACTTGTCCCGCACCTTGTCGGTATAGGGATTTTGCACCACCGTTTTGCGGTGGGGATAAATGCCGGGGCCCCAGATGTGGCAATCCTCGACCAGAATATGCGAGCCTCCCGCGCGGAACACGTCGCACGAGGTGTTCAGCTCGCAGCGGCGGACGGTCAGATTTTTCATATTGATGCCCGCGATGCAGTCGTCACCCGTGTGGAAGGTGCAATCCTCAATGAGCGTATCGACGCACTCATGCAAGTGAATGGCATCCGAACCGCCAAGGCAGGTCACACCTCGGACGGTAATATTTCGGCAATTATCGATCTGATGCATGAAATTGCCGCAGTGCTGAATGGTGTAGCCCTCCAGGGTCAGACCGTCCACGTTGGTGATGAAAATGCCGTGAGGACCACGGAAGCCCTCCTCACCGCAAGGGTCGGTACAGTCGTCGCCGTCGATGACGCCGCCCTCCTCGCCGATGATGGCGATGTTTTTGCCGCCGTATACGGACACGATCGAGCGGCGATACTCCTCCCACGGGCGGTTTTCATAATATTGCGTGATCATTTCCATATCGGTGCGCAGCACCACGTCTTCAGGTACGGGGAAGACGGCGTAGTCCTCACAAGTATCCGAGCCTTTGAGCACGGCACCCTTTTTCAGATACAGCGTGGTATCCGACCACATGCGAAGTCCGCCCGTGCGGAAGGTGCCCGCAGGAATGACGACCGTTCCACCGCTCTCGCGGCACAGGTCAAGCACAGCTTGAATTTTCTCGGTCTGGAGCGCATCAAGGTTCGGCACGACGCCGTAATCGGTGATGCAATAAGTCTTACCCATAAGAAGATCTCCTTTGCTTTTGATTTGAGATTGATTATACAGAGCACCATATTTTTGTCAAGGCATTCCGAAAAATTGCATTGGTTCGTTCAATTTTCATTATACAGAATATCACATTTTCTGTCAACCTATTTGGGAAAAGTGCTTGAAATCCGTTGGGTATTTTGATATAATAAGAGGCAAGAAATTCTTGGGAGGTAACGGCATGGAAAAATACGCATGGATGGCCAAGATCAAGCCGGGGCAGCGCGAGGAATACGAGCGCCGTCACCGTGAGATATGGCCCGAGCTGACCGCGCTGCTCAAGCAGGCGGGCATTGAAAACTACACCATCTGGACGGACGGCGACGTGCTGTTCGGCTACTACGAATGCGCACACGGCGTGGCGTACGCCGCACAGATGCAAGCACAAAGCGAGATCGTCGATCGTTGGAACGAATACATGAAGGACGTGATGGAGATGCCCCTTGACCCCGTCACGCACGCACAGCCGAAGCTTGAGCAGGTGTTTTCTCTGGATTGAGAAAAATGGTCAATATCGGTATTCATTTGCTTGACTTTTTCGATTTTCGTGGTATAATAATAGGGTTGTAATAAGGGGGACGAAAAAACTCATGCAAATCTTCACGGCAACGCTCTCGCAGATGATCTCGCTGTTCTCGCTCATTGCCGTCGGCTTTCTTTTGGTCAAGGTCGGCGTGCTCCAAAAGGAGGCGGCGAGCATGCTTTCCAAGCTGGAAAACAATCTGTTCATTCCCGCGCTCATTCTCGATACGTTTCTGACCAACTTCACCATAAAAAATCTGAACGATACCTGGCAGCTCCTGCTCTTCAGCCTTGGCATCATGCTGCTCATCATTCCGCTCTCGCTCCTTGTCGGTCGGCTGTGCGAAAAAGACAAGCACAAGCGCGGCACGGTCGCCTACGGGCTTGCCTTTTCCAACTTCGGCTTTATGGGCATTGCCGTCGTCAAGGCGCTCTTCCCTGACCTTGAGCTCAATTATATCATTTTCACGCTGCCGCTCTGGACGCTCATCTACACCTGGGCAACGCCCACGCTGCTCATTCCCGTGGAGGGCAGCGGCTGGCGGGCGCGCCTGCATGCGCTGTGCAACCCCATGTTCGTCTGCATCTTGCTCGGCATGATCCTGGGTCTTACCCCCATTCAGATGCCGTCAGCCGTCATGTCGGCCATTCGCATGGCCTCAGGCTGTATGTCGCCCGTCGCCATGCTGCTCACGGGTATCACCATTGCTACGGTCGATATCAAGGCTGGATTTCGGTCGCATTCGACCTGGCTCTCGTGCGCATTGCGTCTGGTCGTTATTCCGCTCGCCGCGCTGTTGGTGTTCAAGCTGCTGCCGCTGCCCACCGACTACCTTGTGTGCGCCTTCTGCACGCTGGCCATGCCGCTGGGATTGAGCCCCATCGTCATTCCTGCCGCCTTTGGCAAGGACACCTCACTGGCCGCCGCCATGGCGCTCATTTCGCACGTGCTCTCGGTGCTCACGCTGCCGCTCATGTTCATGCTCATGATGCGCGTGCTCGGGCTTGACGCGTAAATGAAAGCAAAAAACCGCTCTGCCGTGGCAGAGCGGTTTTCTTTTTATCTTATGCC
>JAZQMI010000105.1:0-15144 GCA_045543375.1 Eubacteriales bacterium | reverse complement strand
CTCCTCGTACCCCTCAGTTAGCCACCTGCACCATGGCGTAGCGGATGATGTGGTCGCCCTTACGGTAGCCCTTCTGGAAGACCGCGACGATGGCGCCCTCGGGGAGGGATTCGTCCTCTACGTGCATGACGGCGTTATGGTAATCGGGGTTAAAGGTGTCGGCAGGAACCTCTTCCACGCCCAGCTTGGCGAGGGCGTCGGTGGCCGACTTGAGGATCATCAGGATACCCTTACCGAGAGGAGATTCTGCATCCTCGGGGGAAAGTCCTGCGGCGGCGCGCTCCAGGGTATCAACCACGGGGAGCAGGCCCTTGATGGTGTCAGCCGTAGCGTCGCCGTAGATCGTTTCCTTCTCCTTGGCGGTGCGGCGGCGGAAGTTATCGTATTCGGCCAGCATACGGAGGTATTTGTCCTTCTCCTCCGCGAGAGCGGCCTCGGTCGCCTCCAGCTTTTTCTGTGCCTCGGCCAGCTCGGCCTCGGCCTTCTTCAGACGCTTTTTATCGCTTCCCTTCTTGCCATCGGCCTCGGGAGCGTCGGTCTCGTTTTCGACGACGGGCATTTCTTCGGTGGTCGTCGCCTCAACGTCTTTTTCTTCAATCATTGTTCTCGTTCCTTCCGTTGGGTAGTGATTTATGATCCTGATCTAACAGACTTGTGATGTTGCCCGAAAGCCCCTCAAGGGTTGCCAGCACCTTGGCGTAATCCATGCGGGCAGGGCCCAGAATGGCGATGGCAGCAAGGGTCTTGCCGTCCTTGACGATGGGCTTGTAGACCAACGCGGAATTGTCCATGACCTTCACCGAGCTTTCGGATCCGATGACCACGTTGATACCGTCGCCGTCGGGGGTGGAGACCATGTTGAGGATCTCCTCTTGCTTTTCAAAGGCACCGAGGATCTCCTTCATGCGGTCGGGCTGGTTGAATTCGGGATACTGGAGCAGTCTGTCCACACCGCTGACCCGCACCTCGCCGCCGTCCAGCTCGCTCATGACCTCGTAGATGATCTTGACCACGGGAGCGATCAGCGCGGCATCCTTGCCCATGGCGTTTTCCATGGCCATCATGATGGGAAGGGTAATCTCGTTGGCAGACAGATTCTGCAAGTGCTCGTTAAGCACGGCGGCCAGCAGATCGGTGGTAGACTGAGTCAGCGTCACGCCCACGTCGTCGCCGAGGCGAACGTTTTTGGTCTTGACCCGGTTGCCCGAGGCCACCAACACGAGGATGAAGCTCTTATCATCCATATATACCGCGTCGAAGCGGCGGATGGCCGCACGGTTGGACTTAGGCTTAATGGCCATGGCCGTGTAGTTGGTCAGATTGGAGGCCACCTTGGAGGCGGTAAGCAAGATCTGATCAAGCTCGGCCATTTTGGCTTGGAGCAGCTCGTTGATCTGGTAGATCTCACGGGCGGTCATGGCGTAATGCTCCACGAGAGAGTCCACGTAAAAGCGATAACCACGCTCGCTTGGCACTCGTCCTGCCGAGGTGTGAGGCTGTTCCAGAAAGCCCATGGCTTCCAGCTCGGCCATTTCGTTACGGATGGTAGCAGAGGAGCAAGGGATCTGCTTACTTTCCATCAGATACTTGGAGCCGACGGGCTCGCCTTCGGCGATATGGGCGTCGATGATGGCTTTCAGTATGAGCTTTTTTCGTTCACTTAATTCACAAACGGGTTCTTGACTCATGGGGTCCCTTCCTTTCGTCTGCGATTTTTCTCAGATTTAGCACTCAAAGGCGTCAAGTGCTAACCTCGCTAATAATGTACCACTTTTCTAGCGGTTTGTCAAGTCCTTTTTTCAAGATTCAACCCTCTTTTTAGTTAATATTCGATGAACAATATGTGAACGCCCATCAAGCATCCCTTTCAAGCGCTAACATCAACGGCCGCAGGTTTACAACGGGTTCAAATTGTAAAATCATTGATAATATTCCCCTTCCCCACTTGAAAAATCCCTGCTTTTTCGGTATAATCTTGTCGTGACAACTTATATATTAAAGGATGAAAGATATGTACTATTCCGTAAAATACACCACCAAATGGCACGACACCGATCCCTCGGGCATCATGCGCCCCTCCCGCGTGCTGGAATACATGCAGGAAACGGCCAATCTCCAATGCCGCGCCTTTGGCATGGATCTCAACGATCTATTTTATAATGAAGGTTTTGGTTTTCTTTTGAGCCGCCTTCAGCTTCGTATAGACGCGCCGCTCCGCGCCTACGAGGATATTGAAGTTCGGACGTGGTGTCCGCCCTCTCGCGCCTTGAGTTTTCTGCGTTGCTTTGCCATTCTGCGGGATGGCGAGGTTGTGGCCGAGGCGCTGACCACCTGGGCACTCATGGACGTGAAAAACAAGACGCTGGTGAAGGTCACGGATTTTGACCGCGAGTTTCCCTTGGGAGATCCTTTGGACGAGGCGACGCTGCCCAAAAAGGTTCGCATTCCCGCCGCCGCCGAGATGGAAACTGTCGGGGAACGCAAGATCGTTTACAGCGATCTGGACTTCAATTTTCATATGAACAACACCAAATACCCCGACATGGTCTGCGACTATCTGCCCGACATGAAGGGGAGGTTCGTCTCTTCCCTGTCCCTGGCTTACATGAACGAGGGAGCCTTTGGAGACACGCTGACGGTACAGCGTTCACAGGCCGACGAGGGCGCTTATCTGCTCCGCACGGTACGCGGAGATGGAAAAGTCTGCCTTGAGGCGGCGGTGGAATTGAAAAATATGTAAAATCCACTTGACAATCCCTCATACTTGTGTTATAATACGATGTAGTATATTTTATGGAGGTTACCACCATGGAACACATTAAGACTATCGAAACTCGCAACCTCTGCGAGAGCGCAAAGAACGGCGGCTGCGGCGAGTGCCAGACCTCTTGCCAGTCCGCTTGCAAGACCAGCTGCGGTATCGCTAACCAGCAGTGCGAGAGCAAGGAGAAGGAGAGCAAGTAATTCTCCCCTTGCCCCAAATGCCGCCCATCGGGCGGCATTTTTTATGAATAACGAAAGAAGGAATACATACATGATACATCAATACAAGCTTGGCGGTTACAACGTGGTGCTGGACGTTTGCTCCGGTGCCGTTCACGTTGTGGACGAGGTGGCCTACGACATCATCGAGATGTTTGAGTCTCACGACAAGGACACCATCATCACCGCCATGAACGAGAAATATGGTGCCCGCGCCGACATCACCCCTGCCGACATTGAGGAATGCTACGCCCAGGTGGTGGCTTTGAAGGACAGCGGCAAGCTCTTTGCCCCCGACACCTTTGAGCCCATGGCGGGTCATCTCAAGGCCAAGACCTCGGGGGTCATCAAGGCCTTGTGTCTGCACATTGCCCACACCTGTAATCTGAACTGCTCCTACTGCTTTGCCAGCCAAGGAAAATACCACGGTGACCGCGCGGTCATGTCCTTTGAGGTAGGCAAGCGCGCCCTGGATTTCCTCATTGAGAATTCGGGCAGCCGCCGCAATCTGGAGGTTGACTTCTTCGGTGGTGAGCCTTTGATGAATTTCCAGGTGGTGAAAGACCTGGTAGCCTACGCGCGGAGCATTGAGAAGGAAAAGGGCAAGAATTTCAGATTCACTCTGACCACCAACGGCATGCTCATCGACGATGACGTGATCGAGTTCGCCAACAAGGAGTGCCACAACGTGGTGCTGTCTCTGGACGGACGCAAGGAGATCCACGACCGCTTCCGTGTCGACTATGCGGGTCACGGCTCCTTTGATCGCATCGTGCCCAAGTTCCAGAAGTTAGTGGAGTCTCGCGGTGGCAAGGGCTACTATATGCGCGGTACCTTCACTCATGCCAACCCCGATTTTCTGAAGGATATTCAGGTCATGCTGGACCTGGGCTTCAACGAGCTTTCCATGGAGCCTGTGGTCTGCGCCCCCGGTGACCCTGCGGAGCTGACCGAGGCAGACCGCGCCATCGTCATGGATCAGTACGAAAAGCTGGCCATGCTCATGCTGGAAAAGGACAAGGAGGGCAAGCCCTTCACCTTCTATCACTACATGATCGACCTGACGGGCGGTCCCTGCATTTACAAGAGAATTTCGGGCTGCGGCTCGGGCACCGAATACATGGCCGTCACGCCTTGGGGTGACCTTTACCCCTGCCACCAGTTCGTCGGCGACGAAAAATTCAAGCTGGGCGACATTTGGAACGGCGTTACGAACAAAGAATGCCAGTGCGAGTTTGCTGCTTGTAACGTCTACGCCCGCCCCGACTGCGCCGATTGCTGGGCAAAGCTGTACTGCTCGGGCGGCTGCGCCGCCAACGCCTACCACGCCACGGGCTCGGTTAAGGGCGTTTACAAGTCGGGCTGCGAGCTGTTCCGTAAGAGAATGGAGTGCGCTATCATGGTCGAGATCGCGCGCACGCTCGCCCGCCAAGAGGCAGAGCAATGACCGTCAAGACCCCCATTCTGGATTTTGTCCACCAATACGCCAAGCAAGACCATCACCGCTTGCATATGCCCGGTCATAAAGGACAAGGGGCTTTGGGCGTTGAAGCGCTGGACATCACCGAGATCGAGGGCGCGGACAGCCTTTACGAGGCGGACGGTATCATCCGCGAGAGCGAGCAAAACGCAAGCGAGTTGTTTGCCGCGCACACCTATTACTCGACCGAAGGCTCGTCGCAATGCATTCGCGCCATGCTGCTGCTGGCCATTCAGCATGCCAAAGAGCAAGGAAAAGAGCCGACCGTGGCGGTCGGTCGCAACGCACACAGAGCCTTTTTGACGGCGGCAGCGCTGCTGGATATCGACCCCATTTGGATCACGCCGACCACCGACAACTATCTTGCCTGCCCCATCGATGCAGCGGCCATCAAGACGCTGTTTGAGGGTGACAACAAGCCGACGGCCGTCTACATTACCTCGCCCGACTATCTTGGCAATACACTGCCTGTTTGCGAGATCGCCCGCATGTGCCATGAGAATGGGGCCCTGCTGCTGGTCGATAACGCCCACGGCGCCTATTTGAAATTTTTGACCCCCTCGCGCCATCCCATCGATGCAGGAGCGGATATTTGTTGTGATTCGGCGCATAAAACGCTGCCCGTGCTGACGGGCGGTGCATATCTGCACCTATCCAAAAACGCGCCGAAATCCTTGATATACCAAGCAAAAACGGCACTTGCGACATTTGGTTCGACAAGTCCCTCTTATCTGACGCTTGCCTCGCTTGACGCCGCCAACGCCTATATCGCAGGCGGTTATACACAACGACTTTCGGACTTTGCCGCGCTTATAGAACAATCCAAGCGGACGCTTTGTGACTATGGTTATACGCTGCTTGGCAACGAGCCGCTCAAGATCACGCTGCACGCCGCCAAATTTGGCTACACGGGACGCGAGATCGCGGACATTTTGCTCGGCAAGGGCATTGTTTGCGAGTTTTCCGACCGCGAGGTGCTGGTCGCCATGCTCACACCCGAGCAGGGTGAGAGTGCGCTCGCCGCATTCACCGACACGCTGTGCGAGATCCCCCAACGCGCGCCGCTGACCGACACGCCGCCCGCTATTCCCGCGCACGAGCGCGTCATGTCGATCAGAGAGGCCATGCTCGCGCCGAGCGAGTGGTTGCCCGTTACCGCGTGCGTCGGACGCATCTTGTCCGCGCCCACGCTTGCCTGCCCGCCCGCCGTGCCCATCGCCATTCCCGGCGATCGCATCAGCGAGCAGACGGTGAGATGTATGCAATATTACGGCATGAGCGAGTGCTGTGTGGTAATGGAATAAAAGATAAAATCCCGACACGAGCGTGTCGGAATTTTATATTCTTATTTTGTCGTTTTCCGCGCGCGATAGATGACCTCCATAATCAGCGGGATCAAAATAAATTGCAGGATCAGCCCCGGTACGGCGTCGACAAATCCGCCGACGAGAAATGCTTCAAGTCCGAACGGCTTGTCCGCCACGCCCAAAAGGATGGCCTTGGCGATGCCCCAGACGACGCGTCCTGACAGCATGGAAACGGCAAGGCAGACGAGCAGATACACTCTGGAATAGTCCTTTTTGCGACTGAACAAAAGACCGATGACAAGACCGTAGGTGGCAAGCTCAAGCGCCATCCAGACGGCGTTGGGGTAAAGCGGCGGCATGCCAAAGGTCAACGAGCGCAAAAAGGGCAGGATCAGCCCCACCGCGCCGCCGTATTTCCAGCCGCAGATCAGTCCGCACAGCATGACGGGCAGGTGCATGGGAAGTAGCGAGTCGCCGATCTCCTTGATCTGGCCGGTGAAAAAGGGCAAAATCAGTCCGATCGCCAAAAACAGGGCAGATAGGACGAGGTTGAGAATGGATCGTTTTTTCATGGGGCACCGCCTTTCTTTATTTCTTGTCGAAAACTCTTACGAAATCAACGATGAACGCATCGTCGACAAAGCCGTTTTCGATCTCATACGGAAAGAATTCTACTTCTTTGCCGTCTACCATCTTTTTTTGGGGCTTGGACGAGCGATATCCCTGCACCTCTGTGGTCAAAAGAATGAATTGAGGCACGTGAGAGATATTTTTCGAGCATCTGGAAACTTCCTTTCCGTCACAGTAAAAAACGTAGCCGTCGGGCTGCCAGTTCATTCCAAAATAGTGCCAGCCGTCCTCGGTCGGCGCAACGTCATAGCGCATCCTTCCTTCGGTTCTGTACTGCTTGCCGTATCCGCCCATGATATTTCCCGTTGTCGCACGACCCGTGTGAAAACATTCCATAATATCGGATTCAATACCGCACCATTCGGGCTCAAATCTTGTTCCGATGGAGGGGGATTGTGTCCAAAATGCGCTCCACATCGTTTCGGGATCCTTTTGAAATTTGCAACGACATTCGTAATATCCGTAGCGGTGAACGAATTTTGGCGGCTCCAGCATACCCAGAGGCCAGATCTCGTCTTGTCCCCAAGGATTTTCGGTATTGCTTTTGGGAATATCGAACGAGTTTGAGCCCGTTTGAAGCTGAGGAGAAACGTATCTGCCGTTTATTTCCGTTCTGTGCAGCTCAACGTGGCTGTTTCCGTCCAAGATCACGCCTTGGTCGGTATACGCATCAAACCGCTTTCCCCAGAAATGAAGTCTGAAATCCCATTTTGTCCGATCCAACTCGGTTCCGTCAAATTCATCAGACCAAACGAGCTCCCATTCACCCTCGGGCAGATAGCTTGGTTCGTGATTTTCTACTTCGAATTTTTTCATTTCTTCCTCCCGAAAACAAAATGCAGTTTAAAGATGATGGTTTTTGTTGTCTGAGCGCAGGCTTTCTGGGGTTATTATAGCATATATATAAGGAAATGTAAAGAAAAAGTTGTGGGGATGCAAGGGTACTCGTTTTTGCGCAGCAAGGCGCGAAGCGCCGATGCTCCGGACAAAAGAAACATCACCCGAGGGGGTGGTGTTTGTTGACCGTTCAGCCCGTTTTAGATGACGACCGAACAACCGTCATATGACACATGACAATCGTATTCTTTTGCTCTTTTTTCGAGAACGTGATGGAGAGGATTTCCGTTGTGAGAAAAGTGATTCACGTACTTTATTGTTGAATTCGTCACCGCTCCCATGGCAGACAAGCGGCTTAACACACGCTCGATGTTTTGAAAACCCATATGCGATCCTTCGTCCGAGATGGGAATATCAACGTTTGTACAGTCAAGACTGATCATATCAAAGACGATTTGAGATTTTTCTACGTAGTCGAAGACCTCCTCGTAGAAATATCCCGTATCGTGAGCGTAGAGCAGCGTTTTATCCCCTTGGATCAGATAGATAAACGCCTCGGATCCAAACATATGCCGTGCGGGCAGGGGGGTCACGTGATATGCTCCGATCTCATACGTCCGATATGGCTCAAGAACGGTTACAGCCGTGCCTTGGGGAATATTTGTAAATTGTTCGAAAACGGTTTTGGGACAAAAGATATTCAACGTCGGTGCACGCATATTGTGTGCGAATGCGCCCGATCTCATAAAAAGATCATCCAAATAAAAATGATCGCTGTGTGCATGCGTTACGATCAGATACTCGATCTCGTCGCCGTTGATACCGTTATTTAAAAAATGGGCGTACGTATCAGCGGGAAAATCGATCAGCAGATCTTTGTTGATCAGCGCTTGAGAGCGCGTGCGGATATTCTTTCCCCCAAGCCTTTTTGCCTCGTTGCAGTATTCGCAATGACAGAACAATGCGGGAAATCCTTCGGCTGCGGCTGTACCTAAATATGTAAGCTTCATTTTTTTCTCCTATCAAAGCACGATCTAAATATCATTTTTCCTTAAGCAAACGTAACGTAGCTTCTGAGCGCGACGTTTTGTATCAGCTGATCCGTATCGTGCTCACAATCCCAGAGCATTTCAGAATAAAGTGCCACGGGATACATGATATTCTCCTCAAACATTCCGTCCTCGACGAGCGCATATACGTTCAAATTTCCGTCTTTTGCACGGCACATGCTGCGGACCATGTCATGCGCTTTGTCCGCGTTTTTGAGCCAGCCGCTCTGGATATACCGCCATATGCTTCTTTTGCGCTCCACGCGGTTTCTCTTGATATATTCCGAGCTGACGCCCACACAATACGCACCCTGTGCGTGCTCAAAGCTCGTCCAATCGAGCTTGACAAGCCCTTTGGTAACGACGCCGAAAGGATCGCTTGCGCCGCGAAGTGCTGAAATCGTGCCAAGGAGCGCCTTTGTTTCATCAAAGCTTGCAACGTCGTTCGGATCATACGAAAAGGGGAACGCGCCGCAGTCCTCCCACACGATGCGAATGCGGGGGTCAACCGTTTTGATAAATTCAAGCTTGTTTTTCACCGACATTGCGTGAAGTCCGAATTGAATTTCAAGCTCGGGATATTTTTGATAAAACAGCGCGGCTGTGTCGTTGACAAAATCCGCCGCCGCTTTGGCGATCAAGACACCGTCTATATACTCGGCACTCAGCTCGGTAAACGTCTGGAAATAAATGCCGTCGCCTCCGAGATCGGCGTATTCCGCCTCATATTTTTCAAGGATGGTCTTGGCGTATCCGTCAAGATGCTTGATGTCTACACGGTCGCAGCTCGTGTCCCACAGCCAGGAAAAGCCCCAGATGACCCTGATGTTGCGTGCGTGTGCGTAGCTGACGATCTCGCGCGCGTTGACGGG
This sequence comes from Eubacteriales bacterium, assembly GCA_045543375.1. Classification (GTDB taxonomy): domain Bacteria; phylum Bacillota; class Clostridia; order Oscillospirales; family CAG-272; genus SIG644. The sequence continues at coordinate 5,987 of JAZQMI010000105.1, read as the reverse complement.
CACAAAATCGTTCCAGATGATCACGCCGTTCATTTTCAATTTCATCATATGGTCGAGATATCCGCGATAGTCGTAGATCACGTGTCCCCAGCTCCACAAGCCGCGCTCTTTTACCGAGGGAGCCGACGAATATTCAAAGCTCGGCAGCTCGTCTGTCCCCAAAGCATTCAAGAAGCATTTTCCTTCGTCGGGGCGCTCGTATGTCAAAATATATTGATTGTAGAAATCGATCGCGCCGTACAGTACGCCCGCGTCGTCGTAGCCTTCGATGATGGCAACGTCCCCTTCGACTTTGATTACGTATTCTTCCCGTTTTGTAAGCTCCTTGGGAGAATGTTCTCTTATGTACGGATTGCTTTGTTTTGTACCGATATAAATTCTGATATGATCGCTCAACTCCGCGTCTTGTCCCACCTCGCGGCAAACGGGATATTCAAAGGTATAATCAAGCAGGGTCTTGCCCAATTCCTCAACGGCTCTTTTTTGTACGTCGCCGATGCCGCTTCCAAACATGATAGCAAATTTTTTCACAGCCGCACCACCTTTCTAAATGTAATTATATCACATTTTCGGTAAAAAGCAATCCCAAATCTGTAATTCAAACAAACGGCTGTATACACGCCGACGCGTGATGTCATGCCAATCCTTCGGATTGGATAAAAAAATTCCGAGAACTATGTTCTCGGAATTTTTTTGGCTGGGGCATTAGGATTCAGAACCCGTTTTGCGCCCAAAGAAAATCAAGGGCAATCATGAAGCGAGCGCAAAACAATCCGTTTCTGCGAAACGGAGAGGTTCTGAATCGCGAAGCACAAACGAAAAAGGAAAGAGCAGGGACGAGCCCTACTCTTTCCTTTTTGTGATTGGCGACCGTATTAGATGACATTGTACTTTATTATTACAAAGAGTGTTAAACTTATGAGGAAATACCCAAAGCCTTTTTGATCTTATTGACAGATTTATGAAAGCTCGACCAAATCAAAAAATAATTTAAAGCAGAAAAGCTAACACCAAGACCGCAAATCATCATAGCCGAAACGATTGCTACAATAAAACCTTCATCAAGCATAGAAACAAAACCATAACCCGCCAATCCAATTGCACCTAAAATTAATATTAACAATCCAATGATATCTGTAATTCTTGTATCTAGCGATATCGTCACCTTTGTTCGTTCACCTTGTCCAACAAAATCACCTATGAGTATTGGATTTGGAATTCCTCTTGTGTAGACAAAAGGGCGTTGATTTTTTATCAATCGAAAGGAGTTATTATTGACCTCTCCATCAAACGGGCAATTATCCCATTTTGATCCGCACAGTTCTTTTAGTGTCATCCTGACCTCAACCTCGGATAATGGTGATATAAATTCAATGGGGGGTATAATTGGCTTCATTCCCGTTTATCCTTTCATTATCATTTTCGTCTGCTATCGAGCCACCTGTAATAATCCTCTAACAGCTTTTTGTTCTTATCAAAATCAAGCATTTCTATCTTTTTCTCGTTGATCTCATACGCCTTTTGGATAATATCGTAAGCGTATTGCTCGTCCTCGGTTTTTGGGGGATTTTCGAGAAAAGACAACTTGCATCGCAACAGAGTTAATTTTACTTGATAGTATGGTTTTAAATTTGGCATTTTCGTTCTCCTTTCGGGTGGTAAACACATTATACCTAAAAGGACCGAGAATGCAAGAAAAGTTTTTGAAAATTATTTGTTATCTTGGTTTGATTTTGCTGTGTTAAGAGAAGAAATTAAAATTCTTTTCAATTCCGTGCATTTATCGAGTAAAGTATTATCGTGGTAATATCCGCTTTCCAAAACAAGTTCAATCCAATATTCCGTTTCTGAACACTCTTTCAAAGCAATTTGCAGTTTGGCAATAAAGTCGGCTTTTCCGTGAGCATAAAAAGCTTCTCTGATATTTGCTCCAATACTCGTTCCCGAACGCAAAAACTGATTTATCAAAGCGCTTTCACACTTAGCCAATCTTAATTCCTTACATACTTGTATTACATTAAGTGCAAATGCTTTTGATTTAATCATCAAAGGACTGTCAGCCATAGCCTTACCACCTTTCACCTTGATAGTCTAATTATACCATAAATTCTATTACTTTTCAACCTATATAGCAAAAAATGCTTTTCGCCAAAGCGAAAAGCTACCGAACTTATTCACTATTCACTATTACCTATTACTTGCCAAATCCCCGATTTTTTAGTGAAGAGTGAAAAGTGAAGAGGTAAAAAGTAATCCCCAAGGATAAATCCTCGGGGATTTGGCTGGGGCACTAGGATTCGAACCTAGGTAATGACGGAGTCAGAGTCCGTTGCCTTACCGCTTGGCGATGCCCCAATATTCAACGCATGATATTATAGCAAAGATTTCGAGCGTTGTCAATAGTTTTGGCGAAATTTTTTGAAATTATTTATCAAGGTGGAAATTTATGTTCATTCTTTGCCGCACGGCAAAGAACGAACCAAGAAAGCGTGTCCAAGGGCGTGCCCTTGGAGAACCCGCGCGGCGATGCCGCGCTCTGTTCGCGCCTTCGGTGGAAACCTTCGGTTTCCAAGGCGGCGCTCAAAGGTATCGTTGGGTGCAATTTTCGCGTTCACGGCTTAAATAAAGCCGCGAACACTTGGGTGGCACAGATACCAACTGCTTGAATTTTGATGCTAACAAGTGGGGCAGGGGCCCCATGGAGCATAGAAGTTGTCGCGCTGAAGAAAGAGAGCTATCGCGCCAACTTTTCCATTTATTTTGTAAGTTTTTGAGGGGTTTAAGGGGGACTTTTTTCAAAAAGTCCCCCTTGATTCGTTCTCTTAAAACAATCCCGTAATTTTACCGCTCTCATCGACGTCGATGCGTTCGGCGGCGGGGACTTTGGGCAGGCCGGGCATGGTCATGATATCGCCCGTGAGGACGACGACGAAGCCGGCACCTGCGGACACCTTGACAGAGCGGATGGTGACCTTAAAGTCATCGGGCGCGCCCAGCTTGGTGGGGTCATCCGAGAAGGAATACTGCGTCTTGGCGATGCAGACGGGCAGATGACCAAAGCCCAAGGCGGTGAGCTGATCGATCTGTTTTTTGGCCGCGGGCGTAACGATGATACCATCGCCGCCGTACACCTTGGTGACGACCGCGTTGATCTTTTGCTCGATGGACGTATCGTCCTCATAGGAGAAGGTGAAGTTGCCCTTTTCCTCCTCGCAAAGTCTGACGACCTCGCGCGCCAGCGCCTCGCCGCCACGACCGCCCTCGGCCCAGACGGTCGAGAGTACGGTATTGACGCCCAGCTCGCGGCACTTGGCGATGATGAAGTCGATCTCGGCGTCGGTGTCGGTCGGGAAGCGGTTGACAGCCACCACGCAGGGCAGCTTGTACACGTTCTTGATGTTGGAAACGTGGCGGAGCAAATTGGGAATACCGCGCTCCAGCGCGCCCAGATCCTCGGTATTCAGTTCGGTCTTGGCAAGACCTCCGTGCATTTTGAGCGCACGGACGGTTGCGACCACGACCACCGCGTCGGGGGTAAGACCCGCCATGCGGCACTTGATGTCAAGGAACTTTTCAGCACCCAGATCGGCGCCAAAGCCGGCCTCGGTGACGGTATAGTCGCCCATGCGGAGTGCCATTTTGGTGGCCATGACCGAGTTACAGCCGTGTGCGATGTTGGCAAACGGACCGCCGTGAACGAAGGCGGGCGTGCCCTCGAGCGTCTGCACGAGGTTGGGCTTGAAGGCGTCCTTGAGCAGTGCGGTCATAGCACCGACGGCCTTGAGGTCGGCGGCCGTGACGGGACGGTCGTCGTAGGTGTAGCCCACGGTGATGCGACCCAGACGCTCCTTGAGGTCGGAAATGGACGAGGCCAGGCAGAACACGGCCATGATCTCGGAGGCGACGGTGGTGTCAAAGCCGTCCTCGCGGGGCGTGCCGTTGACGCGACCGCCCAGACCGTCCGTAATGAAGCGGAGCTGACGCTCGTTCATATCGACGCATCTTTTCCAGGTGATCTTGCGCACGTCGATGCCAAGCGCGTTGCCCTGCTGAATGTGGTTGTCAAGCATAGCGGCGAGCAGATTGTTTGCCGCGCCGATGGCGTGGAAGTCACCCGTGAAGTGGAGGTTGATGTCCTCCATGGGCACGACCTGCGCGTAACCGCCGCCGGCAGCGCCGCCCTTGACACCGAACACGGGACCCAAAGAGGGCTCGCGCAGCGCGACGGTGACGTTTTTACCAATGCGGGAAAGACCGTCGGCAAGACCGATGGTGGTGGTCGTTTTACCCTCGCCGGCAGGCGTGGGCGTGATAGCGGTGACGAGAATGAGCTTGCCGTCCTTGCGGTCTTCGTTCAGAAGTCCGAGGTCGATCTTGGCCTTGTGGTTGCCGTACTGCTCGACGTACTTTTCGTCAACACCTGCGCGTGCGGCGATGTCGCGGATGTGCTGCATTTGGCACGATTGTGCGATTTCGATGTCGGAGAGATATGCCATAGGGATACCTTCTTTCTTTTGTTTTTGGTCGGCGGCACAACGCTCTGCTCGCGTTGCTCGCTGTAAATTGGCTTTGCCAATTTACTCCGTTCCCGCCGCCGCGGGGATATATGTACTTTCTTTGTCACTCGACAAAGAAAGTACGAAAGAAAACGAGCAAGGGGCGTTGCCCCTTGACCCGCGCCGCGCGACGGCGCTCTGTTCGCCTCGCTTTCATGCGAGGCTCAAAGGGTTTGCTTGGCGAGATGCCTCCATCTTGGTGACGGCTGTCACCAAGATGGGTTTGGTTAAATGGGCGCATGGCGTTTATGAATACCGCGCCTCGCGAGCTCGAAATATCTCGCTCGGCGAGATATAGAAAGCAATGTAACCGCATGCTTGAACTTCGACACTAACCTTTGGGGCAGGGGCCCCAATTCAGGTTTGATGTCGTTGCGCTGAAGGACGGTAGCTAACGCGTCAATCTTGATATTTATTTTGCAAGTTTTTTGGGGTCTTAGGGGGCTTTTTTTCAAAAAAGCCCCCTAAATCCGTCCTCTTACTCGTAAATCGGGAACTTGGCGCACAGAGCCTGAACCTCGGCGGAAATGCGCTCCTTGTTGGCGTCGAAGTCGCGGATGACGTCGACGATCCAAGAGGCGATGAGCTCCATTTCGGGCTCCTTGAAGCCGCGCGTGGTGATGGCGGGCGTACCGATACGAAGACCGCTCGTGACGAAGGGCGTCTGGGGGTCATTCGGAATGGTGTTCTTGTTGGCGGTGATGTGTACCTCGTCCAGACGGTGCTCAAGCTCCTTGCCCGTGATGCCCTCGTCTACGAGGTTGAGCAGCATGAGGTGATTGTCCGTGCCGCCCGAAACGAGCTTGATGCCCTTAGCGGTCAGCGCCTTGGCAAGAGCGGCCGCATTCTTGACCACCTGCTCGCCGTAGGCCTTGAACTCATCGGTCAGAGCCTCGCCGAGCGCGACGGCCTTGGCGGCGATGATGTGCATGAGAGGGCCGCCCTGCGTGCCGGGGAAGATGGCCTTGTCGATTGCCTTAGCAAGCTCCTCGCGGCAAAGGATCATACCGCCGCGCGGGCCGCGCAGCGTCTTGTGCGTGGTGGTGGTCACGACGTCGGCGTAGGGAACGGGCGAGGGGTGAACGCCTGCGGCGACCAGACCTGCGATGTGCGCCATGTCGACCATCAGATAAGCACCGACCTCGTCGGCGATCTCACGGCAGCGGGCAAAGTCGATCACGCGCGAGTAAGCGGACGCGCCCACGACGATGAGCTTGGGCTTGCACTCAAGGGCGATGCGGCGCATGTCGTCGTAGTCGATCATTTCGGTATCTCTGGAAACACCGTAGGGAACGATGTTGAAATATTTACCCGAGATATTGACGGGCGAGCCATGCGAGAGGTGCCCTCCCTCCTGCAAATTCATGCCCATGACGGTATCGCCGGGGTTGAGCAGTGCGAAAAAGACGGCGAGGTTGGCGCTGGCGCCGC
>JAZQMI010000104.1:0-26923 GCA_045543375.1 Eubacteriales bacterium | reverse complement strand
CGGCGACAAGGTAAAGAAAGACGGTTGATCGCACACAAAACCAGCGCAGCGCCGTCGGGGGTCCGCTGCTTTTATTTTACTCGTCCCACTCGGTGATGAGCACCTCGCGGGCGTCACCTTCGTCGGGCAGGTAAAGCGTTTTGATCTCATAGGGCTCAAAATGTGCGGTAACGGAGTCGCGGAGCAGCCCACCCTCAAAGGTGGCGTCTACGGCGCGGCCGTCCGTTTCATAAGCGCGAAGGACTTGTCCCTTGCCGTCCTCGGCACGCTTGAGGGCCGTCGTGACAACGTTGCCCGCGTCACACGCAAGGCCGCGGAACGTGCGCGGCAGACGACCGTCGTGGCGGTTTTCCACAACGTAGGTAAAGGGCATATTGAACTGCCTTGCGGCACGAACGGTGCGATAGAGCGCATGGGGATCCAGCTCGGTCAACACGTAATCAAACTCGCTCATGCCCTGATCGGTATACATGGACTCCTCGGTGCGTCTGCCGCCGTGGTCGCAATAGATGGGGCTGCGAACGGCCGTCAGATACATGGTCGATCCCTTGACCGAGAAGCTGTATTTATTGTCGTTGATGAGCGCGTAAGCACCCTCGGCGCCTTGAACGCCCATCCACATCAACGCCGGCTCCTCCTCGCCGTCGTCGGGACGCTCGATGTGGCCGAACGGGATCTCGTAGATCGCCTTGGTATCCGTCAGCGCCATGGGGAAGGCCAGCTTGAGCATCTTGTGCTTTTCGCGCCAGTCGATCTGCGCGCGAACGTTCAACCGATCCTCGCCCGCCATCAGACTGAAATACTGCGTCAGCGTTGAGCTGCCGTAGCGGCTCGTGACCTTGATCGTGGCGCGCACGGGGCCGTTTTCAACGACCTTGATATTGGCGTCGGTGAAAGTGCCGATCTCCTTGGTAAAGAAGTTGCGAGCGTGGCTCCATGTGTCGTGCTCGTATTCGTCGATGACCACGGGAACGGCCGCCTTGCCCGACAGAACGTTCTTTTCCTTGCGCTTATCGTACAGCTCGGTGATATGTCCCGTATGCTTTTCGAAGGTCACGCGATAATACTCGTTCTCCAGCGTGTTGCCGCTTGCCGTGACGGTGCTCTCGGGGCTCTCTGCCGCTGCATCGAGCATGCGATAGGTCACCCAGCCCATCGCGGGAACGGTGGCACGGAAAACGGTATTCGGCCACGCAGCGCAGCTTTCGGTCTGCGAGTAAACGTGCTGGATCGGGACGGGCGTGCCGTCCTCGGTTTCCAACGCCACGATGCGCTTATCGAGGTTGATCGTTTGGGTGACCTCCCAGGGATGCGGGTTGAACAAAATGAGGGGATACCCGACCATATCGTGCGTATCAATGGCCCACGAAAGACTTTGGATCGCGTTGTTCTCGAGCCGCGCCGCGACCGACTGCGCCTCCTTGCCCATCAGCAGCACGCCCTCGTGCGCATCGTGCGTGGAGCAGCCGCCCATATTGTCGTGGAAATGCGTAAAGCAGACCTTCTTCCACGCCTCGCGAATGTCGTCGGCGGGATAGCGGCACGAAAGCAGCACTTGTCCCATGAGCGAATAGATCTCGGCGCTATACAGTGCGTTCTCGCCCTTGCGGATGGTATCCTTGATCTCGGACACGGCCGCGTAGCAGCCGCTGGCGTGGTGCTGAAGATCGCCCTCGTAGGTGGGCAGCTCGGGCATTTGCTCACGGCAGTCGGCAAAGAAGTCGGACAGATCAGAGAAAACGATATTCTGCTCGGGGTGCGCTTTTGCCCACGCCTCGAGCAGCTCGATGTGGCGAATGGTCGGGCCACCGCCGTGGTTGCCCACACCGTAGAAAAAAGGAATGGCGTCCACGCCCGTACGGCACTTTTCGCTATGCTCAGCAAGCTTTGCGGCGAGCTTTTCCTCGGTGTCGAACAGATTGCAATAGCACGACCAAAGACGCACGGCGTCCACGCTTGAGCCGTCGGGGGCTACCCAGCGGAAGAGATCGTGCTCCATGCTCTTTTCATGCTCCATGGGGCGCATGAAAACGTAGGCGTTCATGCCGCTCTTTTTGAGGATCTGGGGCAGCATGGCGTTGTGTCCGAACGAATCGACGTTATAGCCAACGCGGGCACACGTGCCGAGCTTTTCCATAAAATAGCGCTGACCGTACAAGCCGTGGCGGGCAAACGACTCGCCCGAGGGGTTATTGCAATCGGGCTGAACGATCCAGCCGCCCACGGGGATAAAGCGTCCCTCGGCTACGCGCGCCTTGATCTCCTCGAACATATCGGGATCAAACTCCTCGATCCATTCGTAAATGATCGACGAGGAGCAGACGAATTTGAAATCGTCAAATTCCTTCATACGGTCAAGCGCGCTGCGAATGGTCGCCTTGGCCTCGGTGCTTCCCTCCTGCCATCTCCACTGCCAAATAGGATCCAAGTGGGCGTTGCCCACGCAATATACGTTGGTCTTCATAAAGCTTCCTCCCCAATCGTGATTTTTTCAATGATACTACATTTTTCTTTTCCGTCAACAGATTTCCATTTAATCTTCTCTTTCATCGCCTTTTTTTCATGATACCATATTTTCATTTTTCTGTCAACAAAAACAGGCAAATTGAACGTGCATTTTTCTGCTAAAAAGCAAGGCACCCGGCACAGGACGGCTTGCTGATATTACGCGAACACACCGACGGCTCGCAAAATGAAAGCAGAGAGAAAGACGGTCAAGGCAGACACAAGCGTCGTCCAGACGACCAACTGCCCCGCGAGCGTGACGTCGCTGTCCATTTCCTGCGCCATGGGCACGCTGGACACGGCCACGGGCGTGCAGAAGGCGGCAACGAAGGCGGCGAAATGCGCACCCGTCAAGGAAAGGACGTTCAGGCGCAACAGCACGTAGGCACAGCCAAGTCCGAACACGGGGACGGCCACCGTACGCATGAGAGTACCAAACAGAATTTCGCGGCGCAGCGACGACACGGCAGAAAACTCAAACTGCGCACCCAGCACGAGCAGCGCCAGCGGCGTTGCCATATTGGAAAGATAATTGAGCACCTTAAAAAGCGGCGTGATATCCGAGAGCCGGAACGTGACCCCGCCGCGTGCGAGCAGCGCACGCACACCAAGCGTGGCAAGTCCCAAAAAGACGGCCTGAATGAGCGGATTTTTGGCAATGCCGGTGATGATTTTTTTAGCACTCGGCTTACCGTCGGTCGGACGGAAGATGGACAGACTGATCACGGCCAACACGTTGAAGGCGGGAATGATGACCGCCGAGAGCAGCGTAGCGACCGTAACGCCCGCCGCGCCGTACAGCGATTGCGAGAGCGGAATGCCGATGAGTGCGTAGTTAGAACGAAAAACGCTTTGGAGCAGCACGCCGCGCTGGGCCTTTCCCCTTGCAAAAATCCCCGTCAGCGGCAGCGTGACGGCAAAAATGATCACCACCGCCACGAGCACGTAACCGACGTAGCCGAAATCCATCTCGGCAAGGTTGTCGATATTGTATACGTTCAAAAACAGCATGCTGGGCAAAAACAGCCGGAAGACCAGCTTGTTTGCCATTTTAGCGAAATCGGCACTCATAAAGCCGATGCGTTTCAATATGTAACCGATTGCCACCATCGCCACGATGGGCGCAACGGCGTTCAGCGCGAAAATCAGCGAATCCACAGCGCTCTCTCCTTTGTATCTGATGCGCCTATTGTATCACACTTCGCTCGTATTTTCAAGACCCTTGCATTCTTTTTTCGCATTTTGTTGCTCGCGATAGAGTTGGCGGACGCTGAACACGCTTCGGACGATGCAGACAAGGCTGTAAACGGTATAAACAAGATACGTACTCTGCTCGGGCTGCTCGCGGATCATGATGGCGTACAGCACGATCTGCAAAAGACAACTGACCGTATTGATCAGGGCGTATTCCATGTAAGAGAGCAACTGCAACAGCGTCACGACCATTCCAAGCACCGTAATGAGCGTATCGAGCAAGCTGTGGCTGGCATTGACAAGTCCCAGCACCCGGACCGCCACGGCGATAACGGGCAGTGAGGACAGACCCAACAGCAACCGCTGTCTTGCCGTCAGACGGCGCAACAGCGTCGAGCTGCCGTACGGCTTGCGATTCCAGAGAATAAAGGTCACCATCTGTAAGGTGAACGAAACAGCCACGGCCGACACCATCGAGGCATAAAGTCCGTAATACCAGAACACGGCGGCGTAGAGCAGCGAGTTGAACGAGCCGACCAGCAGCCCGTAGCGATTGACGCGCGAATTGAGCAGCATGACCAGAAGCGACACGTACAGCGGCAGCATACGCCAAAAGGATTGTCCGTATACGATACCGGTCACCGTAATGCCGACCGCCGTGGCAAGCATCAGCAGCCCCATGATGAGCGTTTCGGCAGAAGATTTGCATTGATGTAAGCGTTTCATGTAAGGCACCTCTCTTTTTCTCGCTCCTATTGTACCGCAAGGCAGACACAATGTAAATACCGATTTTCGCCATTTTGTCACGCGCGTGTCTTTTTTGACGAAATTCGTTGACAAGGGCGCGCTTTGCCGTTATAATGATGGTACATGATTGCAAGAAGAAAGAGAGGATCGACGCATGAGCCCGACTGCCGCACGCACACTGCCCAATGAACCGTTTGAATGTGCCATACACATTGAAAATCTCTCTTTTTACATGCTCAGCAACAATCAGAGCGAGCAAGCCCACGCCCGTACCGAGCTCGCCGTTCAGAATATCGTCAGCCGCACGCCGCACACGCACCCATACAGCGAGCTGTTTATGTGCACCAAGGAGCACATCGTGCTGCAATGTGCCGACCGTCAGATCGTCGTGGAGCAAAACGAGCTTGCTTTGGTGCCGCCCAATACGCTGCACATCAAGCTGCCGAGCGAGAGCGAGCAGACCGCGTGGTTTTCCCTGCCCTTTCTATGCGCCAAGCGGCGCAGCGCCGAACGGCAAGACCTTTACGCGCTGCTCCGTCCGCTGTGCCAGGGGCACGAGCCCATCGTCTTCCGCCATGCCGCCGACATTTGCCTGACACTCGCCGGCATTGCCGCCACGACGCTGCCAAGCGGTCATTCGATGGAAAAAACGCTGCTGGCGCTGCGCACCGTCGAGGCGCTGACCCGCCTGGTACAGCACGGTGAGCTGCACCGCAGCACCGCCCACGCCGATACGCCGCAGGGCAAAGACATTCAGCGCGCAGTCCTGTTGGAAAACATCATTTCCTCCCAATTCATGCAAGAGATCAGCGCCGAGCAGGTAGCACGGGCGCTGTACATCAGTCCGCGTCAACTCGAGCGCATCGTCAAGGCTCGCTACGGCATGACGCTGCGCGAGGTGCTCATCGATATGCGCCTGAAAACGGCCGCGCAAATGCTGCGCGACGGTGAAATGAGCATTGAGAAAATCGGACAAGCCGTCGGCTTTTCCACACGCGGCGCGTTTGAGCGCAATTTTGCCAAAACGTTTGATATGACGCCGGTACAATATCGAAAGCAACAAAAGTCAGAATAAGCTGACGCAAAAAAGGCGGTCTGCCGAGCAGACCGCCTTTTGATTTACTTTTGAACGATGCGCGTGCGCCAGATGGCGTTGTCACTGCCGTACTGTGCACACATTTTCCATTGATCGGGCCCCGATGCGTTGCTCTGCATCCACTCGGCCACACTGATCCACGCCTCACGGCCGTTGACGTCCACCACGCCGAAATTGCCAAGGCGGGCGCCCATCTCGGGCACGGCGATGATCTCGCTCTTGCGGATCAGGCATTGGCGATCCTCGTCAAAGCGCGCCATAAACAGCGGCGCACGGTGGCGGAAGACGTGATCATTGTGCGCGCCGCGACGAGTGTAGACCAAAAACAAGCCATCGGCAAAGCGCACCCAGCGGTGCTGCGTATTGTAGTTGGGCAATATGCTGCCATCGTCATAACGCCAAGGCTGCGGCGCCGAAAAGGTATATCCATCCTCGCTGACGGCAAGCAGACCCTGCTCGTCGGTACGAATGGTCATATAATATTTGCCATCAAATGCCGCAACGGACGGCTCGCAATAGCCGCGTACGTGGCTCTCGTCGGCTACGAGCGGCTCGCCTGCCTTGACCATGGTCAACGACTGCCCGTCAAAGGCATAACGCACCGTTCGCGCAATCGCTCTTGTGCATTCAAGCGTCGTATAGTAAAAGGACACCAGCAGCTCGCCATTCTCATATTCAATGATCTGCCCGTGCGGCACGATGCCCAGCGTCCTGACGGGGAACGGAATGGGAATGAGCTCGCCAAAGCTCATGCTGTCGGGGTCGAACATGACCAGATACGGCTCGTTGTGTGAGATGCCGTTGGTGACGATGGGGTGCTTATCGTCCTTATAATGCTGGGTCTGACCAAAGCACAGCCATTTGCCTGTTTTGCGGTGATAGTGCAAGGCACTGTAACACCAGATGGTGCGGATACCGTTTTCGGTATATTCGACCGTAGGAACAACGCGCGGCTCGCCGAACGTGCGACCACCGTCGTGGCTGGCGCAGACACAGGTGTCGTGGAAGACGTCACTGCCGCTCAAATTGAGCATGGTATAAAACATATACGCGTTATCACCGCCGTCGCACATGATATGCGGAATGACCTTGCACATCTTGCCGTCGAAGCCGGCAAGCAAGCGATCGCGGTAATAATCAAAAGAAATATCCTTCATGGCTCTCTCCCTTATATTTGGCATACGTTCATTATAGTGCCGCGCTGCGCGTTTGTCAAGCGCACAAACGGACATTTTTGATATGCGCTTGTCAATTTTGCACAAAAAATCAAGTTTTGGTCTGCACCCCGTTGACAAAACGGTGACTTTCGTGATATAATGAAAAAAAAGGGGATTTTTCCTATGCCGATCGATAACAGCTACAAGATCAGAACCAAGCACAACAATCTGTTCCTTCGCGTATCCAAGGGACATTTCGCCACCAGCCATAGCCATATCAACTATTATATCGACGTCACGACGCAAAAAACGCGTCTGTCCGAGGCGTCGTCGGTGGCCAAAAAGCTGGTGACTTACTATAATACGAGCACCATCGTTGACACCATTTTGTGTCTGGACGGCACCGAGGTCATCGGCACGTGTCTGGCCGAAGAGCTGACGCGCGGTAACTACGTCAATCTCAACGCTCACCAGACCATTTATGTCATCACGCCCGAGCACACGTCGGGCAGCCAGCTCTTGTTCCGCGATAACCTCATTCCCATGATCGCAGGCAAAAACGTGCTCATTCTGGCGGCGTCGGTCACGACGGGCTACACCGCGCAAGCGGCCGCCGAGGCCGTGGCCTACTACGGCGGCGTGGTTGCCGGCGTTTGCGCCATCTTCGCGACCATCGACTCCTGCGCGGGTCACAAGGTCCATTCCATTTTCGACCCCAACGACCTGGGTGACTACGCAAGCTATGCCTCGCACGAATGTCCGCTTTGCAAGAAGGGCGAGAAGATCGAGGCGCTCGTCAACAGCTTCGGCTATTCCAAGCTGGGCTGACGGGCTTGATATCAAAGGGGCTGTTGCCATGCAACAGCCCTTTTTGTTTATTCCTTCACGTAGACGCGCAGATCGAATTCGATCTCGGTCGTCAATGTATCCAAAGCGTCCAACTTTTGGCGGTCGGTGGGTGAGGTGCGCCAATAGTAAGGCGTCATTGAGAACAGATGCCCGATCTGCTCACTGCCCTGCACCGTGATCTCGTCGCGCACGGTCAACTGCTCGACAAGGCGCATATTGTGCGGCAGGTCGGCACGCTCGGCGTTTTCATAGGTCTGATCGTACAGCGCACGCTTGAGCCCCAACAGATGCCGCTCGCCCGCGCCCATCAGCAAAAGCACACCGCCCTTTTTGAGCACGCGGCAAAATTCGCCCTCGGCACACGGCGCGAAGATATTGACCACCGCATCGGCATGCTCGTCCATGAGCGGCAGCTCGAATACGCTTGCCACAGCGTAGCGCGCGCCGTTTTGCTCGCGACGTGCCGCTTTGGCGGCCGCGTCCACCGCGTCACGCGACAGATCAAAGCCACAGACGGTGTAGCCGATCATGCGCGCGATGCGGTTGGTATAATAGCCCTCGCCGCAGCCTGCATCGACCACAAGCCCTGTGGACACGTGGCGAGCAAGCAGCTTGCAAAGCGCGTCGGCGGCTGCCCCATAATAGCCCGCCGACAAAAAGGCGGTTCTTGCGCGGACGGCCTCGCGGCTGTCCCCTCCTCCGCTGTGGCGGGGTGCTAAGTGAACGTAGCCGCTTTTTGCCATATCAAAGCAATGCGTTTTTGCACCGCAGCACAAAAGGTGTCCCGCGCCGCTCGCGTCCTGTCGCATAGCCGCGCCGCAAACGGGGCAGCGCAAGGCGCCGAGGCTATCAAACGCCGTCAAATTCTCCATTGTCATTCTCCTTTTCACATGCCATTGTCGGTTGCGTATTCTCTACGGGTAGTTCAAACCAGAATTCCGAGCCCTCGCCCGGCGTACTACGTACGCCGTAATCGGCACTGTGTCGCTCCAGAATATCCTTGGCGATGGAAAGCCCCAGCCCCGTGCCAACCGCCGCACGACGGTGCACACGATCGACCTTATAATAGCGATCCCAAATGAGTGGCAGATGCTCCGGCTCAATGCCGCTGCCAAAATCGCGCACGCTGATGCGGACACGGTCGCCGTCGATGGTTTGCGTGACCTCGACGCGCTTGTCCTCACCCGCGTAATTGATGGCGTTGTTGATCAGATTATAGGCGACCTGTAAAATCATGGTGCGATCGGCGCGAACCATCACGTGCTCGGCAGCGTCGAAGGTCAGCGTGTAGCCCTGATGCTCGATCAACCTTTCATAGCGTGACATAAGTGTATCCACCACTTCGGTCAGATCGAACAACCCGATTTGCGGATCCCGCGCGCCGGCTTGCAGACGAGATAGGTCAAGCATATCGTTGACCAACTCGGACAATCGTTCGGCCTCGTCAATGATCATCTGCACGTTTTCGGGCGTATTTTCGCCCGGCAGATCGCGCATAACCTCGCCGTAGCCGCGGATCATGGTCAGCGGCGTGCGCAGATCGTGCGACACGTTGGCGATCAGCTCTTTATGCAACCGATCGGTGCGCGACAGCTCGTCTGCCGCGTAGTTAAGCGTTTTGGCAAGCTCGCGCGTTTCGCGATAGCCATTGCCAACAAAACGAACGTCGTACTGCCCTTTTGCAAGCTGATTGGCCGCCTCGGTCATGCGAACGAGCGGACGCGAGATGCGTCGGGACATCAAATAGGCGATACCGACAGCGCCAAGCAGCAGAACGATGGTGATCCACAAAAACTGCATTTTCAGCGCGGAAACGGTGGCACTCATCGGCGTGAGCACGGCGTCCAGCATCACGATATATTCATGCCCGTCCCGTCCCTTGACGATACTGATATGCAGTGCCGATATATCGCCCTCTTGCGTATACTCTCTGCGGTCAAGCGGTTCTCCGAGCGCGTCACCGCCCTCGATCCACACCATACCGCCCGAACGGAACTGCACCTTGCACGTATACACGCCGCCGTTTTGCTTGGCGTACTGATACAGCTCGGCAAGATAGTCGCCCGTGCCATGGTGGATAATGCAAGCGCTGGACACGTCGGCCGTGGCAATATCGTGCGCCGTATGCCCTCTGACGCGGAACACGCGAATGCACAGCGAATAATCGGTGGCGCAGCGATAGACCATTTCTTCCGTCGCCTCGTCGTCACCGAGCAGAGCCGTGATGGCACTTGCAGTCATATACAGCTCTCTGTCCTTGCTGCGCTCGTAAAAGCGATGCAGCATTTGCACCTGCAAGACCCAAAGAGCGATCAGAACGAACACAATGAACACGCTCAAATACCCGAGCAGTCGCCACTGGATACCAAGACCGCGTGCGCGTTTTTTGTCCGGCACCCCATCGTCGGGGGCACTCGTATATGCTCTCTTTTTCATTGGCTTCATACGCCCTCAAAGCGATAGCCCACGCCGCGCAGCGTCACGATGTACGAGCTGTAACGACCAAGCGAACGGCGCAACAGCTTGACGTGCGTGTCAAGCGTGCGGGCATCGCCGTAAAAGTCGTAGCCCCACACCTCGCTGATCAGCTTTTCACGCGACAGGGCAATATTGCGGTTGGTCAGCAGATAGAAGAACAGATCGTACTCCTTGGGCGACATATCCACTCGCTCGCCGTCGATGTAGACAAGCCTTGCCGTCAGATCGGCGCGAAGTCCGCCGCCATCCAGATCGATGATCTCGTTGGCACGCTGCTGCGTCGTGCCCGTGGTGCTCGCCTTGACACGCTTCATGATGGCACCCACGCGTAGCATGAGCTCCTTGGGGGAAAACGGCTTCATGACGTAATCGTCCACGCCGACCTCAAAGCCGTTGATGCGGTCGTATTCCTCCCCCCGCGCCGACAGCATGATGATGGGGGTGTTGGTAATTTTTCTGATCTCGCGGCAGGCCGAAAAGCCGTCGAGCTCGGGCATCATGATGTCCATGATGATCAGATCATACGAGTTGGCGCGGCACAGCAGCACTGCCTCCATGCCATCCGCCGCTTCACTGACCGTATGTCCTTCAAATTCGGCGTATTTTTTGATGATGGTGCGAATGCGGACCTCGTCGTCAACGACTAAAATATGATACATACATTCACTCTCCTTGATTTTTACTGTCCTTCAAAGCGGATACCGACGTCCTCGGGAACGTATTCGCGCAGCGTCAGCTCGACCGTAATCTCGCTCTCCTTGCTCTGGCGACCCTCAGTCGTCAGACGCAACAGCTTGAGCGTGACCGTGTCACCGACAGCCTTCATGTTGAATTGCTGCGTGGCCTCGTACGCCGAGGTAACCTCGACGCCATCGACCTCTAGCAAAAGATCTCCGTATCGGATTTCGTCGCTGTATTCGGATTCGAGCACGTATACGCCTGCGTAGCTCATGCTGAAATAGCGCAGAGCGACCAGAATGTTAGAGGAAGTCACATCATACAGATCAAGTCCCGCATCCACGACACCGCGCACGTAACCGAATTCGATCAGTTGGCAAATGACCTCGTACGCCTTATCGATCGGGATGGCAAAGCCAAGCCCCTCCACGGCATCCTCGGAATACTTGGCATTGACGACGCCGATCAGCTCACCCGCCATATTGAACAGTCCGCCGCCCGAGTTGCCGGGATTGACGGCTGCGTTGGTCTGCAACAGCGTCATGGGCTGATTGTCAATGGTGATATCACGTGCCGTCGCGCTGATGATGCCGTCGGTGACCGTACCGCCCAGCGAGCCAAGCGGATTGCCAATGGCAAAGACGCTCTCACCGACGATCAGATCGGCACTGCAGCCCATACGAGCCGCGGGAAGGTCGTTGTCCGCATCGATCCAGATAACGGCGATGTCGGATGCCTCGTCCGTACCGATGACACGCGCCTCGTAGGTCGTCTGGTCGGTCATGCGCACCGTGATGCTGGACGCGCCGCTGATAACGTGGTTGTTGGTCACGATGTAGCCGTCCGTCGAGATGATGACACCGCTGCCCGCGCCGTCCTGCACGAAGTTGCCAAGCCAGCCGTTGTTGACCAGCGTTTCTGTGAATATCTCAACCACCGTTTCGTTGACGGCGTCGATCGCTTCGGTCAGATAGGCGTAGCCGTTTTCACCCGCCGAACCGGTGTAGCTCACGCTGTCAAGTCCCTCTGATTTATCCATATCGGGCATGGGATTTCGATTGCCCTCGATCGCCTCGTGCGGCTGATTAGGCGTAAGCCCGTTCTGCACCGGCGGATTTTGCTCGGGCGTCTGCGGCTCGTCGGTGGGATCCTCGACGGGATCGGCGCCGGGGTCGCCGGCGGTGGGATCGGAAGGCTCATCGCCCTCGGACGGATCCAACGGTACGCCCGCAGGATTTGGCATGTCGTCCGTGAGGCGGTCAAGCAACAACGCACCTGCTGCGCCTGCGCCAAAGCAAAGAACAAGTGCCAGCACGGCCGCCACGGTGATCAGTGCCACGCGTCCCACCTTTCCGCTCCTTGACGTTTTAGCGTTGTCTGCATGATATGTATAAGAGCCGGTATATGAGTGCTCCGAGCGTGGCTGCGAGCCGTTGTCGGATGCTTGTTGATCGTTGCTGTTCCAATCAAATTCTGCCATTTGGTTCGATCCTTTCTTTGCGCGTTTTGATGTTGCTGACGGGTCTTTTGCCCGTGTACGACACTATTATAGCAGATTTTTATGTCTGTTTTGTGAAGAGTTGAAAAAAAGTGGTTGAAAGAATGAAAAATTCGTCGAGTTTTTCTTGTGTTGCTTGTGAAAATATAGTATAATGGTAGTATCAAAACGGAAAGGAGAGATTTTATGGATTTGCGCCATTATCTCATGCCGCACGGCATACAGCTTGGCGGCGTGCTTGCGCTGGGCGATTGCACGCTCACGCGTCCCTATCTTTTGACGCGCGCGGGCTTTGATGAGCAGTCCTTTTCATCGCTGTTCGTCCATATCTTTGCCATTCCCTATCTCTCCCCCGCTGCCGACAAGGAGGGACGCAACGTATCCGCTTACGCTGTGTGCGAGGATTATCACGTCTTTGTACGCGAGCTTTCCGACGCGCTGATCCCTGCGCTGCAAGCGGACTTTCCCGATCACCGTTTTGCGCTGTTTGCCGATCACTCGCCCATCGACGAGATCGCAGCCGCCGTGGCTGCGGGTCTTGGCGTGCGCGGCAAAAACCATTTGCTGCTGACCGAGCGCTATTCCTCTTACGTCTTTCTTGCCGAGCTTGTGACCGACCTTCCTCTGACGCCCACGCCCTCGCCGCTGCCGCCCGAGCTGCGCGTCTGCCACGGCTGTGACAAGTGTATCAAGGCGTGTCCTATGACAGTCGAGGGCGGCGTGTGCCGTTCGGCACTCACGCAAAAGAAATCCCCTCTGACAGAAGCGGAATTGGACATGCTTGCCCGTTTTCCATCCATCTGGGGCTGCGATATTTGCCAGGAGGTGTGCCCTTACACCTCGCACGCGCGGGCAAGAGGGACGATCTTCTCCCCCATTCCCTTTTTCAATCAAAACACGCTCGCGCGCGTGAGCACTGATACGCTGGATGCAATGGGCGACGAGCAATTCTCGCGCCGTGCTTACGCCTGGCGCGGGCGCGAAACCATACGGCGCAACGCCGAGCTGCATGAACGCTGCGGAAAGGAGAATGACCATGCTTGAACTGATCCTGGGCGGTGCCGGTAGCGGCAAGTCCACTCGATTGACCCAAGCCATCGCTGCCGACGTGGCGGCCGGCAAGCGTGCCTGGCTGATCATTCCCGAGCAGCAGGCAAATCTGAGCGAGCGCACCATGCTGCCCAAGCTTCCGCCCAGCGCGGGGCTGACCTTTACCATTGCCGGCTTTTCGCGGCTTGCCCGCGAAGTCGCAACCCAATACGGAGCTGCAGGCGCGCCCATACCGGCAGGCCTTTGCTCGCTGATCATGTGGCAAAATCTGCGTGATCTGAACGGGCTTCTCACCGAATATCAAAAGGCGTCGCCGCGCTCGGACGGCAAGCTGACCGAGCTGCTCATTGCAACCGTCGACGAGCTGCGTGCGGGTGCCGTCACGCCGACCATGCTGGAGCGTGCCGCCGAGCAGTTGCCCGAGGGCAATACGCTGTGCGCCAAGCTGTACGACCTTGCCCTGCTGTACGCCGCCTACGACCACGGCATCAGCGAGGCGTTGGACGGCAAAAGCGGTGACGAGGTCGCCGAGCTGGCCACGCTTTTGGAAACGCACGACTATTTTGCGGGCGGTCACGTCTACATCGACTCGTTCACCGACTTCACCGCCGAGGAATACGCCGTTCTTCGTCATATCCTGCGCCAAGCCGACCGCGTCACGCTGACGCTGTGCTCGCGCGGAGAGAGCGGCTTTGATCCCGCCTTTGATTTTACCAACGAAACGCTGCGTCGCATCACCCGTCTTTGCGAGCGCGAGCACGTGGAAGTGCGCACCGAGGTGCTTGGGGACAATCACCGCGCAGCCACCGACGAGCTTGCTCTGCTTGAGCGCCATCTTTGGAATTTCGCGCTGAAAAAGGAAGACGTCCCGATGCCCGACGTCAAGGACAGCATCACGCTTTTGCGTTGCACCAATATCTACGCCGAGGCCGAGGCGTGCGCACTTCACATTCTCGACTGCGTGCAGCGCGGCACCGACTTTGGTGACGTTGCCGTCATCGTGCGAAATCCCGACAGCTATCGCGGTGTGCTCGACGCCGCCTTTGAACGACACGGCATTCCCTACTATTTCTCCGAGAAAACGGCACTGTCCGAAATGCCGCTTTCCCGTCTTTTGCTGTCCGCGCTGCGCGCCGTTTCGCACGGGTGGCAAGCGCAGGACATTCTGACCATGCTGCGCACGGGGCTGTGTCCCGTCAGCACCTATGAGATCGATCTGTTCGAACAATACGTCACGACGTGGAGCATCAACGGCGCGGCCTTTGCCGCCGACGAGTGGATACGAAATCCCGACGGCTACACCGACCGTATGAGCGAGCGCGGTGCTGAAATTCTGCGTGCCGCCAACCATGTGCGCGAGGTCGTCATGACGCCGCTGTTGCATCTGTACAGCGCCACGGTCAAGGGGGGCAAGCTGCCCGCGCTGTGTGCCGCGCTATACGATCTGATGCAGGCCTTTGACGTAGCCGCTCAATGCGCCGCGCTTGCCGAGCGCGAGCTGGCGGCGGGCTATCTCAAAGAAGCGGGAGAGACCGTCCGCGCGCACGACGTAATCTCCTCGACACTGGTCGGCATCGGTGCACGTCTGCCCGAGCTGTCGCTGGATACCGAAGAATTCGGCACGGTGCTCCGTATGGTGTTCGACGCGACCGAGATCGCGTCCGTCCCCTCGCTGCACGACAGCGTGACCGTCGGTTCGGCCGCCACACTGCGCGTTGAAAACGTTTCCACCTGCTTCGTCCTTGGGCTTTGCGAGGGCGAATTTCCCGGTGCGATCCAGAGTGCCGGACTTCTCACCGACGCCGAAAAGCAGCAGCTTGCCGCCCTTGGCGCGCCGCTGGACGCCGACCGCGACCTGCGCTCGTCGAGCGAGCTGTTTTACGTCTGGCGCGCCATGACCAAACCGTCGCACCACTTGTATGCATCGACCGTCAAAAACGACATGGACGGCAAAGAGAACGCTCCCTCTGTTGCCTACAATCGCCTGCTGTATCTGTTCCCGTATCTGAAGGAGAAAGTGCGCGAGTTCGATCTGTCCATGATCTCGCCGCACACGTCTGCACCGCAAGCGGACGAGCGTTGTGAACCGGACGATACCGAGGCTGAGGCTGCACCCGCGCCCGTCGGCTATACGCCGCTTGTCCCGTCGCCGCACGACCCGTCGCCCGCAATCATGAGCAATTATTTTGGCGACACGCTGTGGCTGACGCAGTCGCGTATTCAATCCTTCGTGCAATGCCCCTACGGCTTCTACTGTCGCTATCTGCTCTCGCTGCGCGAGAAGACGGTCGCTCGCATCGACTACGCGAGCAGCGGTACGTTCCTTCACTACGTATTGGAGCATTTTCTGCGCGGCTGCCTTGATGGGGACGGCACCTTCCGTCTGCCGCAAAGTGATGCGGTAGAAGGTGTGGCGGACGCCATCGTCAACGATTATCTGCGTTCCATGTCGACCCTCGCGCCGACCGACCTGCGCACGCTGCACACCTTCCGCCGCCTGCGTACGCTGACGCTGGTGCTGCTGCGCGACATTCTCAACGAACTATCTCACAGTAAATTCCGTCCGACCGATTTTGAACTAAAAATCGGCGCACGCGCACCCGACGCTCCCGCACCTTATGAGATCGCACTTGCCGACGGTAAGCGCATTCTGCTGGGTGGTACGGTCGACCGCGTAGACTGCTATGAAAAAGACGGCAAGATCTATTTGCGCGTCATTGACTACAAGAGCGGTGCCAAAGAGTTTTCGACCGATGACGTGCGTCAAGGACTAAATCTTCAACTGCTGATCTATCTGTTCAGCCTGTGCCGTGCCGAGAACACGCTGCCTGCGGGCATGCTGTACGTGGCCACCGCCAACGAGGGCGGACGCCCCGTGCCCAATCGCACGGGATTACTTGTGGACGATCCCGAGCTGCTCGCCGCCATGAACGACGAGTGGAACCCCGATTATCTTGCGGGCGTCAAGATGGGCAAGAGCGATACGCTCAGCGGTCGCGCGCTGACGAGTGCGGACGAACTGGCCGCTCTGGAGCGCGACGTATGCGAAACGCTGCGCCGCATCGGCGAGGACATGCTGCACGGTCGTGCCGCCCGAACGCCAAGCGAGGACGCTTGCCGTTTCTGCGCTATGCGCGACGGCTGCCCCGATGCCGTCAAACAACCTGACAAAAAATTCTGACCAAAGGAGGGACACGGTATGCCCAACTGGACACCTGCGCAAGAGTGCGCCATGCAGCTTGGCGGACGGGATATTCTCGTTTCCGCTGCCGCAGGCTCGGGCAAAACGGCGACGCTGACCGAACGCATCATACGCTCGCTGACCGAGGTGGACGAGAGTGGTCGTCCGCGTGGTGACATCTCGCGCATGCTCATCGTGACCTATACCCGTGCGGCAGCCGCCGAGCTGCGCGCGCGTATTTCCAAGGCGCTGTCCGAGGCCATCGCTGCGCAACCCGATAACCGCTATCTGTACCGTCAGCTACTGGCACTCGGCAGTGCCGATATCTGTACCATCGACGCTTTTTACCTCAAGCCCGTCCGCGCTCATTTTGAACGTTTGGGACTGCCCTCGTCCTTCCGCCTTGCCGACAAAGCCGAGCTGATGCCGCTCAAGGAACAAGTACTTGACCGTCTGATTGAGCAGCACTATCAGAATGCCGTTGCGGCAACTCCCGAGGAAGGGGCGCCGCTTTCGTCACTCACGGGCAACGCCTTTGCACTGGCCATGGACGATCTGCTGCCCAACCGCGACAAGGGCGACACGGCCACACTCTTGCTGGGACTGTTTGAAAAACTGGTCGCCTTCCCCGAGGGTATCGAGCTGCTGGCCGAAAACGCCGAGCGCCTTGAACGCGAGGCGCAACTACCTTTTATCAAAAGTGCCGAGGGGCAAGTTCTGACCGCTGCGCTGTGTGCCGAGCTTGAAAGCTACGGAAACGCATTGCAGCGTGCCTGCAACATGCTCAAGACGGATGCCCGCACGGCAGAAAAATACCTGCCTTCTTTCGCGCATGATCTTGAAACGATCAAGACGCTGCTGGCCGATCTTCAAGCGGCACGCTGGGATATGGCGAGCAAGCACGCGCAATCATACGAACCTGAATGTTTGGACGCGCTCAAAGGTGCAAATGATCTCGCCTTTGACGTTGCCCCGTTGAAATCGCAGCGCACGAATATCACCAAAGCGTTGCGCTCCTTAAGCGAGCGCTACTTTACCCACACCGAGGACGAGCTGCATGCGCAAATGCTGCACACGGCGCGCACGCAGCGCATGCTGTATGTGCTGCTTTCGGACTACGACAGCGCCATTCGCGAGCAGAAAAACCGTCGCGGCGTGCTGGACTTTTCGGACGTCCGTCGCTATCTGCTGCAGCTACTCCGGGATGAGGACGTGGCACGCTCGCTGTCCGAGGCCTACGACGCCGTTTACATTGACGAGTATCAGGACGTCGACACGGTGCAGGACACCATTTTCTCCATCGTCGGCGCGGGCGGCAAGCGCTTTATGGTCGGCGATATCAAGCAGAGCGTCTACTCCTTCCGCGGTGCCGAGCCATCCATTTTTGCCGACTACCGCAAAAAATTCCCCGTCGTCAGCTCGACGGCCGACAAGGCACTCTCAGCGGACGGCAACTGCGTGTTCATGTCCAACAATTTCCGCTGCGACCGCCCCGTCATTTCCTTTACCAACCTGGTCTGCGGCTACGCCTTCCGCGGCTGCCCCGACCTGCAATATAAGGTGGAGGACGATCTGATATGCTCCAAGCTGCCGCCGCACGAGGGCTACGAGCCCACACCCGTCAAGGTCGTGCTGCTCGAAACGCCGCCGCGCGGGGAGCGGACGGCTGACCCCAACGCGGCGACCGCGCTCAACCCCGAGGCGGTCTGGGTGGCCGACGAGATCGCGCGTCTTTTGCGCGAGGGAACGCGCTCGGACGGCAAACCGCTGCGCGCCGGTGACGTCGCCATTCTCATGCGCTCGCTGAATATGGCGGGGGACGTTGTCCGCGCCCTGCGTGCGCACGGCATTGAAACGTCTTACGCCGCGCGTGACAATCTTGCCAACCACCCCGATACCATCATGACGGTCAATCTACTCTCCGTCATTGATAACCCCCGCGACGACGTGCCGCTCATGGGCCTACTGTCTACCGAAGGCTCACCCATTACGCTTGCCGACGTTCTCGCGGTACGTACCAAGGACGGCAGCCGCTCGCTCTACGACGATCTTTGCGCGGCATGTGAAGACCAAACAATCGAGTGGAGCGATGGCACCCGCCGCGCCGTGGAAGCGTTTCTCTCGCATCTCGACCGTTGGCGCGCTCTGGCCGCTTCGCTTCCGATTGACCGACTGTTGCGCAAGCTGTACGGCGAGCCCTTCCTCGCCCCCAAAGCAAACACGCCCGCGTTGCTTGCGCTGTACGACCGCGCACGCCAATATCAAAATGCCTCGTTTTGCGGGCTCAATCAGTTCTTGACTTATCTGCGCCGCCTGCTTACCGACCCCAAGGCACTCTCTGCCGAAGGATTGCAGCCGAGCGAGGACGCCGTGCACATCATGACCATTCACAAATCCAAGGGTCTGGAATTTCCCGTGGTGTTCGTATGCGGCTGCGCCTCGCGCTTCAACGAGGAGGACACGCGTGCCCCCATCATGTTCGATCGCACGTTGGGTGCCGCCGCTCGCATGTACGAGCCGTCCACCTCGGCGTTGCTTGAAAGCGTTACACGAAGTGCCATCGCCATGCGCATCAGCGAGCGGCAGACCGAGGAGGAGATGCGTATACTCTATGTGGCACTCACGCGGGCGCGCGAGCGTCTGTACGTCACGGCAAAGCTGCGCTCCGGAGCGCAATCTACTATCGACAAAGCCAACCGCCCGACCGAGGGCGACCGCCATGCCATTTTGTCTGCTTGTTGTTATCTTGATTGGATACTCGCCGCCCTCGCGCCCGACAATCACGAAGGCGAGGTTGAGGACGTCGAGGTGATCGTCAAAAACCGCGAGGACTTCCGCCATCCGCACCCGAACAAAATAACCACCGCAGCAGAAACAGCGACCGACACTCCAACGGACGAAGACGGCGCTTTTTACCTTGGTATTTTGGAGCGTCACCGCGATTTTGTAGACCCGCACGCCGTGCTGCGTCGTCTGCCCACCAAGGCGGCGGCTTCCAAGCTGCGCAGCGCTATGTTGGACGACGGCTATCTCGTCAAGGATTTCGGCGGCGATACGGACGGTGCTCGCACGCGTGCCGATATTGCCGACAACGAGGGCGAGCTGGCCTATATCCGCCGCCGCATCGAGCTCATGCAAGCGGCACAGCCCGCATTTGACGATCTGCGTCCGTCGGACGGTGACGCCTCGGCGGCCGAGCGCGGCAGTGCCACGCATCTGTTCTTGCAGCACTGTGACTTCAAGCGTCTGGCGCAAAGCAGCGTAGAAAACGAGATCGCGCGCTTGCGCGCCGACGGTTTTATGTCCGAGCGAACCGCAAAGCTACTGTATAAAAATCAGCTCGAGCGTTTGTTCCACAGTGATCTGTTCCGCCTGGTGAGTGCCGACGGCACACGCATCTGGCGCGAGCAGCGCTTTGACCGCTTTATCTCTTACAGCCGCCTGACGCGCGACGAGGTGCTTGCCAAGCAGCTCGAGGGCTATTCGCTCTACGTGCAGGGCTCGATCGACCTTTTGATCGAGGATGCCGACGGCATTCTTTGGCTGTACGACTACAAGACCGACCACATCCGCGCAACGAGCGAGGATGGCATTCGCGATCAACTGCTCGCGGATCACGCCGACCAGCTCCGCATTTATGCCGAGGCGGTTGAGGGACTGTTCGGACGCCGCCCCGACCACGTGCTCATCTATTCTCTGCCGCTCGGTCGCTCGATCGAGCTGACCGAATATCTGTAATCAAGGAGAGCTACCTATGCAATTTCTTTATTTTCTCGAGAGCATTCGTTGCCCCGTGCTTGACACTTTTTTCTCGCTTGTGACACATCTTGGTGAGGAAACGTTCTTTCTTGTCATCGCGTTGCTGATCTTCTGGTGCGTCGATAAAAAGCGGGGCTACGTTTTGCTGATCGTCGGTTTTATCGGCATCATTGCCAACCAACTGCTCAAGCTGACCTTCCGCATCCCGCGTCCGTGGGTCAAGGATCCGAGCTTTACCGTGGTGGAAAGTGCCGTCGAGGAGGCCACGGGCTATTCCTTCCCCAGTGGTCACACGCAAAACACCGTAGACACCTTTGGCTGCGTTGCTCGCGGCACAAAGAAGGCTTGGCTGCGCATCGCGTGTATCGTCATCATCGCTTTGGTATCGCTCTCTCGCATGTATCTGGGCGTTCATACGCCGCTTGACGTCGGCGTTTCGCTCGCCATCGGTGCTTTGCTGATCCTTTTTGTGTATCCGCTGCTTGAAAAGGTTTTGGACAGCAAGCGCGCCGTTTGGTGGCTGCTTGGCAGCATGGTCGTGCTGTCGGTCGGTTTCGTGCTGCTCGCCGAGCTGTATTTCCCGACGATCGCCGATATCGCCCCGCACAATCTCGCCTCCGGGCAGAAGAACGCCTACACCATGCTGGGCTGCGCGCTGGCTCTGTTGCCCGTTTATCTGCTGGACAGCCGCTGCATTCAATTCAAGGCGAGTGCCCCGTTGCTCGGTCAAATTCTCAAGCTGGTGTTGGGCGCAGCCATCGCATTTGCGCTCAAATCGCTGCTCAAGCAACCGCTCATCTCGCTCTTTGGCGACGAGTATATCGCCCGTGCGGTGCGTTACTTCCTCATCGTCGTATTTGCGGGCACGCTCTGGCCGCTCATCTTTCCGCTCTTTGCCCGTCTTGGCAAAAAAGATGCGAAATAAATCAAAAGAAACCGAAGCGAATACGCTTCGGTTTCTTTATTTTATTCCTCGATGGCTGCCTTTTTCGTCATGGCCGCCTTGAGCAATGCCGTCGTTTGCTCATCAAATTTGGGCGTTCGGTCATAATAATACAAACCGTTTTTCTCCTGCTCTACGTCGTAAAGCTGCGTATAGCAAAGTCCCATGATGTAAGGATTGGAGATCAGTACGTCGGTCAGCCGACAATAGCGATCGACGTATTCCTCCAACGTCTTGGGCGCATCTCCATAGCCCCAACCGGCCATCTCGGCAGGCGCCCATTTGATACCACCGTATTCGCTGACAAAAATGGGCTCGCCGAAATAGGGCTGGACGTTGCCCTCTGC
This sequence comes from Eubacteriales bacterium, assembly GCA_045543375.1. GTDB lineage: Bacteria > Bacillota > Clostridia > Oscillospirales > CAG-272 > SIG644. The sequence goes on along the minus strand of JAZQMI010000104.1, from coordinate 5,441 downwards.
CCGTCGGACCTGATCGTTGATTATTCCCTTTTCGATCCCTTCGGGCGCATAATATTCGGCAAATTTATCCGCATTCTGCTCGTAGTCATGAACGTCGTGGATCTCTTTTTGATCGATGTGATAGTTGCCGCTCGTGTCAATACATGGACGCGTCGGGTCGTACAGCTTGGTCAGCTTGTATACCGCCTCAAGCACGCGCGACTTGTGCGTGCGCTCCCGATACTCCCACGTTTCGTTGAACGGGCACCAGCCAATCAGTGCCGGGCTGTTGAAATCGCGCTCAAGGGCCTCCATCCACTCGCAGATGAAGTTGTCCTGCGCCGTCATATCGGTGTAACACATGCCCCAGTTGGCATGCTCACCCCAGACGATATGGCCTGCCATGTCGCAATGATAGAGAAACCGCTTTTCAAATACTTTTTGATGCAGTCTTGCGCCGTCAAACCCAAATGCCCGGGCGAGCTCAATATCACGCTTGAGCGTGTCATCATCACGCGCGGTATAGATACCGTCGGGATAAAAGCCCTGATCGAGCACGGTGCGAAGGAACACGGGCTTGCCGTTGAGCTTGAATGTAAGACCGTCCAGCGCCACCTCGCGCATACCGAAATAACTCTTGACAGTATCCTCACCAAAGGTAATATCCAGATCGTAAAGGCGACCGTTTCCAATCTCCCAAAGATGCAGTTCGTCAAGCGCAAGCGTGGCCGTAAAGCGACCGCCCTGTGCCGCCACCGTGGCAAAAGCCATGGGGCGTCCCTTGTATGTGGCCGTCAGCGAAACCTCGCCCTTGCCCTCGACCTCACCCATAACGAGCAGTTCACCCTTTGCAATATCGGGATAGTATTTGGCGCTTTTGACATAAGAGAGCGGCAAAAATTCCAGCCAGACCGTCTGCCAGATACCCGTCGTGCGGGTATAGAAGCACCCATACGATGCAAACTGCGTGCTCTGCTTACCCGTGGCCTGTTCATCGCTGCGAACGTTATCCTCCGCGATCACGAAAAGTACGTTCTCGCCTTGCTTGACCTTGCCGGTAATATCCAAAGCAAACGAGGTATAGCCGCCGATGTGCTCACCCACCGGCGTTCCGTTGATGTAAATATAGCTATGATAGTCCACAGCGCCAAAGTGCAAACGGACACGTCCTGCGGCCTCCGCCTCGCTCAACTCAAACGTGCGTCGGTAGCAAGCAGAGGGGATAAAATCCGTATATTCAATACCCGATAGCTTGCTCTCGGGGCAGAACGGAACCGTGATCTTGCGCGACAGCGCGCCACTCTCATACAGCTTGCGTGCTCTTGCGCTGACCCCAAAATCAAAATCGAACTCCCATTCGCCGTTGAGGTTTTTCCATTGATCTCTTTGCCATTGGGGGTTCGGATGCTCGCATCTCGGAATATTCATAGACATTTCCTCCTATGTTATTTTTTATATTTTACCTGATAATCCATTTCTTTTCAATGCTTGATTGTTTTAATGATTGACATTTTGTTTTATATTTGATAAAATAATATATGGAGGTGATACCGTGTTTGATTATCATGTCATTCGAACCAAGCACAGCGGATATGAGCCGGGGACTTTCCGTCTGAACCGTCCGGTAGGTACGGATGACTACCTGCTTTTGCACTTTCAGACGCCTGTATTTTTTACGTTGGACAACGTCGAGCAATCCATTCCTGCCGGCTCTTGCATTTTGCTCTCGCCCGGCACGCCGCACGCCTTTTATCCCAACAGGGACGGACTGGTCCATGATTGGGTCCATTTTATGCCGTCCGAGCGATCTGCCTTTTTCAATCTTCAATTTCCGCTGAACACCTTTTTTATGCCCGCTCATACCGGTCTTATCACCACTACGCTCAAAAGGTGCGAGCAAGAGCTGATATATAAAAACGAGCAATACGAGTATATGATCTCCTCTCTGCTGAGTACACTGCTCATTCACCTGAAGCGGCAGCTTTCCGAGCCGCTGCCTTGCCCTCATGCTGCCGCACTCAAGGCGCTTCGCCTTGAAATCTACTCGCATCCGGAGCATTACAGAACGACAGCAGCTATGGCAGACGCCGTGCATCTGAGCCGCTCGCGCTTTGCCGTCATCTACAAAGAGCTGTTCGGCATCGCTCCGAACCAGGATCAGATCGCCGCAAGAATATCCAAAGCGTCCTATCTGCTCTCACTCGGCACGCTGACGCTCGCCGAAATATCCGATATTTGCGGCTACCAAAATATTTATCATTTCATTCGCCAATTTCGCAGCGTGACGGGCACGACGCCGGGGAAATATCGCAAAAGTACTTGACAGATATTCGCATATTTGATAGAATATTAAAGTTGTAAATTTTCAATGTAAGGAAGGCTTCTATGGATTTCATTTTACTGGTCGGCGTTGCCATCTCGTTGTCGATGGACGCCTTTGCCGTGTCGATCTGTCGCGGACTGCAAATGAAGGACGGCATCAACGTCCGTCATATGCTCATTATCGCTGCGGCCTTTGGCGGTTTTCAGGGACTGATGCCCGCTATCGGTTATATTCTCGGCAAGCAATTTGAGCGTTTTATCGAGCCCGTGGATCATTGGGTCGCCTTTGTGCTACTCGCGTTTCTGGGTGGAAAAATGATCTTTGACGTCATCAAGGAGATGCGCAGCGGCGATGAGGACGAATGCGACTGCTGCTGCGGCGGGCTGAATATCAAACAGCTACTCATTATGGCGGTCGCCACCAGCATCGACGCGCTGGCTGTCGGCATCACGTTGCCCACGCTGGGCGTCAGCACCAATTTGCAGGCTTTGACCTCAGTGCTCATGATCGCCGTGATTACCTTTGCCATCTGCATGCTGGGCGTTGCCATCGGCAATCGCTTCGGCGCCCGTTTCAAAAATAAGGCCTCGGTCGCAGGCGGCGTCATTCTCATTCTTGTGGGCGCCAAGATTCTGCTTGACCATGTAGGCATTCTCTGACGCGAGCCGTCAATAGAAAGGACTTTTCCCCATGCTTCAAATTTTAGCCATCGGCGATATCGTCGGCACCAAAACGGTCGAGCTGCTCCGCGAGCGGCTGTGGCGCGTGCGCGATGGGCTCTGCGTCGATCTGGTCATTGCCAACGGTGAGAACGCTACCGACATTCACGGGCTTTGTGCGCGTGACGCGCGTGTGCTGCTCGATAGCGGTGTAGACGTCATCACACTGGGCAATCATACTTACACCATGCGTGATCTTCACGGTTTTCTCGAAAACAATCCCCAAAGCATTATCCGTCCTGCCAACTACCCACCCTCAGCACCCGGCTGCGGCTATACGGTGCGTGATGTGAACGGCTGGCGCGTGCTGTGTCTGGGCGTCAACGGTACGACCTTTATGGAGCCGCTCGACAGCCCGTTTACCGCGATCGAGAAAATTCTCGACCGTGAGGACGGGCACTACGACATTGCCGTTGCCGATCTTCACGCCGAGGCAACCTCGGAAAAATTGGCTCTGGCTCGCGCCTTTGACGGTCGGCTGACCGTCATGTTCGGCACGCACACGCACGTAACGACAGCCGACGAGCAAGTACTGCCGCACGGCTCGGGCTATATCACCGATCTTGGTATGTCGGGCCCCGCAGACGGAATTCTCGGAACCAAGACCGAGGCCGTGCTGACAAAAATGCGCGATCATATGCCTGCCCATTTCACCGTGGCCGAGGGTGAGATCCGCTTTTCGGCCGCGCTGTTTACCGTTGACCCGAGCGCCAAGCGCACGATGGCGGTCAAGCGCATTCAATTCTGAGTGCAGTCCGCTCTTGCGCGGATAAAAGCAAAGCATCCTTCCCATACTGTCTATGATGGGAGGGATTCTTTTTTGTGCACGGCAATCAGTTGGAGTGGCGAGAGCCACTATTTCGGTCGAAATTTAGACCTTGAGCGCGTGTATGCGGAAACGGTGACCGTGACGCCGCGGCACTATCCGTTCCGCTTGGCAAACGGCGCGACGGACACCGACCACGCGGCTATGATCGGCGTGGCAACCGTCATGGAAGGCATACCGTTGTACTACGACGCGGTCAACGAGCATGGGCTCGGCATGGCCGGCTTGAATTTCGTGGGCAACGCGCACTATTTTGAGGCGCGCCCGGACAAGATCAACCTTGCGCCGCACGAGCTGATACCCTGGATGTTAAGTCGGTGCCGAAGCGCACGAGAGGCCGCCGACGCGCTGCGGGATATCAACGTGTGGGAGCACCGATTTCGTCCCGATCTTCCAAGTGCGCCTCTGCATTGGATGATCGCCGACTGCGACGAGAGCCTGGTTGTGGAAAGCATGGCGGACGGGCTGCACGTGTACCAAAACCCCGTCGGTGTGCTGACCAACAATCCGCCCTTTGATTTTCATCTGCAACATCTTGCGCTTTATCTCAACGTCACGGCTACCGAGCCCGTCAACCGTTTTTCCGACAAGCTACCTCTTGCGCCGTTCAGTCGAGGTATGGGGGGATTGGGGCTGCCGGGTGATGTGTCGTCCACCTCGCGCTTCGTACGCGCCGCTTTTACACGCGCCAATGCGAGAAAGCCCACGGATCGCATGGTATCGGTCAGCCAGTTCTTTCACATTCTCGGATCAGTCGAGCAGGTCGAGGGCTGTGTGGCGGTGGGCGACCGTTGGGAGCGTACGCAATACGCGAGCTGCTGCGACACCAAGCGCGGTATCTACTATTTTCGCACCTACGACGATCCCCGGATCACCGCCGTCCGCATGAGGCGCGAAAATCTCGATGGTGAACAGCTCGTCAGTTATCCGCTGTGGAACGAGGCGAGCGTTCGTTTTTTGAACTAAAAAAGAACCGTGCGATCACGGTTCTTTTTGATTCAGATACAGCAGCTCGCCGTCAAGCCGATACGCAAACACGAGGCACTCGCCGTCATCAAAGCAAACGGTCAGCTCGGTGTCCGTCAGCTCAAAGCTACCCTCGCGGCTGCTCTCGCGCACAAACCAAATCTTGATGCGCTGCGTGTCAGACGAGATCGAGATGGTCAGATCGTCGCACGCCCACACGCCGTCAAGTCCCTTACCGTCCACGCGCCCGAGCTTATATTGCGTGGACTCGGCGGACTGGGGCGGCACGTCCTCAGGCAGAGCGGGATCCATGGGTGCCTCGGGCATATCGGGCTCCTCACGCTCCGCAGGGGGGACAGGCATAGGATCCGTGGGGGCGTTGGAACCGCCCGAGTACTTATCATTAACGTCACCATAAGGCACGTCGGCATCGAACACCGCATCGGGAGCGCCCGACGCTTCGGGTGCACTCGCGCCGGGCATCATGGCATCAAAGGCCTTCTGCCCCGCACCGCCCATAAAAACAGCCACACCGATTACGCAAAGACAACCAATGCACGCCATTGCACCACCCACGCGGCGCAGCCATACGGTACGCGTCGCGCCTGTCCTTGCCGTGCGCGGCATT
>JAZQMI010000103.1:0-13936 GCA_045543375.1 Eubacteriales bacterium | reverse complement strand
TTGGGGCGAGCTTGGTGTTGACGTTGTTCTCGAGTGCACAGGTTTCTACACCTCTACCGAGAAGTCGATGGCTCACATCAACGCAGGCGCAAAGAAGGTCGTTATCTCCGCTCCCGCAGGCAAGGACCTCAAGACCATCGTTTACTCTGTTAACGAGAACACTCTCACCGCTGATGACAAGATCATCTCGGCTGCATCCTGCACCACCAACTGCCTGGCTCCCATGGCTAAGGCTCTCAACGATTACGCTCCCATCCAGAGCGGTATCATGACCACCGTTCACGCTTACACCGGCGACCAGATGATCCTGGACGGTCCCCACAGAAAGGGCGACCTGCGCCGCGCACGTGCCGGTGCACAGAACATCGTTCCCAACTCCACCGGTGCTGCTAAGGCAATCGGTCTGGTTATCCCCGAGCTCAACGGCAAGCTGATCGGCTCCGCTCAGCGCGTTCCCACCTGCACCGGCTCGACCACCATTCTGGTCGCTGTTGTTAAGGGCAAGGACATCACCGTTGAGGGCATCAACGCCGCTATGAAGGCTCAGGCTTCCGCTTCCTTCGGCTACAACGAGGATCAGATCGTTTCCTCCGATATCATCGGTATCTCCTACGGTTCTCTGTTCGATGCAACCCAGACCATGGTTGCTAAGATCGACGACGATACCTACCAGGTTCAGGTCGTTTCTTGGTACGACAACGAGAACTCCTACACCTCTCAGATGGTTCGTACGATTAAGTACTTCGCTGAGCTGGCATAAGTTCAACTCAAAGCACCAAAAGGCTGTCACCCTGCGTGACAGCCTTTTTTGTTGCTTTTTCCTTTACTTTGTGGTAAAATAGAAAAAACGGGAACATTTTCCCTTTTCGTGCGTCTGATAGGGTAGAACCCCAAATGAAAGGAGAGCTATCATGAGAGGTAAGCAACGCTGCAAAATACTCAAGGAGATCCGACAGCGGATCGCCGACGCCAACGATATCGAATATATCACGTCCGAGTGCCGGCACAAGGGCGACTGCCTTGGCACCTGTCCCAAATGCGAGGCCGAGCTGCGCTATCTTGAGCGCGAGCTCGAAAAACGCCAGCGACTGGGCAAAACGGTCGTCGTGGCAGGACTTTCCGCGCTGATCGCCACGAGCACCGTCGGCTGTGACGATTGGTTTGGCGGTCGCGAGCTGGGCGGTGAGCCACTCTCCCCCGAGGAGGGCTACGAGCAGCTCGACGGTGATATTGCCCCGCCGCCCGAGGAATATGATGAGCCGGAGGAGGACGATCTTACGATCCTGCCCGGCGCGATGCCGCTACCCGAGGACTTTGAGGGTGAGATCGCGCCGCCCGAGCTTGGCGGCGATCCGTTGCCCGATCCGAGTGCCGTTCTTGAGGACATTGATCCATCTCTGACAGCCGACGATCTGAAAAACATACTGATCTACGGTGTCACGCGCGAAGGGTTGTACAACAGTTACGGCTGGGCCGAGCGCTTCGTTTCCACCGACGAGAACGGCAACGACGTCTACCTTTGCCCCCTCGAGGGATACGACACCATGACGGTCATCTACGAGCAAGAGGATAACGGCGCGGATTTCATTGTCGACGTACAGTTCGAAGAAAAAAAGAGCGACGGCGTCGTCGTGCTTCCCTCGGATACGCTCACTTGATAAAGGAGCATCACATGCAAGCGTCAAAATTCATCGGCATCCGCCGCCATCGCCTTGCCACCGACGGCGAGGGCGTGACGACACTCGCCGCCTTTTGGGGCTGTCCTCTGCGCTGCCGCTATTGCCTCAATCCCTACTGTATGGACGAGAATTTCAAATGTGAGCTGCTGACCCCGCGCGAGCTTTACGACCGCGTCCGCATCGACGATCTGTATTTTCGCGCCAGCGGTGGCGGCGTCACGTTCGGCGGCGGCGAGCCGCTCTTACAAATTCCTTTTTTGCGTGAATTTCGCACGCTGTGCGGCAAGGATTGGCGTCTGTATGCCGAGAGCTCGCTCAACGTCCCCTTGTCTGCCGTCAAGGCGGCTGCCGACATCTTCGACGGCTTTATTGTGGACGTCAAGGACATAGACCCCGATATCTACCGCCGCTACACCGAGCGCGATAACGCACAAATGCTGCAAAATCTTGCTTGGTTGATCGACCGGGTCGGCAGTGAGCGCGTGCTCGTGCGCTTGCCGCTCATTCCAGATTTCAACACCGAGGACGACCGCGCCCGCAGCCGCGCGCTGCTCAAGGACATGGGCGTGACACGGTTTGATGAATTTGAATACGTCGTCAGAAACGCAAAAAAGTGAACGGCCTCAGCCGTTCACTTTTTTGTATATGTGCTCGGCGCGTGCTGCGATGTCCGCGCGCTCGCGCGCGGAGCACGTACGTAGGGTACGACGGGTCGGTCTGCCCCAGACGTCAAACAGCCAGGGTCCCCACCACGTGCCGTAGGGCGTGGGGGCAAACACGCCGCGCAGCACCGAGAGTGCCGCTGTCCGCGCGGGCATGAAAATGACCTTCATGGGGTATTTGATGACAGCAAAGATCAGCGGCGGATAGTGCGCCGTGATGCCCGTGAACGTAATGCCCGGATGCGTGACAGACAGACTTGCCAGCTCCTCGCGGCGGAATAGCTCGTGCAACGCAAACATCAGATAGCGCTTGGCATTTCCATACACAAGCGACGCCCGCTTACGCGTGGAAAAGTCAATATCGTTGGCATCGCTTTTGGAATAGTTGTGCGCGATGCTGCCAACGACCACCACGCGTCCGCGCCGCTCACGCAGCAAGGGCAAAAGACGGCGCGTTATGTAGTAGGGCGAAATGAAATTGATCTGTAACACGTTATCGTATCCCGTGTCACACGTACAGCGCGGAATGCTGTATGCCCCCGCGTTGTGAATGAGCACGTCGAGCGGACGGCTCTCAAGCTGCTCGCACGCCGCCTTGACTGAGGCCATGTCAGATAAGTCCAGCGTGATCTGCCCGATGTCGGCGTGCGGATATTCGGCGAGCAATTTCTCTTTGAGCACGTCTGATTTTTGTCTGTTGCGGTCAAGCAAAAGCAGCGACGCGCCCAGCGCGAGCACATCGCGGCACAGCACGCCGCCAAGCCCGCCCGTCGCGCCCGTAATGGCAACCGTCTTGCCGTCCAGCCGCTCCGTATTCTTTTTGATCCAAGCGTCCCTTCTCATGTTGACCTCCCACGATTTTCTACGTCCAATATAACACAAAACGGCGATCTTGTCAATGCCCAATGCGCCGACAAGACCGCCTTGCGTTACATATTTTCCCTCAACCACCGCTCGATCGCCTCGGCGGCGACCGCCTCGTCCACGCCGTCCACGCTCACGCGAATGCGGTCGCCTCCCTTGACCCCCAGCGACATGACGGCCAGCAGCTTTTTGAGTGAGGCGGTTTTGGCTGTCCGCTCCAGATGAACGATGCTCTCGCTCTCAAAGCCCTGCGCCACCTTGACGAGCAGCCCGGCAGGGCGGGCGTGCAGCCCCAGCGGGTCGTTCACGGTATAGTCAAACGATATCATGCTCTGCCCTCTCCCTTCACTTTTGTCAAGCGCAGCAGCGGATCTCCCACCGCGACGTCCCCCTCGCGCAGCACGCACAGCTCAAATTCGTCCGAATTGCTGACGATCATGGGCGTGGTCACCTCGTAGCCCGCGTCGAGAATGCCCTGCCGATCAAATTCGATCAAAGCATCACCTCGGCGCACCCGCTGATCTGCCTCAACCTTGACGCAAAAGCACCGCCCACGCAGCGACACCGTGTCAATGCCGATATGCAGCAGCAGCTCAACGCCCTCGTCGCTGAGCAGCGTGATAGCGTGCCCCGATTCAAACACCTGAATCACCCGTCCGTCGACAGGCGCGTACAGCACGCCGCCATCAGGGCAAACGGCCACGCCGTCACCCAAAATTTTTTGTGCGAACACCTCGTCCCCCACCTCGCCGAGCGCGACCACGCGCCCCGAGAGCGGCGAGGCAAGTTCGATCGTTTGTTTCTTGCCGTTGTTATCCTTCATGATGGACCACCCATTTCCCTTTCTTGCTTTTTTGTGCCCGCGCTTTGCCCCACGCACATGGTACACACGCGCTCGCGCAGCGGCAGCACGGCGGGAGGCGTGACCGATATTTCGTCCACGCCCATGCGCAGCCACCTCTCGCTCAACGAAAGATCTGCCCCCAGCTCACCGCAAATTCCGACCCAAATGCCCGCCTGCCGCGCATTCTCAACTGCCGTTTGGATCAGCCGCAGCACGGCCTCATGATGCGTGTCACAAAACTCGTCGAGTGCCGCGTTCTGGCGATCAAGTGCTAACGTGTACTGCGTCAGATCGTTTGTCCCAATACTGAAAAAATCCACGAGCGGTGCCAAACGGTCGCTGATGACGGCGGCTGCCGGCGTTTCGATCATGATGCCAAGCTCGATATTCTCGGAGAACGGAACCCCCTCCCGACGCAGCTCATCTTGCGCCTGCGCCCAGAGTGCAAGCAACCGTCGCACCTCCTCAACCGAGGTGATGAGCGGAAACATGACCGCCAAGCGACCTTCGACCGAAGCGCGCAACAGTGCCCTCGCCTGTGTCAGAAACAGCGCGGGGCGTGTCAGACTAATGCGCACGGCGCGCAGCCCGAGCGCGGGATTTTCCTCGGGCGCAAGGCGCAGACACGCCGCCCGCTTGTCCGCTCCAATGTCCAGCGTCCGCACGACCACCCGCTTGTCGGGCATGGATCGCAAGACATGATGATAGACGACAAGCTGTTCCTCCTCCGATGGCAGCGTGTCGCGCCCCATATATAAAAATTCGCTGCGAAACAGCCCGATGCCGTCCGCATCGTTGTCAAGTGCCGCTTGCACGTCCTCGAGTGAGCCCACATTGGCGCAGATGTCCACGCGCTGCCCGTCCTGCGTCCGACTTTGCCTGCCCCGATACGCACCGAGCCGCTCGCACGTCTTGTCATTCTGTTCCATCCGCCGACGCAACCGCTGCAACGTTACCTCATCCGGCTCAACGTACACGCATCCCTCATCGGCATCGACCGCCAACAGTACGCCGTCCCGTATCTTCCCGAGCTCCTCGCCCATGCTCACCACGGCGGGCAATCCCATGGTGCGTGACAGAATGGCCGTGTGCGAATTGACCGAGCCTCTCGCCGTCACGAATGCGCTCACCGCTTTGCGGTCAAGCTGTACCGTTTCACTCGGTGTCAGATCGTCGGCGCAAATGATATCCCCGACCGCCCCATCGCTCGGCACAGCCTGCTCAACGTCGCCGCCTACGCCCGTCAAATGGCGCACAATGCGCTCAGCAACGTCCCTGACGTCGTTGGCGCGCTCGCGCATATAATCGTCGTCCATTTGCGAAAAGACGGTCGCGTGTAGTCGTGCCGCCTCGCTGACCGCATATTCGGCGTTGTCGTGCCGTGTCACGATGTACTCGCGCACCGTTTCATTCAAGTCCTCATCCTCGGCGATCATGGCGTGAATGCTGAAGATCTGTGCGTCTGTTTCGCCTAACTGTTCGCCCATCCGCTCACTCAACGCCTCCAGCTCGCGCACCGCGCTTTCCCGCGCCATCTCGTACCGTTCCCACTCCTTGACCGCATCGTCCGCCCAAGCTCTTGACACACCAATACTCTGCCGTCGAAAAAGCCGCGCCCGACCGATCGCCACGCCCGCCGACACGCCCTTCCCATGTAAAATTAACATTGCCCTCTCCTTTCGCCGTCACGCTTAACCGTTTTACGACGGTTCATTCACATGCCTATTTTTGACGGAAGGGTTTGATTTTATACGGCAAAGCGCCAACGTCCGCAAATAAATCGGCAAACGCCACTTGACAATAGGAACGCGCCGTGCTACAATAATAACGCTTGCAGGTGTGGCGGAATTGGCAGCCGCGCCGGATTTAGGTTCCGGTGGTTATCCGTGCAGGTTCAAGTCCTGTCACCTGTACCAAACAAAGGTGGATGAGCCTTGTGCTCGTCCACCTTTGTTTCGTATTAGGCTTACTGGCGAAGAACCTCTCCATTTCAAAGAACTCGTTTCTTTGAAATGGATTGTTTTGCGCTAACGAATGCTTGGATTTCAGCTCCATGCTCGGCGCAAAACGAGGTTCCTAAGTCCTGTCACCTGTACCAAATAAAGAAGGGTGTGCGTTAGCATGCCTTTTTATTTGACCTTGGTCACAGGCTCAAGAATAGTTCTGTCACAGGCAAAAAAAGCCCCGAGAATTTCTCGGGGCTTCAAGTGATCTTCAATCAAAAATATAGATCTTCTCCTGCCATTCAACATAGTCAAAATCTTCGTCTATGTAAAGGTGGTCAAAGGTGAATTTTTTGGAGTTCTTTTTGGGTATGACCTCGTAATAGTCGTGCTGCTCTTGGTCAACACGGCCGCCCTGTCCCTTTTGACAATTGACAACGATGCCCTTGGGGTCTTGCTTCATCGCCTCAAAATCAAATGCCAGATGAAGCGTAAACTTGTTCAGCGAAATGACAAGCTGCTCGTCAACGTCTACCCACGCACCGTTTTTGTAGGTGTATGTACCCCGAGGGAGTGTATACTGATCGTAATTTCCACTGTCGATACGGTGCGTCCAGCTCAGCTCATCGTATGCGTCAAAGGTTACGGTATCGCCAACCACGGTCACCTTGGCAAGCGTTCTGTTGGATTCGGAGTGATAATTGTAGTACTCGTTGATGGTGTACGACGTTGCCTTTTGCTCAAGCGTTTCGATCAGCTCGACAACCTCGTTCTTGCTGATATCCGACGTATTCTCGCGGATATTGGACACGATGGTTCCCGTTGTTCCGAGAACGATCATGGCAAGCAGCACAGCACCGCACATGAGCGCCTGTCTGCGGGGAGATTCATTCATTTTTCCCTTTTCTTCGCCCAGTACCTTTTCAAATCTGATATGGTTCATCAGTCTGACGATCATTTCCATGGGAACGATGACGGTTGCGGCCAGCGCGACAAGCACAGCAACCATGCACTTCATAAAAGGTCCGATCAGCGTTTCTCCAAACGTAGTCACGTCTCGTTTCGTGCCGTCACTGTAGATCTCGTAGCGAACAAGTTGGAAGTCAAACAGCGCGGCCCAACCGGAAAACCAATATTTCACAACGAGAGGTGCGCACCAGGTGGCCACCATAATAAGCATGCAAGCAGATCCCCACCCGATCGAGCCAAAGGCATTGACGACAATGCTCAAGGCAAAACCGCAAAGGCCAATGAAAAACAACCAGAATTTCTTTTCAAACTCTTCTAAATTTTCTTGCATCGCAACTCTTTTTTCGTCCATAGTCCTTCTCCTTTATATAAATAGATCATAAAATAGCGCGAACCAAACAAACTTGGTAATTTTATTGTAGCACGCTTTGTTTATTTTGTCAACACTTGACGAAAAAAGATTTTCAAGCGCATTCGGCACCCTTGACATCCGTATACATCCGTGCTACAATATTGAAAAACCCATGAAAAGCGAGGAAATACCATGAGCACCAAGCTGAAAATTATGTCCTTTAACATGAGAATGGATCAGGCCAACGACGGCGACAACCATTTCTCGCACCGCAAAGCGCGCATCATTGCGTTTTTGAACGAGCAAAAGGCCGACGTCATCGGCTTTCAGGAGATCACGCCGACCATGCGCGAGTGGCTGGTCGAAACCTTCCCCGATTACTATATGGTTGGTGTCGGTCGTGCCGCCGATTATTCGGACGAAACCTCGCTGATCGCCTTCCGCAAAAGCGACATGGCGCTTATGTCGTGCGACACCATCATGCTGTCCACTACGCCGCACGTGTTCGGTTCGCGCTACGACGGCAGCGACCAGAGCCATTGCCCGCGCGAATACGTCAAGGCGCTGCTCAAGCACCGCGACGTTGCTGCGCCCTTTTACGTGTATAACGTGCACACCGACCACATCGGTTCCATCTCGCGTCAGCTCGCCTCGACGCAGATCATGCAGGATCTCACCTCGCACGACAAAAAGTTTTTCCTGACGGGCGATTTCAACGCCAAGCCCGACACGCCCGAGATCGCCATGATCACCAACTGCTCGTCGCGTGCCATCGTGGACACGACGGCATCGCTTGGCGGCACCTTTCACAACTACGGTCGCGAGGCCGAGCCCTGGAAGATCGACTACATCTTCACCGATGCCGACACGCCCGTGCTCGAGTCCGTCCGCTACGAGGACACCCCTGCCCCGGGCACGCCCTATATTTCGGATCACAATCCGATCTATATCGTGGTTGAATTATAATAAAGATAAGCAGCCCCTTCGGTAAACCCGAAGGGGCTGTTGCTTTAATCTCTGAAATACAGATCGCGTGTATAGACCTTGTCGAGCACGTCGGCAATGTCCTCATGAAAACGGTTGGCCAGAATAACATCGCTGACAGTCTTAAATTCATTCAGATCGCGGATCACGCGACTGTTGAAAAATGCGTTTTCCTTCATGGTCGGCTCGTAAATGACCACCTCGATACCCTTGGCCTTGATGCGTTTCATGACGCCCTGAATCGAGCTTTGACGGAAATTGTCGCTCCCCGCCTTCATGGTTAAACGGTAAACGCCCACGATTTTGGGCTTTTTGGCAATGATCTGATCGGCAATGAAATCCTTGCGCGTGCCGTTGGCTGCTACGATGGCCGAGATGATATTCTGCGGCACGTTGTTGTAGTTGGCCAGCAACTGCTTGGTATCCTTGGGCAGGCAGTAGCCGCCATAGCCAAAGCTGGGGTTATTATAATGAGTTCCAATACGGGGATCAAGCCCCACGCCCTCAATGATGGCTTTGGTATCAAGCCCTCGAACGGCGGCGTAGGTGTCCAGCTCGTTAAAGAAGGACACGCGAAGCGCCAGATAGGTGTTAGCAAACAGCTTGACCGCCTCGGCCTCGGTCGGGTTCATAAAGCGGACGGCGACGTCCTCCTTGAGTGCCCCCTCGACGAGCAATGAAGCAAATGTTTCAGCGGCTTTTTCCAGTCGGCGATTGCCCACGGGCACACCAACAATGATGCGACTGGGATAAAGATTGTCGTACAATGCTTTTCCCTCGCGTAAAAACTCGGGGCTGAACAGAATGTTGTCACAGCGATATTTTGCCCGTACCTGCTCGGTAAATCCAACGGGAACGGTGCTTTTGACGATCATGACCGCGTCGGGGTTGACCGCAATAACCTGCTCGATCACACTCTCGACACTGCTCGTATCAAAATAGTTTTTGTTGGGGTCGTAATTGGTGGGGGTCGAGATAATGACAAACTCCGCATCACGGTAAGCGGAGGATGCGTCGGTCGTAGCCGTCAGATGAAGCTGCTTTTCACGCAAATACTGTTCAATTTCCTGATCGACGATCGGCGATTGACGGGCGTTGATCATATCGACCTTCGCCTCGACGATATCCACGGCCGTCACCTCGTGGTGTACCGACAAAAGAATGGCCATGGAGAGCCCTACGTAGCCGGTTCCTGCAACTGCAATTTTCATACTTTTCTCCTTTGATAATTATGAAACGAACGGTATATATTTACGCATCTCTGCCCGCCTACATACCTTCTATGATATTGCTTGCGCAGTCCCTACGAGTGCTTCTCCATGGCAACTGTTTTTGCAAATATTTACTTTTCATTTTTCGGGGGCAGTCAACGCCCCGTTTGCGATCAAACGCGGTAAAATTCTTTATACCACTCGGCAAAGGCGCGAAGTCCTTGGCGAAGCGAGGTCGAGGGCTTGAAGCCGAAGTCGCGCTCCAGTGCCGAGGTATCGGCATAGGTGACGGGCACGTCACCGGGCTGCATGGGCACGAGCTGCTTGTGGGCTTCAAAATCGTAATCCTCGGGCAGTACGCCGGCGCGGATCAACTCCTGCTGCAAAATATCGACGAAATCAAGCAGATTTTCGGGGCTGCTGTTACCGATGTTATACACACGGTAAGGCGGCACGGGAAGTCCGTCCTCACCCGTCACCTTTTCGGGTGCGTTCTGCATGACGTGCTTGACACCAGTCACGATATCGTCCACGTAGGTGAAGTCGCGCTTGCAGTTGCCAAAGTTGAAGATCTGAATGGTCTCGCCCTTGAGCAGCTTATTGGTGAAGCCGAAATACGCCATGTCGGGGCGCCCCGCGGGGCCGTACACGGTAAAGAAGCGAAGTCCCGTCGAGGGAATATTATACAGCTTGGAATAGGCGTGTGCCATGAGCTCGTTGGACTTTTTGGTCGCCGCATAAAGGCTGACGGGGTTGTCCACCTTGTCGTCGGTCGAGTAAGGCACCTTTTTGTTGGAACCGTAAACGGACGAGGACGAGGCGTATACCAGATGCTCTACGGGACAACGACGGCAAGCCTCGAGAATATTGTAAAAGCCGATGATATTGGCCTCAATATACACGTCGGGGTTGGTGATGGAATAGCGCACGCCCGCCTGCGCCGCCAGATTGACGACCACGGCAGGGTGGTATTCGTCGAACAGCTTGTCGATCAGCGCGCGGTCGGCAATGTTGCCCTTGATAAAGGTAAACGATCCCTTACATTCCTTGGCAAGCGCCTCGATCTCGGCAAGACGGTAATCCTTGATGGACACGTCGTAATAATCGTTCATGTTGTCCACGCCGATGATGCGGATACCGGGCTCGGTCTTGAGCAGCACCTTGACCAGATTGGCACCGATAAAACCGGCTGCACCGGTCACGAGAACAGTCTTGTTTTTCAGATCAACATTGGGAGTCAGCATAGTTTTCTCCTTATTCATGTAATTCAATGGGAAGCCCGTCCGGGTCTTTGACAAAGGTCATTTTTCTGCCGTCAAAGCTGTCCGTGCGAATGGGCTCCGGCGAAAATCCGCAATTTTTCATGTGCGCGGCGATGGTCTCCACGTCATCAACCAAAAAGGCCAAATGGCGCAAGCCGAGCGCTTCAGGACCTGTCACGCGGGGCGGGTGCGATGCGTCAATAAACACTTCAAGCACAACGCCGTGCCCTTGGAGCATAACGATCTCGTCGTGATGCTCGGGGCGCACGTGACTGCGCGTCACCTCGAAGCCAAGCCCCTGCACGTAAAAGCGCAGCATGCTCTCTTTTTCGGAGCAGATGATGGCAATATGATGCACCTGCTCGATGCTCATTTGGTGATGCCTCCGTACTCCTTTTGCACCTTTTCGTAGCTTTCCAGATTGCCAATATCGTAACGGCTGCCCGGCATTTCCATGGCGTGCACAGACACCTCGCCGGCAAGCCATGCAATGTAGCTGCCCGGTGCGTCTACGCCGCAGCCGCGCTCAATGCCAACCTTAACCAGTCGCGCATCGTCTTTGGTATAGAAATAGAAGGGCGGGCAGCACCAATGCGATCGGGGCTCGGCAGGCTTTTCCTCCATACCGAGGATCAGATCGTTTTCGTCGATCTCGACTACGCCGCACTTATGCAGCTTTTGCTCGCTCTCTTCAAAATAGCGCATGATGCAGGAGGTCTTTTTGTCCTGCGCGTAAGCGATAAATTTGGTCAGGCTGAAATCAAGCAGGTTGTCGCCTGCGATGACCAGCATTTCGTCGTCAAGCCCCAGCGTATCGATGGCAAACTGAATGTCGCGCACGGCACCAAGACGCGTTTCGTTGGTGCTCGTTCCGTCGTCAACGACGGTGATCCGTTGTGCTTTGTCCTTAGCCCACGCTTCAAAATGATGGGCAAACTTATGGTTGGAAATGACCACGTACTCGTCCACCGCGCCCATGGCGTCGATGTCGTCGATCAGGTGGTCGAGAATGGCCTTGCCCTGAACTTTGAGCAAGGGCTTGGGGAAATTTTCGGTCAGGGGATACAGCCGCGTGGCGTATCCTGCCGCCAATATCAAGCATTTCATACGTTTTACTTCCTTTATTACGATGATTACGGTAATAAGTGATCCTCAATATGCACGACGCGCCCCTCACGCAAATAGACGCGCGGCACGCGAACGCCGACAGCGCAAAGAATTTCATACGCGATGGTATCATTGAGTTCGGCCAACCGTTGTGCCGTCAGAGCCGGCGTCTGACCGAATACCGTCACCTCGTCGCCCATACACACGGTGGGCAACTCGCTGACGTCGATCATGAGCTGATCCATACAAATGCGCCCGACCACGGGACACAGCCTGCCGCGAACGAGCAAGGCCGCACCGCCCTTGGCACCGGAGCGCAGATATCCGTCGGCGTAGCCGATCGGAACCGTCGCGATCTTCATATCACGCTCTGCAACGAACGTCCGTCCGTAGCTGATCGTTTCTCCCGCAGATACCGTCTTGACGTGCGAGATGACCGACTTGAGCGTCATGGCAGGTCGCAAAGGCAGACCGTTTCGCAGCTCCTGCGAGGGCAACAGCCCATAAAGAACGATGCCCGCACGCACCATGTCCATGTGCGTATTCGCGTAATCGCATAGCGCAGCACTGTTGGCACAATGCGCACATGCAAAATGTACACCGCGCGCCTCAAGGCGTTCGATCGCCTCACAAAACAGCGCGTGCTGACGGTTTGAAAACTCTTCGCCGCCCTCGCCCTCGTCCGCCGATGCGAAATGGGTAAATATTCCCTTGACGCCAAGCGCGGGTAAGACGCCGATGCGTTCGATATCGTCAAGCGTTTTTTCATCAGAACCATCGCCGCGGTAGCGCAAGCCAATACGTCCCATGCCCGTGTCCAGTTTGATATGAACATCGAACTCGACACCCGCACGTTGCGCACACTGTGACAGCAGCTCGGCGTATTCAAAAGAATACACGCACTGCGTCAGCGCGTGCTCGGCCAACAGCTCCACGCAAGGCGCCGGTGTATAGCCGAGGATCAAGATCGGCAAGCTGACGCTGGCATGGCGTAGCTGCAACGCTTCCTCAATGTTGGAAACCGCCAGAAAATCTACGCCCATCTGCTCGTACAGCCGCGCAACTGCGGGCGCACCGTGACCGTAAGCATTCGCCTTGATCACACAGCATAGCTTTGTCCCCTGCGCGAGCTGCGAACGAAGTAGAGATGCGTTATATTCGAGCGCGTCCAGGTCGATCTCGGCCCATGTGCGTCTCTTGACATAATCAATATTCATACGTCCTCACAGTTTGACGCCATCGGCCGTTTCGCAGATATGAACCGAATACTTGCCCTCAAGATGCGGGAAAGCCTTCAGATATTCACGCGTGACGCGCTCGGTGATCGACTGCTCATAGGCAGGATCGATCGACGCCATGCAGCAGCCTTTAAAGCCCGCGCCCGAAAAACGTCCGCCGTAAATGCCTTCGGTTTCGGTCATGATCTCGTACAGCTTTTTGAGTTCGGGCGAGCCGGTCTCCCAGTTATAAATGGAAGAACGACCGCTCTCAAACGAAAGGCGTCCGAACTCCTCGATATCTCCCCTTCTCCAGGCCTCGGCGCCCGCCTTGACACGGTCAAACTCGGTATACCAGTGCTCGGCTCGCTTGCGCCAGTTTTCGGGCAGCTTGTCCTTGTATTGTTCGTACACCTCGCGCGGAACGTCACGAAGGTTGGTCTCTTCAAATTTGCCGTACTCCATGCCCGCATACGCTTTCAGCGCATACGCAGCACTGCGGCACTCGTCCACTCTCATGTTGAAGGCCGATCCGGCCAGAGAACGTTCAAGTCCCGAGAAGAAAATCGCGATCTTGTAGGGCTTCATATTGGGACTTTGCGGGATCAGCTCGTAGCTGTCGTCCTTCAGATCCATATAAAGCAAGCTTTCTTTTCGGCAATAAACCTCGCAGCTCTGATCCAGCTTGCCGCAGGACACGCCCACGTACTGGTTCTCCGCCTCCTTGGAAATGGTGATGAGCTCCTGCGGCGTCAGCGTGATACCGTTCATGGCACAAGGCGCCGACAAATAAGTAATGATAACCGCCGCCGAGGAGGAAAGTCCACCGATGGGCAGCTCAC
>JAZQMI010000102.1:0-6484 GCA_045543375.1 Eubacteriales bacterium | reverse complement strand
GATCCGACTTCCTCGATACGGAAGATTGCCACGGGCAGGCGTAAAAGGCGAATCAGACCCACGATGGAGGGCTTGACGCTTTCGGTCACGCCGCTGAACGTGCGGTTGCCCTCGGGGGCAATGGCAATGGTACCGCCCTCGCGCGCCACGCGCACGCAGGTCTTGACCGCCTTCATATCCGTCACCGATTTTTTGATCGGGATAGGCGCGGCAACGTGCTCAATAATACGCGACAGCCAACCCTTAGAGAACAGGTCCTCGGACGCCACGTAGTAGACGGGCGTTGGGAAAAAGGCCATTTCAACGAAAAACTGGTCAAAGGCGGTCTGATGGTTCATCAGCACGAAAAACTGCTCCTTTTTGGCTCGCTTGAATTTCTTCACGCGAATGCGGTAGGCCAATTTGGTATATATGAACACCGCCCATTCGAGCAGGATGCGGTAAACGCGATGACGCGCTCTGCGCCACGGTTTCTTCTTTTTCACCGTCTTTTGGGACTGATGATCCATGAAAATTCACCCTCTTTCTGCACCGCTTTTTCATGTCATGCGGATACAATTTAACATGATAATTATAAACGAAAAATACAAAAATGTCAAGTTTTTTCACAAAACGTTCACACAATCGTAAAACCCGCCGCGAAAGCGGCGGGTTCTGATCATTCTGTTTTTTGCTTGAAATATCGTCGCATGATGAGCAGCAGTCCCGCGCCGAGCACGGGAAAGACGACCGACGCGAGCATTCCGACCTTCATGCCAAGCTGATCGGACGAGGCAAGTCCCAGCGTTTGCGTCATATGCAGTCCCCAGTCGCTTGCCTTGACCGCGTCCGTAATGACGCCCATCAGCGCCGGCGCGACCGACGCACCGAAATCACCGCCCGCCGCCATGAGTGCGTAAGCGGCAACGCCCAGGCGCGGCATATTTTCTTCCATCAAAATGAGCGTACCCGGCCAGAGCATCGAGGTGCAGCAGCCCGTCAGCACGCAGGCCGCGAGCGCCACACCAGCGTTGGGGGTGACACCGGCTACGAAATAGCACACGGCGGCGCCGATCATGCCAAACATCATCACGCGCCAGATGCTTTTGCCCCACTTGGCGTAGACCGAGCGGACACCGGCCAGCAGCAAGGCGAACAGTGCAAGCCCCACGATATCGCAAAAGGTCTTGGGAATGCCGAGCGAGATCTCCATATAGCTTGAGATCCAGTTGGTCATGGTGTTTTCGGCGGCGCTGCCAAGAAAAATACAACACACGCATAGCAAAATGCCCACGCGACGGCGTTTGGTAACGGCAGATGCCTCGCTGCCGTGCGAACTGCCCAGTTCAGGGATGGGCGAGATGCAGTACAACAAGGACGAAATCAGCGGAAGAATGGCGAACAGCAAGGTCAGATACATCCAGTGCTGCGTGCCAAACAGGTAGAAAAAGGCGGTCGTGACCACGACGCTACCAAACACGCCCCAGCCGTACAGCGAGTGCAGCTTGCTCATATCCCGATCGGGATTGTCGGACGGCAACGCGGCGATGGTCGGGCTGATAAGTGCCTCCCCCAGACCGGACGCAATCGAGAACAGCAGCGTTCCGGCGAGCAGCCCCGCGTAAGCATGCGACGGCCACAAAGTGGGAATGAGCGCATAGATCAAAAGTCCCAGCGAGGTCAACAAGGGCATAGTGCGGATGGTCAGTTTAACGTTAAAGTGCTGCGGAAAGAAGGAAAACAGCAGATCGACACCCAGTTGTGTGCAGAAATTGAGTGCCACCAGGGCACCGAGCAGCGTATAGGGGATATCGTACATTTGCTGAAAGGTGACAAACAGCATAGCCGGCAGACAAAAGATGGGTGCTGCGGCAATATAGCTGAAATAACACGCTCGTCTGGTGCGACTGTAATCGGGGGTCATCGGGGCAAATTCTCCTTTGCAAGGTCATATAGCATCATTATACAGAAAACGGAGCGGGGTGTCAATACCCTGCTCCGTTTTTTGATTGATTTTGGAATTATTCCTCGACGGGAGCCTCAACCTCAGCGGTCTCCTCTGCGGGAGCCTCCTCGGTATAGTCCTCGGGCATAGCCTCAGCCTCTGCCTGAGCCTCGTCAAGCAGTGCGCGGATGGACAGGCTGACCTTCTGCTTCTCGTTATCGATCTCAAGGATGCGAGCATCGACCGTCTGACCGACCTCAAGCACGTCTGCGGGCTTTGCGATGCGGGTCTGGGCGATCTGCGAGATGTGGATCAGGCCGTCAACACCGTCAACGATCTCGGCAAATGCGCCGAAGGGCATCAGATTGACGATCTTCACGGTAGCTACGTCACCGACAGCGTACTGTGCGGTAAAGATGTTCCAGGGGTTGGTCTCCTCGGTCTTGTAGCCAAGCGAGATGCGGCGCTTCTCGGCGTCGAAGCTCTTGACAAAGACGGTGATGACGTCGCCGATGGCAACGACCTCTGCAGGGGACTTGATGTGCTTCCAGGACAGCTCGGATGCGTGTACCATACCGTCCACGCCACCCAGGTCAACGAATGCGCCGTAAGAGGTCATGCTCTTGACGGTACCCGTGTAGGTCTTGCCCTCCTCGATGGAAGCCCAGAACTCAGCCTCCTGTGCGCGGCGAGCGTCGCGCAGCACGGAGCGGATAGAGCCGATGGCCTTCTTGCCGGGCTTAATCTCCAGAATGCGAAGCTGGACCTCCTCACCGACCATAGCAGCCAGATCGCCATCCTTCGGAACGCCGGTCTGCGAGCCGGGAACGAAGATACGGTTGGCATCAACAAGGACGAGAATACCGCCCTTGACGGCCTCAACGACCTTACCGGTCAGCACGTCGTGGTTCTCAGCGGCAGCAACAATGTTGAGCCAGTTCTTGTCGGAATCAACTCTCTTCTTGGACAGCTCAGCGACACCCTCGATGTCGCTGACGCGGATAACGAATGCCTCAATCTCGTCGCCCTTCTTGTACAGGTTGGTCAGCTTGACCGACGTGTCATCGGTGATCTGCTCAGCCTTGATGTATCCCGTCACGCCCGTGCCCAGATCAAGCTGGATCTCGGTATCGCTGACGTGCTCAACAACGCCGGTAACTACGTCTCCTGTATTTAAAGTCTTGAAGGATTCCTTCAGCAGTGTTTCAAAATTTTCGAGTTCGCTCATGGTTTTATATACCTCCTGTATTGTGTCGCTCGGCGTCGATGCACCGGCGACGATGCCTACTCGCTGGCAGGCTTGCTCCGGAAGCTGCGACACAAGCTCAGCGGCGTCCTCCACAAGCAGCGTTCGTGCCCCTTCCGACCGACAGACCTCGGCAAGCTTTCTCGTATTCGAGCTGTGCTTACCTCCGACGACGACCATCAGATCGCTCTCGCGCGCCATGGATTTTGCCTCGGTTTGGCGCAATTCCGTAACATTACATATTGTATCAAAAATTTGGGCATTTGTACATACCTTTTTGAGAAATTGTTGACATTTCGTCCATTCGGCCAAAAAGAACGTTGTTTGCTCTACGACTATTGGCATTTTCTTACAAGCGTCTGTCACTTCACCGCTCGCCATTTTCGCTTTCAATTCGTCCAGCGAGGCGAATACGTGGCTCTCACCGTCAAAGCAACTGACAATGCCCACGACCTCGGGATGATCGTGCGTGCCGAATACCCAAAGTTGGCTGTCCGTTGCATTGTGCTTTGCCACGATATCGTGAATGCGCGTAACAAAAGGACAGGTACAATCCCGATAGCAAAAATGCGGATTTTTTGCCGCGCCGTCTGCCAGTGCTCGTGCCACGTCGCGCGGAATGCCGTGGGCGCGCACCAGCAAGGTGACGGGACTTTGCTCGGTCGCCGATGCGACGAGCGCGGGGATCTCCTCCGGCTCGACCGTCCGGACACCGCGGGCTGCCATACGGGCGTTGTAAATCTCGTTATGGATCAGCTCGCCAAGCGTCACGATACGTTCGCCCTCGCGGCGCTCGTCAAGCAGCTTTTCCAGCGCGTCGGTCGCCCGACGGACACCAAAGCAAAAGCCTGCGTGCTGTGCCAGCGTAACGGTTCGGTCATTCATGTCGTTCTGCCTCCTCATACAGCATGCAGATGCGTTCAAATACAGCGTGTGAGATGCGGGCGTATTCGGCCTGTCGACCGTGCGCCGTCGTATCGGCCGACACCTCGTCGGGTGCGCGGCGGGACAATTCGTCGTAGGAAACGAGGTCACCGAAGATCAGCTCGACGCGGCGGAAAATGTGCAGGCGGTCGTTCTTGGTCTTCAGGCAGACAGGCAGCACGCTCACGTGCGTTTTGTCACACAGCAGCCCCGCGCCGTTTTTGACCTTATCAGCCGCCTCACGCGGCGTTTTGCCCTTACAGCGCGTTCCCTGCGGAAACATGCCGACACAGTTGCCCTGCTCCAAGAGCGAGAGCGAGGTCTTGATGGCACCGACGTCGCCTGTACGGTCGACGGGATAAGCGCCCAACGTGCGCAGAAGTCCCCGCAAAAGCGGAATGCGGAACAGCTCCTTTTTGGACATAAAATGGGGCTGGCGGTGCGTAACGGCCGCCGCAATCAGCACGGGATCGAGAGCCGAAATGTGATTGGAGCAAAGGAGATAGGTCACGTCCTCGCCGGGCTCGCGCTCGGGATAGCGAACGCGCACGCGGAACAGCCACAGCACAAAGCGCGCAAACGCATGATGGAGTCGACTGTACAGCGTCGTCTCACCCTGATGCACCGAAATTCCTTCGGTCGGTTTCGTCTGCTTCATGCGCCGCAACCGCCCGTTTTTTGCTCAATGATGGCAATGACTGCCTCGACCGATTGCTCCACCGTCATGCCCGAATTATCCAGATGCACGGCGTCGGGGGCGGGAATGGCGGGGGCGATGGCACGACCGCTGTCCTGCGCGTCGCGCTCCTTCATCTCACGCAGTACGTCCTCGTAGTCGGCGGTAATGCCCTTCTCTGCAAGCTCTTTGGTTCTGCGCTCGGCGCGCGCCTCGGGCGAGGCGACCATGAAGATCTTGACGTCGGCGTCGGGCAAAATGACCGTTCCAATGTCGCGACCGTCCATAACGACGCTGTTTCGATTGGCAATATCTCTTTGCGTATCAAGCAAAAATGCGCGAACGGCAGGAATGGCCGACACGTCGGATGCAGCCATGGATATCTCGGGGCGGCGGATCTTGTCGCCCAGATTTTCACCGTTGAGATAGACGCATTGCGTACCGTTTTCATATTTCACGTCAACCTTGACGGACGGCAGAAGTGCCTCAACGGCAGGCGCGTCCTTGGTCGAGATGCCTGCCGTGACGACGGCGTAACCGACCGTGCGATACAGTGCGCCCGTATCCACGTAAACAATGCCCATTTGGGCGGCCAAGGCCTTGGCTACGGTGCTTTTACCTGCACCGCTCGGTCCGTCGATGGCAATTTTGATCATGGCGTATTCTCCTTTTCGTAAAAGGCCGCGCTCTCCCCTGCCACGTAGGCGGTGGAAAAGGCGATCTGCAGATTATAGCCGCCCGTATAGGCGTCAAGATCGAGCACCTCGCCGGCAAAAAACAAGCCGTCAAGGCACTTGGATTGCATGGTTTTGGGATTGATCTCGCGGACGCTGACACCGCCTCGCGTGACGATGGCCTCTTCAATGGGACGGAAGCCGGTCAGCGCAATGCGCAGCCCCTTGAGCAGAGCGACCAGCGTCTTTCTCTGCTCGCGCGTGATCGCATTGACCTTGGTATGAGGGTCGATACCGCTCTCGCGCACGACGACGGGGATCATCTTCTGGGGCAGCAGGTCGCCCAGCGCGTTGGCGAAATCCTTGTTGCGATATTTTTCAAAATCGGACAGCACGCGTGCGTCCAGCGTTTTTTCGTCGAGCGCGGGCTTGAGATCGATACGGGCCTCGTATTTCCCCGGTGCGATGTCGGGCAGATGCGCCGATGCCGAGAGCACCAACGGACCCGTCAGTCCGAAGTGGGTGAACATCATCTCGCCGAAATCCTCAAATACCGTCTTTCCGCTCGCACAAGCAATGATGGAAAGCTGCACGTTTTTGAGCGACAAGCCTTGAAGCTCGGGGCACAGGCTACCCTTTGCCGTCATGGGAACAAGTGAGGGCGTCAAGGGGGTCACGGTGTGCCCTGCCTGCTTGGCCAAGATGTAGCCGTCACCGTCCGAACCGGTCAGCGGGTAGGACTTTCCACCCGTGCAAACAATGACCGCGTCCGCTTCGCGCTCGCCGCCGTCGGTCACCACGCCGCACAGCTTGCCATCACGCAAAAACAGCGATCTGACACGCTCGTAAACGACGCGAACGCCCGCGCGGCGACAAGCGTCGGCCATGGCTGCGACGATGTCGGCGGCCTTATCGGACACGGGGAAAACGCGTCTTCCCCGCTCGGTCTTGAGCGGTACGCCGCAACGCACAAAAGACGCCTTGGTATCGGAGGTCGAGAAACGGTCGAGTGCCGTGTAAAGAAAGCGCGGATTGGACAC
>JAZQMI010000101.1:0-3452 GCA_045543375.1 Eubacteriales bacterium | reverse complement strand
CGATCGTCTGCGCGCATCGTGCAATCTCCTCGGCCGCAGTCAACTCCGCTTTTGAGAGCAACATCAGAGATGCGCCCTGCCCTGCGGCGTTGCCCAGCACCTTGATCTTTCCGATCAGCTCGCGAGGGATCATGCCGATCGCCGCGCAGGTATCGGGATGCAGATACGAGCCAAAGCCACCCGCTAAATAGACGGCATCCAGTTGTTCGTAGGCGATCCCCGCCTCGTACAACAGCGTGTCAATGCCCGCGCGAATAGCCGCCTTGGCTAGCTGAACCTGGCGAATATCGGCGCGCGTCAGCGAAAGGCCACTCTCCCCCAGCGGCGCGTCGTCCTCCATAAATCCGCTATCCTCCAAAACGCCCAGCTCGAGCAAAGCCGCGACCGCGTCGATCAACCCCGTGCCGCAAAGACCCGTGGCAGGCTTGTCGTCGATCGTTTCATAGTTCATTTTACCGTCTTGGACGCTCACGCGGCAGATCGCACCCGGAACAGCCAGCGAGCCGCAGGAAATGCCCGCGCCCTCAAAGGCGGGGCCTGCCGCCGTCGAGCAGCAAAGCAGTTTGCCACCGTTCCACAGGGCCATTTCACCGTTGGTGCCAACGTCGAGCAGCAGGGCCGTTTGGTCGGAGTTTTGACACATGCCGCTATCTAAGATCGCGGCCGTCATATCCGCGCCCACGTAGGCGGAAATGCAACGCGGGTAGTATCGATCATTCTCCCACTCGCCAAAGGCGCGCTTAATGACAAAGGGAGCCGCCGCCAGGGGAGACGGATCGGTATTCGTCAGCAAATGCAGCATGGCGGTATTGCCCACCACGACCGTCGTTTCGGGCAGGTCCACGCCTGCCTCGGCACTCAGCTCTTGGGCAAGTGCCAACAGGCAATCTTGCATCTCACTGCTCAACTGCTCACCACCGCCCGTCAAGGCATATCCAATGCGCGAGATGACGTCCGCGCCGTGTGCCTTTTGGGGATTTTCCACACAGCGGTCGGCGATCCTCTCGCCGCTTTTCAGATCGTACAGATAGGCGGCGACCGTCGTCGTGCCAATATCGACCGCCATGCCGATGCCATTTCCCATTCGGGGCGGATCAAGCAAAAAATCCCTTGAAAAACCTGCCAAAAGCCCTTGCAAGGACGGCTTTGTTGTGTTATAATAAAGCGTAACGTCCCCGATGGCATCGGTCAAGCAGGACAAGCGAACCTCGCCGTCCGTCCCATGACCTGCGCTCGTCAGCGCGCGGCGCTCGGTTTCGCTCATGGGCGAAAGCTCGCCCGTCACACGAACGGTGCATTTGCCGCACGTTCCGTGACCGCCGCAGGGGTGGGATTGCGCAAGCCCCGCGTCAAGGAGTGCCTGCGACAATCGCACGGGAGTTGTATATGTAAGGCGTGTTTCGCCGCTTTGGTGCTTAATGATAATGGTGACGTTCATGGGTACTCTCCCTTTCACTCAAGTTATCAAAAGTATAACAAATCCCGCGCATAATTGCAAGTAAAATCAAAAAATTTATATACAAAACATTTATTCGGCAAAAGCCGACGCCCACGGGCGAGAAAGGAAATGCATATGTCTATTTTGGAAGATATCAGCAATCTTCTGCAGGAAGGTCGCGCAAAGCAGGTCGTAGCGCTGGTTCGTCAGGCGCTGGAAGATGGCATCGATCCCAAGGCCATCATGAACGACGGTCTGCTCGCAGGTATGGCTGTCATTGGTGAGCAGTTCAAGGCGGGCGAGGTTTACGTTCCCGAGGTGCTAATCGCCGCACGTGCCATGAATCAAGGCATGGCTGAGCTAAAAGAAGCATTGCTCCGCGATGGCGTGGAAGCCAACGGCGTTGCCGTCGTCGGCACGGTCAAGGGGGATTTGCACGACATCGGCAAGAATCTGGTTAAGATGATGCTGGAGAGCAAGGGTTTGACGGTTCACGATCTGGGCGTTGACGTATCCGCTGAGGCGTTCGTCAATGCGGCTGAGGAGCTGAACGCTGACGTCATCTGCTGCTCGGCTCTCTTGACCACCACCATGGGCGAGATGAAGAACGTGGTCGACGAGGTCAAGGCTCGCGGCCTGAACGTCAAGGTCATGGTCGGTGGCGCTCCCGTATCCAAGGCTTTCTGCGACAGCATCGGTGCTGACTGCTATACCGACGACGCCGCATCTGCCGCTGACGCCGCTCTGGCGTTCTGCCTGGAGAAGAGAAAGGCGTAAATTGCATACAAATCAAACATCCGCACAACCGATGTGCGGATGTTTTTATCATTCAAAAAAAAATTACAACGCATACTTTCCCCGCCTTTTGCGCATACTGTCCTTGACGGAGTGTTTTGCCGCGAGCGAAGCGCGCCGTTTCAAGCAAGACCCAAAGAAAGGAATATGGTCACAGTCATGATTTTGGATCGTATTGCGCTGATCCTTACCATTGTCGGCGCGCTCAACTGGGGCAGCATCGGCCTTTTCCAGTTTGATATCGTCGCTTGGATCTGCGGTGGGCAGAGCGCCCTCATCAGCCGTATCATCTACACCGTCATCGCCCTGGCGGGCGTTTGGTGCATCTCGTTGCTCTTCCGCGAGCGCGAGCAGTACGGCGAGCTGGCAGAATAAGCGTATCGGCATAAAAAACAAGAGAAACGCCAATGCAACGGTTTTTCCGTTTCATGGGCGTTTCTTTTTTTATTTCAATTTTGGCAGTTGATCGGCCAGATTAATCAGCTCCAGATCGCGCTTGAGGGCGTAGGTGCAGGTATAAAACGAGCCTCCGCGGTTTTGCGTACAATAAGCAAGGCAAATATCGCTTCCCTCCACCAGCTGGCGGTCGCGGTCGAGCATGCAGGTCGGAGTGTACCACTCCGAGGTATAGCTGATCTCGTCCGCGCGAGCGAGAATGTAGTTGTACGCGCGGCGTCCGACCTCGTCCCAGCCCTTGGCTTGGTCACGGCAGGGCAAGCACAGTCTCAGCTTGATCTGGGGCAGTTCCTCTTTTAGCTCGAGGATCTTGAGCGTTGCGACCATATCGTAGCCAACAGCGCCGCCTGCGCGAAATTCAACCGCGCCCCGTTCAATCAGCGCGCGCATCTCCTTTTCCAAGAGTGACGGAAGCAAAATCGCATGCTCCGTGGGTATGCGGCGGTGTCCCGTCAAGCAGACGATCAACGGTCGTTTTTCTTGCATACGCGCCCCTCCTCTCTAAAATCTACGTTCAGTATAGCACAAAATCATCCCAATGTCAATGTGCTATCCGCGCTTCGACAAATTGCACGCGCCCGTTGCGCTACAATGAAGGTAAATATGGGGGACAAGCGTCCTCCGTCGGGAGGTAAAAACAAATGCAAACCCAAAACAAACGACCAGTCTTCACCGAGGTTCTGCGGCGGTATCTGTTATCCCACCGGCCAACGTCGGCATCGACCGACCTTTGGGGCGGCGTGCGAGGAATGCTACTCGCAGG
>JAZQMI010000100.1:0-6381 GCA_045543375.1 Eubacteriales bacterium | reverse complement strand
GTCGGCCTTTTCAAATTCGTCGTAAGCGAAATACGTCTTTTCCTCGCCCTTTTCCTTGACCGTGATCTCAAAGAGCGGTGTTTCCGCAATGTAGATTTTATTCTCGCGGATGAGTGTGGGGAGCAGACGGTAGAACAGCGTCAGGAGCAGCGTGCGGATCTGGAAGCCGTCCTCGTCGGCATCGGTACAGATGATGATCTTGGACCAGCGAAGAAGCGACAGATCAAAGCCCGCCATGTCGGTCTTGACCTTTTTGCTGTTGATCTCAACGCCGCAGCCGATGACGCGCAAAAGGTCGGTGATGATGTCACTCTTGAAGATCTGCTCGTAGTCGGCCTTCATACAGTTGAGCGTCTTACCGCGCACGGGAATGATGGCCTGAAATTCGGCGTCGCGTCCCAGCTTGCACGAGGTGCGTGCCGAGTCACCCTCGACGATATAAAGCTCGCGCACACTCGGATCCTTGGAGCGGCAGTTGTCGAATTTCTCGACGCGGTTGGCAATATCCATCGAGCCGCTGAGCTTTTTCTTGATGGTGATGCGAGCGTTCTCGGCACTCTCGCGCGAGCGCCTGTTGACCAGCACCTGATTGGCAAAGATCTCGGCGGCGTTGGGATTTTCCATGAAATAGATCTCAAGCTTTTCCTTCAAAAAGGCGGTCATTGCCTCGTAGATGAAGGCGTTGTTGATGGCCTTTTTGGTCTGGTTTTCGTATGAGGTCAGCGTCGAGATCGAGTTGATGATGAGTGCCAGACAGTCGGAGATATCCTGGAAGGTGATCTTGGACTCGTTCTTGTTGTACTTGCCCGTGTTTTTCATGTAGCGGTCGAGCGCGTAAACAAAGGCGACCTTGACGGCGCGGTCGGGCGAGCCGCCGTGCTCCAGATAGCTCGAGCAATGGTAATATTCGAGCAGCTTGGTCGTGTTGGACACGCAGAAGGCAAAGTCGGCCTTGAGCTTGTACATGGGCTTGTCCTCGCGGTCGCGGCCCTGCGTTTCCAGATGCCACAGCACGGGAGCCGTCAGCGCGCTCTCACCCACCTGCTCGCGCAGATAGTCCGAGATGCCGTTGGGATACAGATAGCTCGACTCGGTAAAGCTGCCGTCCTCCTGCTCGACGCGCAGCGCAAAGGTAACGCCGGGCGTAACCATCGACTGACGGCGCATGATCTCCTCAAAGTGCTCGGGCGGGATGGCGATGTCGGTGAACACCTCCAGATCGGGCAGCCAGTGCTGCACCGTGCCCGTGCGCTTTTCCTTGGGGGACAGCTTGCGCGTCATGAGTTCGCCCTGTGCCTCGCCCTTGGCAAAGCGGATGGAATATTCGTTTTGTCCGTCGTAGGAGTAGACCTCCATATACTCGGAGGAATACTGCGTGGCGCACGCGCCCAGACCGTTCAGACCGAGCGAGTATTCGTAGGCCGCGCCCTCGTCGTTGTTGTCGTATTTACCGCCGGCGTACAGCTCACAGTAAATGAGGTCCCAGTTCCAGCGTCCCTCGGCCTTGTTGAAGCCCAGCGGCACGCCGCGTCCGCGGTCGTCCACCGTGATGGAGTGATCGCGCCATGCCGTGACCGTAATGATATTGCCGTTGCCCTCGCGTGCCCCGTCGACCGAGTTGGAAAGGATCTCAAAGAAGGCGTGCTTGCAGCCCTCCAGATCGTCCGAGCCGAAAATGACGGCGGGACGCTTGCGCACGCGGTCGGCACCTTTGAGCGATTTGATGCTGCTGTTATCGTATTTTCCGTTGTCGCTTGCATCGGCGGCGACGATGGAAAGCTGTTCATTATCCGTTGTTTTCTTAGCCATAATTTCCTCTTTGCTTTGTCATTGGGGCGCTTGGGGAAACGTGATTATCTGATCTTTTGCTGACGGCACCAGATCTTCATAATCAGCTTGTGGGGCAACAGCTTGACGGCGAACACCTGAAGCTGTGCGGCTTTGCCGTGAATGGACACGTCCTTGCCGCGTTTCATGTCGCGCAGCGCCTGGCTGACCACGTTTTTGGCCTCGTACATGGTGCTGTAATACGAGATGGTGTCGTCCTTTTTGGCGCGGTCAAAGAACTCGGTCTTGACCCAGAAGGGACAGACAGCCATGACGCGGATGCCACGCGATTTCCACTCGACGTTCAAGGCACGCGAGAAGGACAGCACGAAGGCCTTGGTTGCGCCGTACACGTTGATGCAGGGTACGGGCTGGAAGGACGAAAGCGAGCCCATCTGATACACGCGGCTCCCCTCCTTGAGGTAGGGAAGCGAAACGTAGGTGATGCCCATGAGCGCGCGGGCGTTGAGCTCGACCATGCCGTAGAGCGTGTCCAGCTCGGTGTCGGCAAAGGCGGTGAACTGACCAAAGCCCGAGGCGTTGACCAGCACCGCGATCTCGGGATTTTCCGCCTTGAGCAGTTCTTCGTAAGCGGTGATGCTTTCTTTTTCGGTCAGGTCAAGTGCAATGGCGCGAACCTTGGCGCGCACGAGGGGCTGAAGCTCTTCAAGACGTTCGCGGCGACGGGCAATGAGCCAAAGCTCGTCGAATTGTTCTGCGGCGTCGAGCTGGGTGACGAATTCGCGTCCCATACCCGAAGACGCACCGGTGATCACGGCAATCTTCATATCGTATTTCCTTTCTCTCAATCAAACGTAAAGAAGACGGGCAGACCGCCGCGGTAAGCGGGCGGCGTTTCTCCCGCAATGAGCGGTGCGAGGTATTCGGCACACGCGTCGGTGACGTGGTTGCCCTTGTCGTTGATAAATTCATCGGGCACGCGGCGCACCATGTTGGCAATGCCCGCTACGGGCGAATGCCCCACCGTGGAAACGTAAGGCGCGGTGCTCTCTCGCCGGATGGTCATCATGACGCCCGTGATGCCGTCGTCCGCTGCCTTGACGGCACCCTCGCCGACGCGCAGCGATTCCTCGATATCGGTCGCCGAGAGCAGATGTCCTGCGCAGCGTTGGGGCAAATTGAGCTCGACCGAGCGAACCTTGCAGCCGATCTCGGCCTTGACGGCAAATTCAAGCGCTTTGCCCGCGCCTGCCAGCGCGCTGTGACCGAACACATCGGTTGCCTGACCGCCGCTCTGTACCGATGCGCCCACGGGCGTGCCGTCAGAGAAGCGAATGCCCTCGGACACGGCAACGACGACGTTGGGATGTTGCTCCAGCGCCGCGCGGACATCGCTCATGAATTGCTCCATTGAGAAGGAGCGCTCGGGTAGATAAACGAGGTCGGGGACAAGTCCACCCACGGCACGACCGATGGCAGATGATGCGGTCAGCCAGCCGGCGTCGCGTCCCATGATCTCAACGATGGTGACGGCGGGCACGGTGTAGACGGCGCAGTCAAGCATGATCTCCTGCAAGGTCGTCGCTACGTATTTGGCAGCCGAGCCGAACCCGGGTGTGTGGTCGGTGCCCTCCAGGTCGTTGTCGATGGTCTTGGGCACACCGATGACCGTCATGGGGTACCCCACCTTTTGCGTATAGGCAGACAATTTGGCCACCGTGTCCATCGAATCGTTTCCGCCAATGTAGAAAAACGTGCGGATATCGCGCGCACGGAACTCGGCGATCATCTTCTCATAAATTTCTTCACCGGCGGCGTCACCAACGGCGGGCAGCTTTTTGCGGCAAGAGCCCAGCGCCGCGGCAGGTGTGTGCGCCAAAGCGTTCAGCACGTCCTCGTCGGGCGTCGTGCCGTCCGCGAGCGTAAAGCACTCGGTCAGGTCGATGACACGACCCTCCAGAAGACCCTGCACGCCGTTTCTCATGCCGTAAAGCTTGTGCTCGGGGGCAAGGGCGAGCATGCCGCGAATGACGCCGCAAAGCGTCGCGTTGATGGCGGCGGTCGGTCCGCCCGATTGGCCTACGATCGCGTTCCCGCGGAACGCATTTCCGTTCAATTTCATGGTGATATCCTTTCTGCACGGTATATGGTTATAAAAATACAGGATAATTATACCATAAAGATGAGGGGTTGTCAAGGTGGGGAATGGGAATCGAACCCCTGCGTGCGCTATAAAAGACGATTTGCGTTTATGTACCGTATCGCACGCAATGCAATATGGCGGCTTGAGAGCCACCATATTGCGGGGCTCGTTCCGTCAAGCTTCATGAACAAAAGAGCGATCACCCAAAGGTGATCGCCCTTTTGTTGGTGACCCATCGGGGAATCGAACCCCGGACACCTTGATTAAAAGTCAAGTGCTCTACCGCCTGAGCTAATGGGTCATGTTACATGCTGCAACTTACGCATTATAGCACACTTTTTTCGGCTTGTCAAGCGGTTATACGGATTTTTGTGAAAACTTTGGGAAAATATGCTTGTCGGGGGCGGTCAGCTCTCGGCGGGTAGCAACGAGCGGATATATTCCTGCACTTCGGCGGGACCTATATTCATGCTGATCGCGATTTCGCCGCGCAACAGCTTTTGGGCGCGTTCATAGGCCTGCTCGTCGGCCGCGTACAGCTTTTTGCCGCTTGCTTCCTGCTTTGTTCGCTGCTCGTGCAGCGTGCGCAGCATGCGGAGCAGCAGACGACGGTCGCCGCCCGAAAGAATGTTTTTGAAGGCCTCGTTTCGGCTGCGAGGATCGGTGATCCACTCAAGCGCATCGGCGCGGCTGCCCTCAACGATCAGTTGCCTGAGTTCGTCGGGAGAGAGCAGTGGGCGCATCTGACCCGTCAGCGCGGCGGCGTCGGTCGGTACGTAAATGACCATTTTGGCATCGTCCGCGGGTGTGAGAATATAATATTGCTTGGCTTCGCCCGAGAAATCCTCGCTGCGGATATCGCTGACGCGACACACGCCCTGGCTGCCGTAAAGCACGAAAGCACCGATCTCAAACATATCAAAGACCTCCTTGCCGCATGGTAAGCTGCTCGCTCTATACTTATATTATACCACTTTTTTCAAAAAAATGACATGGACAATTTTGACAAAATTCGCGCATGAATTTTACACTTTTCTCTTGCATAGCGTCATTTTTATCAAAACTTTCCAACATCTCTTTACATTTTCCAAAAGTATGCTACAATATACGCATATACGCATACGCATGTGCGTATATTCAAGGAAAAAGCAAGGCACAGCCAAGCGGCTGTGCCTTGAAAAGATCATTCGCTTCTCAGTGCAACGACGGGATCCTTGCGCGCGGCGATACCGGCAGGGAACAGTCCTGCGACGAAGGTAAGCACCATGCTGATGAGCACCAGAGCGACGGCGCCGCCCAGCGGCAGCGCGGCTGTGATGCTGACGATACCCGTCGCGGCACGCAGAATGAGCGTGATGGGAATGCACAGCAGCACGGTGAAGAGAATGCCAATCGCACCTGCGGTAAAGCCGATAATAAGCGTTTCGGCGTTGAACACGCGCGAGATATCCTTTTTGGACGCACCGATGGCGCGCAGGATACCGATCTCCTTGGTGCGCTCGAGTACCGAGATATAGGTGATGATGCCGATCATGATGGACGAAACGACCAGCGAGATGGAAACGAAGGCGATCAGCACGTAGGAGATCGCATCCACGATGATGGTCACAGAGGACATCATGTTGCCTACGATATCGGAATACTGTAGCTTGTCACTTTCCTCCTCGCGCGAATCGTTGTAGCGTGCGATAAAGTCCTCAAGATATTCCTTGGATTCGAAATCGACCGCAAAGAAGTTGATCGATGCGGGAGAGGAGGGAAGGGCGTCGCCCATGAGCGAAAGGTTGGACTCATACGTCGCGTCGGTCTGGGGTGCCAGATCGTACAGCGTATCCTGGAAGGTGTTAAACTGCTCGTCGTCCATGACGCGCAAGAGCGTCGTGAAGTTGGAGTCGTCCACCGCCATGGTGAGCAGCTGCTCGTTCATATAGGCGTAGATGCCCTCCATCTCCGCCTCACCGCACATGGACTGAAGTCCCTTGATGTCCATGGGCACCTGCTCAGATTTCGGAACGCCGACGATGGTCACCATGATCTGCTCCATGGACATGACGGGCAGAAGCGACACCAGATTGTCGGATGTGACCTTGACCTCGGGAAGAGAGAGCATTTGTGTCAGCGCCCCGTTCAGCATATTCATCGACATGGCGTTGGCGGGATCGGCCTTGGCGATCTGGAGCATTTGCGAGATGAGCGTGCGCAGCTGCTCAGCGTTCATCATAGCGGCAAAGCCGACAAAGCTCTCGGCGTTCACGGGCGGATTCTCTGCGAACATACCGTGCAGCTGCTCGGTCATAAAGGCGTAGAGTGCCTCCATGGTCGCCGCGTCAATGGTGCGGATGAGCTTGTCGATGTTGTCCTTGGTGTAGACGGTACGCTCAAATTTCAGACCCGTGAGCACGTTATAGTCGGGCGTTGCCTTTTGCTGTGTGATGACCGCGCTCTTGGCG
>JAZQMI010000099.1:0-22692 GCA_045543375.1 Eubacteriales bacterium | reverse complement strand
AGCTTGGCAAACAGCTTGTTTTCCGCCAAAATGCCCGCGTCGGTCAGGCGGTTGAGCAACGTGGACTTGCCCGCGTTGGTGTAGCCGACCAAGGCAACCGTCGGAATGCCGCTGCGCTGACGCGTGGCGCGCATGGTGCGGCGGTTTTTGTCCATTTCCTCAAGCTGCTGCTCCAGCGCGTGAATGCGACGCTGCATGTGTCTGCGGTCGCTCTCCAGTTTGGATTCGCCGGGACCTCTCGTACCGATACCGCCGCCCAGACGGCTCATCTCGGTACCGTGACCGACCAGACGAGGCGCGGTGTATTTGAGCTGTGCCAGCTCGACCTGCACCTTACCCTCCATGGTCACGGCGTGCAGCGCGAAAATGTCCAGAATGAGCATGGAGCGATCCAGCACGCGGACGTCGTGTCCGATGCCGTCCTCCAGATTGCGGATCTGGGCGGGCGACAGCTCCATATCAAACACGACCAGATCAATATTGTTCTCGCACAACGCCGAGATTTCCTCGACCTTACCCGAGCCGATCACGGTGCGGGGATCAAGCGTGGCCTTGGCCTGCGTCACACGGGCAAAGCACTCTCCCCCCGCCGTGTCCAGCAGCCGTTCCAGCTCGTCAAGTCCGCGCTCGACCTCATCGGCCGACGTGTCCTTGGTGCTCACGCCGACTAAAACGGCGCGCGACACGGTCCCGAGCTCTTCATTGATGGTTTGTTCCCTCACGTTATCACTTCCTCTCGATCAAAGGGATAGAAAAAGGACGGAGATACGCCGAGCGCATACTCCGTCCACTTCATGAGTCGCACAAAAAGGATTACTTGCCGCTGGCAGCCAATCTCTTCTTGAACTTATCCACTCTACCGCCTGCATCAACGAACTTCTGCTTACCGGTAAAGAAGGGATGGCACTTGGAGCAGATTTCAACGCGGATCTCACCGCCCTTGGTAGAGCGGGTGGTCACGGTCTCACCGCATGCGCACTTAATGACGACCTCTTCGTAGTTAGGATGGATTCCCTCTTGCATGTTCATATTCTCCTTTCTGAATTTTGCCGTGCCGTGCGTTGGCCTCAGACAGCGCACATGATGGCTGGACACAGAGCATCCTCGGATGGGGATTGCCCCGGCCTCTGTACATCGCACTCAGTTCGCAATATTCACGAATTGCTCACGGATAGAGCCATTATACCACAACACTTTTGAAATTGCAAGAGTTTTTTGAAAAAAATTTAATTATTTTTCAAAGCGCCTCTTGCAGTTCCTCGCGCAGCCGCGCAATGATCTTTTTCTCCAACCTTGATATATACGACTGCGAAATACCCAGCAGATCGGCAACCTCCTTTTGGGTCATTTCGTCGCCGCCGGCAAGCCCGTAGCGCAACTCGATAATGACACGCTCGCGCTCACCAA
The DNA here is from genome assembly GCA_045543375.1 of Eubacteriales bacterium. Classification (GTDB taxonomy): domain Bacteria; phylum Bacillota; class Clostridia; order Oscillospirales; family CAG-272; genus SIG644. The sequence goes on along the minus strand of JAZQMI010000099.1, from coordinate 21,285 downwards.
GGCGCGACACACACTCACGTATCGCCTGCCGCTCTTCCCTCTCGGCGATCTCGGTCACCACGTCCACCTCGTCGCTGCTGAGCACGTCCGAGAGCAGCAGCTCGTTGCGGTCCCAATCGGTGTTGAGCGGCACGTCGATGCTGACCTCGTGCCGCTGTCCGTTGTTTTTGCGAATGTACATCAAGATCTCATTTTCAATGCAGCGCGAGGCGTAGGTCGCCAGCTTGATGTTTTTGTCAGCACGGAAGGTGTTGACCGATTTGATCAGCCCGATGGTGCCGATCGAAATGAGGTCTTCAAGTCCTATGCCCGTGCTTTCAAATCGCTTGGCGATATAAACGACCAACCGCAGATTGTGCTCGACGAGCAACGTGCGCGCTCCTTCGTCAAAACCGAGCCGCTCGATGGCTGCCGCCTCCTCCTCGTGCGAGAGCGGCGAGGGCAGAACGTCCGGTCCGTTGATGTAAAAAATGCCTTCCTCCTCGCTCTCGCACCCACGTATCCAGCGGCATACGCGCCGCCACACCTTCAATAAATATGTAAACAAACTCCTCTCCTCCTCATGAAATCAACTCGCTCGGCACAAGCGCCGCAATGCTCGCCCCGCTCCGCCGCGTGCTCAGCTTGCTCGGCGCAATCAGCGCTCCCACCTCGCGCTCGGCGTGCCCTTCCTTTTTTAAGTACACGTGCTCGGGACTCCAGGCAACCATCAGCCGCTCGCCCGTCGCCCCTCTGGCGGGGATCAGCCGCACGCGCCGTCCAAGCTCTGTCGGCAGCTCGGCGACCGCCTCGGATACGCGCTCGACCGCCGCCACGTGCAGCAGCGCAGGCGGTGCGACGGCAGCAAGCCGCTCGCTATCCGCGACAATGACCAATCTGCCGCCGATGGGATCGTGCAGCAGATTGCCCGAGTCGACGATGCCGTCCAGCTCGACCCGCCGGTTGCCCTCGACCACCGTGACCGTCACTCTCGTTTTGGCCGCCTCGCGGCGAAAGCTGCGTCCCCACAGCGCGCTGAGCAATGCCGACAGCATGGCAATACCGAAAAACACCCACGCCGATGCGCCGTCCGCCTCGACGCGGTCGGTCACACCCGGAATGCGGTTGAGCTGGGCGTACAGCGCCGTCATGACGCCGCCGAGCACCATCGAAACGAGCAAATACAGCCCCGACAAACGAAGCAGAGAGCGCAGCCCCTCCCGCCGCGCGCCCATCGCGACGGCGCACAGCAGCACGCACACGACTGCATCCAGTGCAAACGCAGGCGCGCGGTCAAGCGTCAAAAACAAGGCTGCCACGGCGTAAACACCGCCCAGAGCGGATGCCACTATGCCGCGCCACAGCGACAGCGGACGGTGCAAAAGGCGCGCACACAAGTAAAAACACAGAAAGTCCATGCTGAAATTCACAAGAAAGAATATGTCCGCGTAGACCTCTCCCACCATTTGCTCACCTGCCTTCCGCCATCATTATATTACATCACCCGGGCAAAATATGTCCGGAAAGCGCGAGCAGAAAATTTCCCCACGCAACAAAAGCAAAAGCACTCGCCGAGCATTCGGCGAGTGCTTGTATCATTTCACACTTGCATATAAATTCAGATCCCACGCGGGAATATACGGGTAGCGGCGGACGTATAGCTTATAGTCGGGGCACAGTGCGTGAAGATGCAGGATCAGCCCGTGCAGGTCCTCGGTGCGGTGGTAGAGCGAGATGAGCAGGTCGGGCTTTTGCTCGCGGATGATGCGTGCGCTGCCTTGCATAGCCTCGCGCTCACTTCCCTCCACATCGTATTTGATATAGTCCACGCGTTCGTTGCCGATGAGTTCATCGAGCGCAATGGCCTCGACCTCGACCACACGACGCGCCGTACCGTCGGCGTCCACGCCCGCGTTGCGGTTACCGCTGTCGTCAAAGCACAGCGTTGCCTTGTCACGCCAAGCTGCCGCGTTGACGGGTTGCACCCTACTCTCTCCCTCGGCGTAAGCTGACAGCTTGCGGAAGTTGCGGCGGTCGGGTTCGATCGCCCGGATGCGTTCTATATTCGGGCAAAGCGCGATCAGCTCGCGCGCCGTGTCGCCGTCGTAGGCACCCACGTCGAGCGCGGCGCGGTAAGTGTCAAGGTGCAGCAGCTCGCGCATAACGGCATCGCGGTCGTCCTGCGTGCCTTTGAGCACGTCCAGCCGCCCCGTACGGCGAAATTCGATCACGCCGCGGAAAACTTGGCGCGAGCGATCGTCGGCAAGCAAGGCACAGGCGGCCTCCAGCTCGGCTGCGTGCTCACGCTCGTATTGCTCGCAAAACAACGTATCGCCCTTGACGGGCACGTCGGGAATATAGGTGTCACACGTCTGCGCCACGCGTTCGATATTCTCCATAACGTCGGGCAACGATGAGGCAAAGGACACGAGCACAGCAACGTTTTCCGCGCCGTATTTTTGCACCACGTCACCAAACGACAGTACTCGCTTGCCGTGAAAGATCTGTCCGCGCACAAAGCCATCGCTGGCGAAAAAGTCTTCGACCACGATACCGTACCGCTCGCACACCGCCAAAATTTTATCCGCGCCGTTCCCCATGCCGTACATAACGACGTGCTTATCCGTCGCGGCGAGCGTCTGCCATAAATCCATTGCTGCCTCCCATAACCGCACCGATTGACAAGTGCGGCAAAATGTGTTATACTTGATATACTTCATTATATCATAAAATCCCCCGCCGTGCAAGAGCGGCGGCAACAAAAGGAGAAATTGCCATGAATGATTGTCTGTTTTGCAAAATTTTAGCGGGTGATATTCCCTCGACCAAGGTGTACGAGGACGAGCTCGTCTACGCCTTCCGTGACATCGCGCCCCAGGCACCCACCCACATTCTCGTCATTCCCAAGCAGCATATCGCCTCGGCTGACGAGGTGAGTGCCGATACGGCCTCTCTCGTTGCCGCCGTCTTCACAGCCATTCCCAAGATCGCCGCTGCCGAAGGACTTGACAAGGGATACCGCGTCGTCACCAACGTGGGCGAACACGGCTGTCAGTCGGTCAAACACCTGCACTTCCACATTCTCGGCGGTCGCCAACTGTCCGATCAAATGTCCTGAACTGAACATGCCCACCGCAGACATGCGGTGGGCATTGTTGTTTGCTTATTGTTTTTTGTACTGATTTCGGTACTCAAGCGGGCGCACACCGTAGCACTTTTTGAACATGTCACGGAAGTACTGCTCGTTTTCATAACCTACGCGGCGTATGATACCGCTGATCGAGAGCTCGTCGTTTTTGAGCAGCTCTGCTGCCAACGACAATCGACGACGATGCAGCAGCTCGCCAAACGTCGTGCCGCACAGCCGGCGCACGAGCGTGCCCGTATAAACGGTCGAATAGCCAAGCAACTCGGACAGCCCTCGCAGCGTTGCGTCTGCCACGTTCTCCTCAATATACGTTTCAATACGCATGCGCTGACGCTCGGTAGCAAGCGTGGAAGGGCAGCGTTTCATGCTGCGCAATGCCGCGACGACCTCGTCGCGATAAGGAATGGCAGGCGACGTACCCGCTCTTGAAACGGCAATAGCCGAGGCGCACGATGCCATGGCAAGAACGTCCTTGAGAGCCTTGCCTGCCATCAGTCCCGCCAGGAAATATCCCGTGAACGTATCGCCCGCGCCCGTCGTGTCGACCACGGTCGTTTCAAAAATGGGATGGTAGAGCCTGACGTCTCCGTGCTGATAGATGCAGCCGTTCTGCCCCAGCGTCAGCATCAGATGAAGCGCAGGATATCTTTGCTTCATGGCATTGAGCCCCTCATCGATATCCGTGCAGCCTGAAATGCTGCGCATTTCGACCTCATTGAGGATCATGCAGGACAGCATGCTCCAATCCAGCTCAAAAATATCGGGACGAATGGGCGACGGAGTAAGCGCGATGAACATGCCGCGCTCATGCGCACGGCGCACAATATAGTCCAGCGCGTTGATCTCGTTTTGCAGCACCAGCACGTCGCCTGCACCGAATTGCTCGAGCACCGCATCTACGTGGTCGTGCGTGATCATGGCGTTGGAGCCGGCGTATACGAAGCTGGAGTTTTCTCCTTGGTGGGTGACCTGTATGATAGCGTGACCGTTCTTTTCGTTCACGCGTCGAATGCAGGACACGTCCACACCGTCCTGCTGCAACGCCTCAAGCAACAGATCTCCGTCCGTGCCGATGCAGCCCGCGTGATACACCTTGACGCCCGCGCGAGCGAGCGCGATCGACTGATTAAGTCCCTTGCCGCCGGGAAAAATAGCGAGCTTGTCCGAGGATTGCGTTTCCCCCGGGGTAACGATGTGATGCATCGAGTAAGCGTAATCCACGTTACACGAGCCAAAATTCAAGAATTTCATCGTCACACCTCCTTTATGTTATCATTATATCATACGTTTTGTTGGCGTTCAACAACTTTTGCCAAGCAAAAACAGACGAAACAAAATATTCCGAACGATTTTTGATTATGTGCAAAAGGCCGATACTTTTTTGCATTTTCCTCTTGAAAATTTTGTCGAGTGGGTGTATAATAACAAAGTTATATTTTTCATAAGAGGACGGACATCATGAACACCTTTCGACCCAAGCTTATCGACACGTTAAAGTCGTACACCGGCAAGCAGCTCGCCGCAGATATCGTGGCCGGCATTATCGTTGCCATTATTGCGCTGCCGCTGTCTATCGCGCTGGCCATTGCGTCGGGCGTATCCCCCGAGCAGGGACTGTACACCGCCATCATCGCAGGCTTTGCCATCGCGCTGTTTGGTGGCAGCCGCGTCAACATTTCAGGCCCTACGGCTGCCTTTGCAACCATCGTTGCGGGCGTGGTCGCCACGCACGGCGTCAGCGGTCTGGTCATTGCCACGCTTTTGGCGGGCGTCATGCTCATCGTGATGGGTCTTTGCCGCTTCGGCTCGCTCATCAAGTACATTCCCACGACCATTACCGTCGGCTTTACGGGCGGTATTGCCGTGACCATTCTGGTCGGTCAGATCAAGGATTTTCTGGGGCTGACCTTTGCCCCCGGCACCAACGCCATTGAAACGGGCGAAAAGCTCGAAGCGATTATCCATTCGATCGACACCTTCAATCCCTACGCGCTGCTGGTCGGCGGCATCGGACTTGCCATTCTGATTGTCTGGCCCATGCTTGCCAAGATCAAACGCCTTGGCAAGGTGGCCGTCGTTCTCGGTAAGATTCCGCCCTCCATCATCGCCGTCGTGGTCGGTATCCTGCTTGTCGAGTTCACGCCTTTAAACGGTCAGGTCAACACCATCGGCACGCTGTACCCCACGCTGTCCTCGGCCTTCCCTACGCCCACGCTGCCCACGTTTGAGCTTGAAACCATCAAGGCAGTGCTGCCCAATGCGGTGACCATTGCCATTCTTGCCGCCATCGAGTCGCTGCTTTCCTGCGTCGTATCGGACGGCATGATCGGTGATCGCCACAATTCCAACACCGAGCTGATCGCGCAGGGTCTTGGTAACGTTTGCTCGGGACTGTTCGGCGGCATTCCCGCCACGGGCGCCATCGCCAGAACTGCGGCCAACGTCAAAAACGGCGGACGCAGCCCCATTGCAGGCATGGTACACGCCGTCGTACTGGCGCTGTTTTTGGTCGTGCTCATGCCCTTGGCCAAAATGATCCCCATGCCCATCATTGCCGCTATCTTGTTCATGGTCGCTTATAACATGAGCGAGTGGCGCCATTTCGTCCACATTTGCAAGACCGCGCCCAAAAGTGATATTCTCGTGCTGGTGCTGACCTTCGGTCTGACCGTCGTGTTCGACCTTGTCGTTGCCATCGCCGTGGGTCTTGTGCTGGCCGCCATCCTGTTCCTCAAACGCATGGCCGACGTCACGACGGTGCGCCGTTGGGACGAGGCGACGACGGGTCTTGGCAAGAGCATTCCCGCTCACACGGTCGTTTACGAAATCCAAGGTCCCATGTTCTTTGCCGATTCGGATAAATTCCTGAATTTTGATCTCCCCGACGACACGCGCGTGCTCATTCTGCGCATGGGCGGCGTTCCCTCGCTTGATGTAACCGTCATGAAAAATCTGGAAGAATTGCTGACCCGTTGCCAAAAGCAAGACATCACGTTGCTCATGGCGCACGTCAATTCTCAGCCCATGTCCGTGCTCAAAAAATCGGGTTTCGTCGACACGTTGGGCGAGGAGCACTTGGTCGCCAATATCAGCGAGGCGCTCGCCGTCGCGCAAAAGCAAGTCAACGGTTGATCTTGCCCATAAAAAGCGCTGCTTTGCCATAGCAAAGCTGAGCTTTTTTATTCTTTTTTCTCACAGTCGCAGCCGCTCTTACCCGACGGGCAGGAGGAGGCATAGGGGCAGCCGATGCATTTGGTCCCCTTGCGTTTTTGACGCACGATATAGCCGACGGCCGCGCCGACGATCAAGCCGATCACGGCAACTAAAATGACGTTTTCCCACATGATCTCGTCCTCCGTCAAACGTGGACAGCTTGCTTTTGGGTCTGCTTGCACGCTTGTTCGGCCTTAAGCTCTTTGTTTTTCTTGACGATCAGCACGGTCAGAACGACGGCGATGAGCACCTCGATCGACCAACCGACGATGGGCATCCAAGTCTCACCAAAGCTACCGCTCGTCAACAGCGTGCCAAAGAAGAAGGTAAGGAAGCCGACGCTGTAGCCGACAGCCAACTGCAAGGCGATGCCCGCCCACAGCCACTTGGCGCTCTTCATTTCGGCGTTCATCGCGCCGATGGCGGCAAAGCAAGGAGGCGTAAACAGATTGAACATCAAATATGCAAGAGCGGCGACCTTGGTGATGGCCATGATACCGGCGACCTCAGCACCTGCGCCCTCGATCATGGACAGCTCGTCGGTATTGATAAGGTTCTCAAGCCCGACAAAGCAGACAGCCAGCGTACCGACAACGTTCTCCTTGGCGATAAAGCCGGTAATGGCCGCGGCGGCAAGCTGCCATGCAACAACGCCAACGATGGGCGCGAACAGATACGCAAAGGGGGTTGCAACGGTCGCCAGAATGGAGTCCGTCGTGCTCTCAACGGGTCGCAAGCTCCAGTCGAACGACTGCATGAGCTGAACGGCGAAGTTGCAGACCAGAATAACGGTACCCGCCTTGACGATGTATGACCAGCCGCGCTGACACATCGAAAGAAACGCCTTGGAAAAGCTCGGTGCCTTGTACTCAGGGAGCTCAATGATGAAGAAGGCTTTTTTGTTTTTATGACCTGTGAGCTTGTTGACGAGCAACGCACAAAGCAGAATAATGACGATGCCCGCGAAGTACATCGAAACGCCAACCCAACGGCTCTTGCCGAAGAAGGCACCCGCAAACAGCGAAATGACGGGAAGCTTGGCACCGCAAGGCATGAAGGGCGCCAGCATGGCGGTTGCTCTGCGCTCGCGCTCGTTGCGGATGGTCCGGCAGGCCATAACGCCGGGAATGGCACAGCCTGTGCCGATAACGAAGGGGATGACCGACTTGCCCGACAAGCCCACCTTTTTAAAGATAGGATCAAGCACGACGGTCGCGCGCGCCATGTAGCCGCAATCCTCAAGCAACGCGATCAGGAAATACATGACCATGACGAGCGGAAGGAATCCAATAACAGCGCCAACACCGCCGATGATTCCGTCCACGACAATGGAAGAAAGCAGCGGATTGGCATTTGCCATCAGCCCTGCGACCCACTCACCGAGCATGTCGATCAGCGTGACAAGCCCGGGGATGGCAAGCTCGTTTTCCAGTCCTTCGTTAAATACGTACCCCTCGGCGATCCACAAGCCAAGCCAGGATTGTGAAATTTGAAAGACAAGAAACATCACCACGGCAAAGATGGGAATACCGACCCACTTGTTGGTCAGCACGGCATCGATCTTATCCTGAAAGTTACGCTCGTTGGTATGTACCGTTCTGGTTTCAACTGATTCCACAATACCGTTGACAAAGCCAAAGCGGGCGCGGTCAGCAGTCTGGACGGCGTGTCGATCTGTTGAGTCGATAAGAGCTTGCGTATATGGCGCGCTCTGATGCTTGCCGATCACCGAGATGGCCTTGGCGATCAGCTCCTTGAGGCCTGCTGCATGGGTGGATACCGTCTCAACAACGGGACAGCCCAGCTTTTTCGACAGCGCAGCAGCGTCGATCTTGTTGTCCTTTTTGTGGTTGACGTCGGTCTTATTCAGCGCGACGACCATGGGAATGCCAAGCTCGAGCAGCTGCGTCGTAAAGAACAGGCTGCGGCTGAGATTGGTCGCATCGACGATGTTGATGATGGCATCCGGTCTTTCGTTTTGAACGTAAGCGCTGGTGATGCTCTCCTCGGACGTGAAGGGCGACATGGAATACGCGCCCGGTAGATCGACTGCGATCAGTCCCTCTGCCCCTTTACAATACTTCTTTTTGATGGGGTGCTCCTTTTTGTCAACGGTGACGCCCGCCCAGTTGCCGACCTTTTCGTTTCGTCCGGTCAGCGCGTTGTACATGGTCGTCTTTCCGCTGTTGGGATTGCCCGCCAGTGCAATTCTCATGTTGCTCCTCCTTGAAGTGGTGAAAATTTATTTACAGATTCTAACTGTCATTCGCAAGCGGTTAGCGGTGGCTAACTGCCGTCCAAAAAAAATAATCCGAGGATTATTTTTTGTTTTTTATTCGATAACGATGGCTTCTGCCAGATCCTTATCGATGTTATAGCGACCGTCCTTGATGGAAACGACACAGCCGTCCCCTCGATGCGAGATGACCGTAATGGGCTCGCCCTCGTAGCAGCCAAGCGAAAACAAAAAAGCGTTCAACTCTTCATCGTCCGTAGCGATTTTCTTAACGATATACTCTTTTCCCTCTTGTACTTCGCGCAGTGTCATGCTTGTATCACCTCGTTTTCTTGCGGTTAGCATATGCTAACTGGGTATATTATAGCCTTTTTTACACAAATTGTCAAGACGTGGGCAAAATTTTGTTATTTTTTATCGCTTTATCGCATCGCGCCTAATAATCTGACATAAAAAATGTGCATAATCGCCAATTACCGAGCCTCATAAACAAAGAGCGACCGTCCCGCAAAGAAGGACGGTCGCTCGCTATTCATTTAGGTTCATAGAACAGGCGGATCAAAAGTGATTTAATATTCTGCTCATCCGCATAGAACTCCACGTGTTCGCCGACAGAATAAGTGCCCTCAATACCTAACGTCTGCCCCTGCTCGTACGCAGACAGCGTATCGATCATTCGTTCGAGCTCACTGACGCTGAAATCCGTCGTGGTGTACGCGGAAAGCGCAGAGATGGCCTCGCTTGGGAAAGATTCGTTTTGCTCGATATATGACAACACCTGCGGATAAAGCGCACTCAAATACTGTTGTTGGCGTTCCATACGCGAAGCATTACTACTATCCGCAAGCTCGGATCTATGACGAACAAAGCGGAGTGCCTGATCAGCATAGAGTGTAATGCTCTGCCCCTTGACGAAGGACGGATCGATGGCCGTGAGATCCTGCTCGATTGTCAAAGTAACACCGCCCACAAGATCGTTGAGTACGCCAACGGCGTCCATGGTCAGACAGACGTAGTGATCAATATGCACACCACCCAACAAGCCGGATACCGCCCTTGCCGTATTGCGGCAACTGTCCTGCGCTCCCGTACCGTAGGTGTGAGAAAGTGTGATCTGTTCCCTGACCGTCCCTACCTTTTTGCCGCCGACGCCCAAAACGTTGATCTCGGCCATGGTATCACGATTGATGTGAACGATCGAGCAGCGGCCGACCGCATGATCGATCACCAACAAAAGCAGAAAATCGGCACATTGATCGTTGTTGTAGGAATCTTCCACCAAAGAGCCGGAAAATTTATCCACACCCATGATCAAAAGGGTATCCACGTCGTCGCGCAGGCGATAAAGCTTGCCATCATGCGCCATGAACTCGGACAGTTCCCAGTCTGACTCCGACTTGAAATCGGAATTTTTCCGTTCCCAATACGATATGGCGCCCAAGGCGGCAACAATCAATATCAGCGCAACGACCACATATATGATCCGTCGTTGGTTGTGAATCGCCTGCATGAATCAGTTTGCTGCGGATTCTTGGGCTTCCTTCTTCTTTTTGCGGGAAATCAGCAACAGAATAATGATAATAAGGATGATAAGCAGCAATGCGATACCGCCGATGATCCAAGGAGTTGCATTTTCGGAAGATGCGGGAAGACCCTGATGTACCATGATAGCGAAGGGAGAGAACAACTCGGTTTCAAACGTGATCTCGCCGTTCTCGACCTCACCCTCGATTACCTCCCATCCGGAGCCGGTGAAGTGCAGCATAGCAGCAAAGTTTTCCGTCGAGGTGGGCTTGATGGTAAGAGTAAATGCACCGTGCTGCTCGTGTCCGTCGCAATCAACGTAGCTGATATCGAACAGTTCGCTGACCGCAAAATCTGCAACATCGATGCCCAACTCTTTTGCAAGAGCCTCTACATCGGCATCCAACGCGCCAAGATTCTGGGCGGTAGCAATGGCATTGTATGCGTTGGTCATCTGCGCAGCCTTATCGCCAAGCGTGGCGCGATCGGCATACGAGGTGATAACGATCTGAGCCGTGCAGACCTCGGATTCATTCTCGGCAGCAACCAGAACGGGAGCAAGATTCTTTGAGGGGCTGCTCACAAAGGAACCGTTAGCTGCAAATGCCGTCAGCACGGTGCTTGCAAGAATCAAAGCGACGAAGACAATGGTGACAAACTTTTTCATAATGATACTCCTTTCGTTGGCGAATATCCGCCAATGCTCGCATAATGCGATATGATGGTAAATGGTTGATTTATTTCTTCGGCTCGGCGGCTCTTTCGTAGTCGTCTTTTCCGTAAGCGTAATACTTGTTTTTCTTTTGGTATTTGTAGCGGTAGACCGATCGTCCGTCGTTGACGTTAGATACGACAAAGCCCAGCATTTTCACGCCGGAAAGCTCAAGCTGCTTTTCGCATTTGTTGACGTCGCGGCGCGTAGAGAAATTTTCTCTGACCACGATCACGATGCCGTCCAGCAAGGGCGATACGACCAATGCGTCCGACACGATATTGACGGGGGGCAAGTCGAGCACGATGAAATCGTAGTTTTCAGAAAAAGTCTCGATCAGTCGTGCCATTTGGGAAGATCCCAACATCTCGGTAGGATTCGGCGGGATTCTACCCGACGTCAGCACGTGCCAGTTTTCCATGTTGGGCATGGCGAGCAGTGCCTCGTTCAGCTTGGAGGGTTGGATCAAAATATCGCTGAGCCCCTTGCATTTATTACCAAGCTTGAGCTTGCTCGCGATGGTCGGAAGGCGCAAGTCACCGTCAATCAGCAATACGCGCTTTCCCGTTGCGGCAAGTGCGTAAGAAAGGTTGATCGACGTCGTCGATTTACCCTCGCCGCGTACCGAACTTGTGATACCGATCACGCAGCATTTGCCGGCGAAATCGGGCAAGGTGAAGAGCAAATTGGTTCTGAGCAGCTTATAGGCCTCGGTCGCCGCGAAATCGAGCTGATCTCCGATCTTGATCTCGTCATGGGCGTCGCTCTCGTAAAGCTTTTTTCTGCGAAACAGCATCAATCCTTCCTCCCTTCCGTATTTCTCGATTTATAGTAGTAACCGTAGCCGCGCTTGCTGTGCGAAGCGCTTGCTTTCAAATCGGGAATTCGTGAAAGAATCGGCAGATCGTAATTTTCGGTCAGGAAGCTCTCGTCGCGAATGGTATCGTCAAAGAAGGACAGCAGTACGACAAGCGCAGCCGTACCCATGCAGGCAATGATGATCGCTTTCATCGTTTTTCCGGAAATATCGGGCGATACCTTGCTCAAATTCACGACAGCCGAATCGACAATACGCATCGAACTTCCATCAATAATATCCTCGATACGGTGAGGCAAAACCTCGGATATGCAGTTGGCAATATGGGCCGCCTCATAAGGATCGTGCGAGGTAACAGTAACCGTGAAGATCTCGGTTCCTTCCATTTTGTGGGAGGATATCATGCTCTTAAGCTGCGCCGGTGTGTAATCGACCTCCGCACGCTCAATGACCTCCTCCATGGTCGTTCTGTTGTTCAAAATAACCATATAGGTATCGATCAAACTTTGAGATGCACTCAAATCAGCGGCGGAAATACTGATGCTTCCACTCACCGACAAGGATTTGTTATTGACGTACAGCATGACGCTGGACGCATACTTAGGCGTGACGTAATTGCTGAAATAGGCGAAGGTAACGGTGCCGGCGAGAATGCCGACGACCGCGATGAGCCACGCGAATTTCAGCAGCACCGATATGATGTGCTTGACGTCAATGACGATCTCTGTTTCGTTCTGCTCGTTTTTCCTCATATTTTACTCCAATTCGGATTATTTGGTTTTTCTGATGTAATGAAGCTCCTCGCGCACGCGGCGGGGTCGGGACAATCCTCTGATCAGTCGCATGCCCCACAAAACCGGAATGGGAAGTATCCATTTTGCCAGTTTAGGATAAAGCGTGTTGTAATACTTGTACGGCGGAAATACTCGGTGCCAAAGGTGCTTTAGCTTGACGCCAAGACCGATGTGCTCGGTATCCGACATACGGTGAAGCGTATTGTTCACGTAGGTTTTGCAGGTGCCAAAGGTGCCCGAACTCAGGAAATACAGCAAAAGCTCACGCTCCTGCTCCTCAAGATCGTCCCGGGCTCCAAACAGCTTGTGTGCGAGCATGCGCATCCGTCGCTCAAAGTCTGTCAGCGCAAGCGCCTCCAGCCCCTGCGATACGCGGGAAGTATCAAGCGCCGAGCCAACGGCGTGGGTATAGACGTAGGTGTCCATCAAAAAGCGGACGCCGTAGCCGTTTCCGGAAAAATGCTTTTGTGCATGGCACATGAAATAAACATAGAAATCCTCAACCGAAAAGCGGCGTTCGCCACGCTCGCCATAAGGGACGAGCATTCCATCAAGCGCGGAGTAATAATCCGCAGCTGCCTTTTGGGAGGGCGCGTCTGAGATCAGCGAGCGATGCATCTCAAAGTAAATATTGCCTTTGGCGTAAACGTCGTGACTGCTGACGCCGTACAGCTTGACCGTATAGCCGGCGTCCTTGAGGAACGCCTTGACCTTGTCCGCATACGCCGGATCAATGAGAATATCATTGTCCGACATCTGTCGCATGCCAAGGCGGGGATAATAGTCTTGGAGAACAACACCCTTCAAGCAGCTGTACCAGCTTCCCTGCTGCGCAAGAAAGGTGGTCAGGCGCTCACGCTCGACCTCAAAGGCCAACAGCTTTTTGAGCTCGTTCATGTGCGAACGATGCCAGCGAGCACGCAGCTCGGCGTCGATCACGTCGTCACCGTATGCGGCAAAGCACTTTTCCAGTGCCATGTAAACGACCGATTGCATCGAGTGAAGGCAGGATAACGGATAAATATGCTCCAGCTCCATCGCAGCAAGCCTACTCTTATCCGGCAGCCGATCATGCAGCGCACAGGCGGCAAGGTATATCATATCAAGACCGCGCTTGAGTAAATGCGTTTGCTGCATGGTCATTCTCCTATGATTTGCTTTTTCTGCCGAACGCGCGGCGGAGCTTGCGCCCGACGCGAAACATCAAACGGCGGCAGCGCCGTCTGACGGTAACGAATTTCAAATAGAAGTGATATTGGCGTGAATCGAGAGCAACGTGCTTGCCGTCACGCTTGATCGCGCTGACGCGTGCCAGCACATGACGCTCAAAAACGCCACGCTCATACGTGATACAGTTGTCACCGCAAAGCACGCAACTACCGTCCCGTGCCCTTGCGAGCACACGGTGTAAGATGTATTTCCCGTCCAGACGGACGAGTACGATATCATTCTTTTGGGGGAGAGCCGCGAGCGGTGCGAGCACCACGCTGTCCTTGCCCTCGCGGAGCAAGGGGCGCATGCTGATGCCCATCGGATATATCTCCACCGATTGCCCTGCCGCCAGCCGCTCCTCAATCAGCGGCATCAACTCGTCAAGCGAGGCCGTGACCGACGCCACGTGCGCCATGGGCTTATTGCTTTTCACAGTCATCAGTTGCCTGCGCCACCGACGTAGTCGCCGATGTCAATGCTACCGTCGCCGCCCACTTCCGGAACTTGATTTTCTGCCTCGTACGCATCCTTGGCCTCATTGAACCACAGGAAGAAATCTGCCATCGTCGGGAAGGTCAGGGCGTAGGCGTACTGCTCCTCACCCGACAACGCCACATATTGCTCATACGTCAGCGTTTCAGTATTTTCCGACTGCTCGGGCTGCTCGGGCTGCTCGGGAGTTTCGGGTTGCTCGGGAGTTTCGGGCGTCGGAGAAAGGCCGGGAATTACCGGCACCTCAGGTCCAACCGGATCTTCGGGCTCCACCGGCACATCGGGCTCGGTCGGAGTTTCGGGATCGATCGGAACCTCGGGCTCGACCGGAGTTTCGGGATCAATCGGCACGTCAGGTTCTATCGGCTCCTCGGGCTCGGTCGAAGGATCGGGAGCGGGCGGAGTAACGGGTTCGATCGGGAGATCAGGCTCAATCGGGATTTCAGGGGTTTCGGACACACCGGGCTCTGCCGGTGCATCGGGCAAAACCGGGATATCGGAATTGTCCGGCGAATCGGGCTGTTCAGATTGCTCCGGCTGCTCGTCCTGCCCCGCATCTTTCGGGGTATTCTTTTGGCACGACACCGAGATGAGTATCACGGTCAAAGCCAGCAAAAGAACAGTAAACAATCTATAAAATCTCATAAAAGTCTTCCTTATTATCGTAATATTCCAAATCAAGCGAACGCTTTCGTTCGATATCAATCCTCAAGGCACCCTGCACATGTGAGCGTTTCAAGGAACGCATCGACGTCGGCAAGTGCCTCATCATAGTCAACCTCATATTCACCGATCAGGATGTTTGCGAGTTCCTCGCGCGTGCTGCCGTCCACAAGACGCAGCCAAAGCATACGCCCCGACTCGTTGAGCGTCAACATACCGGTGAAATCCAGCGTGGGATCGGCGAGGGGTAAAACAACCCAGTTCCCCGCGATTTGTTTGAGTGCAAAGCCGCCTTTGATCTTCATGTTTTACCTCCTCGCATGTTTTCATAGCTTAAGTGAGCCGCATCGGGCTCGGGTAGGCATCTGAGCTCGTAGATCGGCACGTCACAAACAAGTCGATCTACCATATTCGTCATATACGACAGTCCCCGATCGGTAGCAAAACAGCTATTGGTCTGTGAAATGACCGCTGCCGTTGCCTCCAGAGCGGACAGACGACGAATGGAATTCTCCGTGCCGCGACGCAGGAAGCAGATTCCTCCAAGCGGCACCTTCATATTGATATTGATACCGTCCTTACCGCACCAAGGAGTGCCGTAAGCGTACCATATGCCGTCAAGCAAGCGCAGTGCAGGCTTGTCGTCATTAAAGACCTTTGCAGCAGGAAATTCCTGCTGCCAAAGCCTCGTATGCGTTGATTTCCCCATACCCGACGGACCGGAAAACAGATACGCGCGACCGTCAAGCGCAACGGCAGACGCATGGAGCATCATGCCGTTGAACTTGAGCAGCCGGATATAAAATATCATTCCGGAATCCATATAGGGTGCGAATTCCGGCGACACGTCCGGCCATCGGCTCGCATCGTATTGATCCTCACGGATCACGACGTCGGGAGAGATGTGTTGTTGGGTTGCGTAGTCCCGAAGGCGAGGGGCCATGCCCCCCACCTCGGGAACCTCCACGTAAAGATCTGCGATCTTACAGAGCATGCTTACTCGAAGTCTTCGCCGGGCTCTTCCGTCCAGCCACCGCCACTCACGCCTCCAGTAATCTCATTGCCGCTTCGAGTGGCGTAATCAGCCAGCGGAAGGGTGGATGCGATTTCCTCATCGGAGTAGAATGCAATATACTCTGCAAGAGGCTTTTGGTAATTTTTTTTGCTCATACGTTCTCCTTTACTGTACAGTACTCGTCGAAGGGATGAAAGAACCGCTACCGAACTCGGAAACCGTCATTCTGGGGTGAAGCTCCTCAACACCATTTACGATGTTGATATCGCCCGAGCAAACGAGAACCTCTACCTTGTAGTAATCGAACGAGGTCGATGCGCCGTTGACAGTCAAACCGATTGCGGACTTATTGGTGTAAACAGTGCTGATAAAGCTGTCGGGCACTCTAAAGTTAATGGTTTCAACATCCTCGCCACTTTGCTTGTAGCAATGAATAGAAACGATGAACCAAACGCCATTGTCTGCTGCGCCATCGGTGAACCAGCCATAATTTCCGTCATTGTCCTTCACAGCCAGATTCGTATTTCCGTGCTTGATCGAGGGTCTGAAGATAACCTTGAAGCTATCACCATCAAGCTCCTGGATACCGGTGTAGTTGTTTTGATTATTATTGATCTGCGTGTTCACATCAACAAATACATAACCGGTTCCTTCTTCGTTCCAAACGGGAAGCATGGGATACGAAGCGTTGGTTGCAATCAAGCCCTTTCTGGGAATTGCCAACAGGCCCATTTCTTCACCGTAATCCACGATGTTCGCGTCCTCGGCGAAGATTGCCAAGCCTATTGCCGTCAGCACGTGACCGTTCAGATCCAACGTGCAAGTCGTCGTGATCAAGATGTATTCACCGGACTTATTGACATCAGCAAGCAGCTTGAGCGTATCACCGTCCTGCGCTGCAGCCAGTGCCTCGTCGAACGACTCGTACTTCACGTCACCGACCTGAGCGACGTAGTCTACCTTGACGACGCCGTAGGTACCGTCGGTGTTCTGTGCGAACTCGCAGTCCTCGCCAAGCAATGCGGTGTTGGTGTTGCTCTTAGCAGCCTCGGTAAAGGTACCGCCGACGATCTTGACGCCGTTCAAGCCCTCGGGATCGTTTGCACCGATCTTGGTTTCGAAGGTACCGCCCGTGATGTTCAACTCAGCCTTGTAGCCCGAGTTATTCACGAAGACGGACGAGCCGTCGTTCCAGCAAGGCTTGAACGAGCCGCCGTTGATGGTCAGCTTAGAGGTGTCGTTGACACAGTGTACCCAGACCTGACCCTCGAACTCACCGCCGTTGATGGTCATATCACCACTCCACAGACGTACCGAACGGTAGTTGGGCGTGGAAATCTTGCCACCGTTGATGGTGGTAGAGCCGCTGTACTGGAAGATAGCCAGCGTGGTGTGAGCAAATGCCTGACCCTTCACGTTCTGCTCGCTCAGGTTCTCGATGGTACCGTTTTCGATCACCAGAGTACCCTCGTTGCGAATGGTGTAAGAGCCCCAAGTTGCTGCGGGATCGCCTGCACTGGTATCAGTGAAGCTGATCTTACCGCCGCCAACGCTGTCCGTGATGGTCAGCGCGCCCTTGTTCAGAATCATATCGTAGCTTGCCGTGCACGCTACGCTCTGCTTAATCGTTGCACCCTTGAGATCCAGCGTAACGGTCTCGCCTGCTGCAACCACGTAAGGAATCAGCAGTACGACCTCGCCGCCGTTTGCAGCTGCTGCATCAATAGCAGCCTGCAGCGAGCTGTAGTTCTTAGTACCGACCTGTGCCACCATGGGCTTGAAGGTCACGTTGCCCTCGCTGTCGCGAATAGCCTCGATCAAAGCGCCTGCCAAATTCTCAACGGCAACTGCTGTGATAGTACTGTTTGTCATGGTCACTTCGGGAGTTGCGTTCTCACGGACTTGAACCTTACCTGCAGTCACGGTGGAATCCGTCAGGGTCAGAGTTGCATCCTTGTACAGACGCAGTTCCTTAGTGATTCTCACGACAGAGTTCTCGAAGATGGGCGTGCTCTGTGCGTACATGTCGTTCTCCTCGGTGGAGTTCTTCTTGTAGTCAATCCACAGCATGTTGCCCTCGACCACGGCATCCTTCGCATAGAAGGTGGCGGAGTAGGTGCCAATGGTATCTGCGCAAGAGATCTCAACGGTAGAGTCGTCGCCGTCGCCGTAGACGTAGATACCGGCATCGGCATCAGTATGGTAACGGTTGACGATCATACCGGTGGTAATGATCTTACCGCCGTTCTGAACAGTAGTCTTGGCATTGTACGCATTGTACAAAGTGCCAACCTTCAAAGTGCCCTTAATGGTATTGACACCTGCATCCTCATAGAATGCATTGTCCATATCCAAAGTTACACCGGAGCCGATGTTCACATTCACCATACTGATCCAATCAGTAGTGTTGAGGTTGGTAATGGTCACACCACCTGCCACCTGAGTGACGAGGGTCACGTTCTCGATTGCAGCAAAACTCTCGCTGATATTGCAAAGGATCTCAACCTCGCCGCCCTGTGCTGCTGCAACCGCATCTGCCAGCGACTCATACTTCTTCTCGCCGATCTGAGCAACGTAGCTGCCCTCCTTGACACCGTAGGTGCCGTCAGCATTTTCGGTGGGGATGTAACCATCGGTACAATGCTCCTCAGCCACAGGGCTGGAGAACTTACCGCCGGAAACGGCCGTCTTGACCTCGCCGACCGTATCGGTGTCAACGAGCAGAGCTGCCTTACCCTCAGCACCGGTCAGCGTACCACCGGTGACGTTGATCGCGCCCTTGACGCCCGCAGAGGAAACCTGTCCCCAAACGGCGTACTTACCGCTGATCTCACCGCCCGAAATATTGAGCGTGGTTACACCGTTTCCGTTGCCGTTTGCACCATAAGTGTCCATACGGTTGCGGATACCGATATAGGTGGAGCTCAGCGCACCGCCCTTGACGTAGGCAGTAGCATCGCCAAAGCTGTTGCCACTGTTGTCAATGACGTAAGCCATGTCCGTGCCGCCCTTATGAGCGAACGTACCGTTCTCGATGGTCAGTACACCGCCGCGGTTATGGAAGATCGCGGACATGGCGTTCCAGCCACGGTTGGTGGTGGAGGTCAGCTCGATGGTACCGTTGCCGGTGACAGTCAGCTCACCGTAGATGTAGAACAGCTCGTAGTTTGCAGTCTTGTTGTCGATGACCGTGATCTTCTTGCCGTTCATATCCAGCGTGACGGACTTGCCGTCAGCGATGGTGAAGGTCTCGGAATCAATAGAGATATCCTCCAGCAGCGTGATGGTCGCACCATTCTGAGCTGCTGCGAATGCCTCGGCCAGCGTTCCGTACTTGTCCTCGCCGACCTGGGCAACGTAAGTCTTGACAACGAAGTCTTCAGCATCGTATTCGTGCTGATTGACCGTATAAACGTTGCTGTTATTTACCAAAGCATTTGCTGCCTCGTCCATGCCCTCGGAGCTATCGACGACGGCCAGCTCAAGCGTGACCTTGATATTGGGGTTAGCCTCCAGAACCTCAGGCGTCAGATACATGGCGCACTTGAAGTCTTCAACGGCAGAGCAAATGTACTGATAATCAATGCCGAAACCAACGCCCAGCATAACGGGATAACGGACGCCTTCCTCAATGGTCATGCCGTCAACGGGAACCTTGATCCAGCCGAAGGAGCCGTAGTGGCCTGCCAGATAGCAGCCGTCAGCAACGAAGGAACCGTTCTCAAGACCGCTGAAGGTAATGACGAAATCGCCATACCAGTCAGCATACGGGCTGTTAGCCATATCCGTCTCGGACTGATCTGCAAGGAACTGCATCACGAAGGAGAGGGGCATATCCTCTGTCGAGGTGCTATCGTAGGACGAACCGTCCCAAACGCCGTATTCGCCTGCGGGAACCGTCGTCATATCGAGATTATTCACAGTAGCGGTGGGCTTGGTGCCGGCCACGTAATTACCGTTCATATCGGGCAGCGCAACGAAGCCGTCGGCGCAGAACTCTTCAGGTACGGACACATTGAAGGTACCGCCGGAAACTTCCACGTTGCCACTGAACTTGGGATCGCCGGTATTCCAGGTGGGAACCTTGAATGCGCGGGTCCAGGTACCGCCCTTGATCTGTACGTTACCGTAAGCCAGGTACCACAGGTTGTTCTCTTCATTGGGACGTCCCAGAGTGAAGGAACCGTCGTTTACAACGACCTCGCCGTCAGCGTAGATCAGACCGTTAATGTCACCGTAAACGGTAGCATTGTTGATGGTGATCTGACCGCCACTCAGGTTGTTGATCGCATACGCGTAAGCATTCGCATCGATATACTGGTTGGAAACGTTGGTGAAGTAACCGCCGTTGATGGTTGCAGTACCGTAGTTCTTCAGTGCATTGCCACGGTTGAGCGCGTTGCGGTCGGTGGTATCGTTGTTGGAATCACCGAACCAACCACCGTTGATGGTGATCGTGCCGTTGTTGACCACGGCAGCGCGTCCCTGAGCGGAAACGTCGGTGGTGTAAACGTTACCGGTGCCAACCGTGTCGTTGATGGTCAGCGTACCGTTGTTGACAATCGCATTCATCTCGCCAACGATATCGTTGCCGTTCAGATCAATGATGATGTTCTGACTCTCTGCAACGGTCACATCGCCCGTCGCATCAGCAACCAGCGTGATCGTCTGACCACTCTGTGCCGCATCAATAGCAGCCTGAAGCGTTTCATACTTGGTTTCGCCGATCTGTGCGACGTAGACCTTAGCAGTCAGGACGTAAACGCCGTTGTCCTCAACCCACTTGTAGTCATCCAAAATGGGAAGATCGTTAGAAGCACTGCTGACAGTCTCGGTAAAGCTCTTGTCAGTCCAATCCTCAACAACTACAGGGCCAGTGAAAGAACCAGCATTGATGGTAGTGGAAGCGTTGGAGAAGTAGCCACCGGTGTAGACGGACTGCGCTGCGCCGGCCAAAGTACCGCCATTGATCACGACGGTGCCGCCGTAGTTAACGACGGGGGTGCCGAAGGTAGCATTGTTGGTAGCGGTGATCTTACCGCTCTCCAACGTGAAGGTTCCGCTCTTGGTCTCAACGCCGTAGCACTTAGCCCAAAGCTCACCAGTGCCGACGCTGTCCTTCAGGGTCAAGTCGCCACCGTTAACGATGAATGCGTAGTAGGCGCTGATTGCAGGAACATCGGGACCGGTCAGCTTGTTGCCGTTCAGATCAAAGATCACACTCTGACCTGCTTCAATTCTGATGACATCCGTAAGAGCCACGTCTGCAAGAAGCGTGACCGTCCCGCCTGCCTCGGCAGCGGCGATTGCGTCAGCCAGCGTCACGTAACAGGTATCGCCGACCTTTGCCTCGCACGTTGCAAGGCCGGTCAAGGTACCATCCTCCGTAATTTCCGTATAACAAGAAGGAATGTCAACCTTTACACCATCGGCATCGTCTGCAAATGCATTCTCAACGCCGTCAGCGTGGTAGTTCTTAG
>JAZQMI010000098.1:0-3041 GCA_045543375.1 Eubacteriales bacterium | reverse complement strand
TACACCTCGATCACTGCACCGGACACGCCTCCGAGAGTGTCGCGGAAGATAGGGCTGAGGAACATGTTTGCATCTCCAAGACCGGCAACAAGCGCCTTGCGGCATTCGTAGCGATCCATACCCTCATATTTTCCGGCGTAGGCGTTCATGGTTGCGTCGTCGTTCATGACCTTGATCTGCTCAAGGTTATGACGCTGACCGACCAGGAAGTCGTTGGGATCGTGTGCGGGCGTGATCTTGACGCAGCCCGTACCGAAGCCGATCTCAACGTAATCGTCGGCGATGACGGGGATCTCGCGACCTACGATGGGCAGAATAAGCGTTTTGCCGATCAGGTGCTTCATGTCCTCGTCCTCGGGGTTGACCGCGACGGCGGTGTCACCGAACATGGTTTCGGGACGCGTGGTGGCAACCGTCACATAGCCGTCTTCGCCCTTGATGGGGTATTTGATGTGCCAGAAGTGACCGGGCTGATCCTTGTACTCGACCTCGGCATCCGAGAGTGCCGTCAGACAGTGGGGACACCAGTTGATGATGCGGTGACCGCGATAGATCAGACCCTTGTTGTAAAGGTTGACAAAAACCTCGCGAACGGCGCGAGAGCAGCCCTCGTCCATGGTAAATCTCTCGCGGCTCCAGTCGCAGGACGCACCAAGCTTTTTGAGCTGGCTGATGATGCGGTCGCCGTATTTGTTTTTCCAGTCCCAGACTCTTTCAAGGAATGCCTCACGACCGAGATCGTAGCGAG
Organism: Eubacteriales bacterium; assembly: GCA_045543375.1. GTDB lineage: Bacteria > Bacillota > Clostridia > Oscillospirales > CAG-272 > SIG644. The sequence continues at coordinate 2,293 of JAZQMI010000098.1, read as the reverse complement.
TCAGAGCCTCGTTGACGCGAAGCTGCTCCTCGACCTTGATCTGGGTCGCAATGCCCGCGTGGTCGGTGCCGGGAACCCAAAGCGTATTGTAGCCCTGCATTCTCTTGTGACGAACCAGAATGTCTTGCAGCGTTTCGTCCAGCGCGTGACCCATGTGAAGCTGACCCGTGACGTTGGGAGGGGGAATGACGACCGAGAAGGGCGTAGCCGTGCTCTTGGGGTCGGGCGTGAAATAGCCCTTTTCGCACCAATTCTGATAAATGCGCTCCTCGAATTCGGCAGGGTTGTAGGTTTTGGGCAGTTCATGATAAGACTGTGCCATAAAAAATCCTCCGTTTTACATTGATTTCGCTCATCCAACAAACAAAAAAGCCATCGGCCTGATATCAGGACGATGGACGCGGTACCACCTGATTTCGCACTCTCGCAGAGCGCGCACTCGACACCCCGATAACGGTGGGCGACCGTTCCGCACTACTGCGCCGCGAGGCGGTTGGCACGAAAAGCTCGGAGGCGACCTTGGGCAAACCCGCTCCGTGGATTCTCACCAACCATCCACTCTCTGTGCTCGCGCGTCCGCTTACTCTTCCTCTTCAATGCTGCTGGGCAAACTGTTTTACCCAATTATTATATACAAAAATTCATGAATTGTCAAGGGCTTTTGAAAAAATGTTTGCAAAATGGCGCTGTATGTGATATAATAAGTAAAATGCCGATGTCAAAGGAGGTTCCCATGCGCGCACCGTTTCAAATTTTAGCCATTCCGTACCGCATCAAGGAAGATACCGTGCAGTATGGCGTGCTTCACCGTGCCGACCATGACCAATGGCAATTTGTTGCAGGTGGCGGGGAGGACAGCGAGACACCGGAAAAGGCCGCTCGTCGCGAAATATTGGAGGAGTGCGGTATTCGTGTCACAGAGATCACCGCGCTTCGTGCGGTGGCCTGTGTGCCGAATACTTGCTTTGCCGGGTACCACCGCGAGCATTGGGAAAGGGATACCTACGTTATTCCCGAGTACAGTTTCGGCTTTGCATGCGCGGAGGATATTGTGCTGTCGCACGAGCATACCGAGATCCGCTGGCTGACCTATGAGCAAGCACGCTCGATCCTGCAATGGGATTCCAACAAGACCGCATTGTATGAGCTGAACTGTCGCCTGCTTGGCGTTGATGCGAGAGCGTGATATGAAGCAACCGAAGCAAATGCAATTCACCTACGGCGGCAAGAGCTATGCCTATGAGCTGTATCTTGGCGGTGTCAAGCGCATCAATCTGCGCGTGCGACGGGATGGCACCATCCGCGTGTCTGCACCGTATCTGACGCCAACGCACCGCATCGACGCTTTTTTGGCTCGCTGTGGCGGCCGGATTGCAGCGGCGGTGGCAAGGGCACGCGAGCGAGAGCAAAATGACGCTCCAATGCCAACGAAGGCGGAGCTGACGGCGCAAAAGGAACGGCTGCTTGCCATCATTTGCGCGTGCCATCAAGATCTCGTCCTGTCGCGTTTTGATGCACTTGATCTTGCGCTGACCGAGGAGCAATCGCAGTTCATACATTCACCCACCGCTATTCGCATTCGCACCATGAAGACGCGTTGGGGGAGCTGCAACTACCGCAAAGGAACGCTCAATTTCAATCTCTGCTTGATCGACCAACCCATGGAGTGCGTCGAATACGTCGTTATGCACGAATTCGCTCATTTCGTACACCCCAACCATTCCGCCGCCTACCATTCACTCATGAGTGCACTCATGCCCGATTGGAAGCAGCGAAAGGCGCGCCTGCGCGCGTGAAATTTCCACGGAAATCAAACGGAAAGGAAACCGATATGAATATTTCGAACAATATCAACGAGCTCTTTGGTTTTATTGAGAACAGCCCGACCGCCTATCAGGCCGTCGAAACGCTGCGCAACACGCTTGCCGAGCAGGGCTTTACCGAGCTTTTGGAGCATCAGGCGTGGGATATTGCCGCCGGCGGCAAATATTTCGTCACGCGCGGTGGCTCGTCCATTCTCGCGTTCAAAACGCCTGCCAACACAAATGCCGCCAACGGCTATCAGATCATGGCAACGCACGCCGACTCGCCCACCTTCAAGCTCAAGCCCGTCTTTGAAAAAAACACGGCCGGCGATTGTTTGCAATGGAACGTCGAGCGCTACGGTGGTATGATCTGCTCTTCCTGGATGGATCGCCCTTTGTCGGTCGCGGGACGCGTCGTCGTGTCGGACGATAAGGGTGTGCGTACGCTACCCGTTCATCTGCGCCGCGACATCGCGCTCATTCCCAAC
>JAZQMI010000097.1:0-12716 GCA_045543375.1 Eubacteriales bacterium | reverse complement strand
TTAAAGCCGCTATGAGGCATATAGGAATAGACTGCGGAGGGTGTCGACTGCCACTTACGGAGCTATCTCCGGAAAATCAAAAAAAGCTGGCGCAGCTATTCAAATAACGCAGAAAATGGGGGGCTTTCCAGCCGCCCAAATATAGTTGCTTTTACGCAAGAATAGCCTTGTGGAATACCTTCTTGCCCTTACGGAGCTTTACGCCCTCTTTGAGCTGTTCTTCTGTCACAGCAAAATCGGGAGCGGGTACTTTCTCGTCATTGACGAACACGCCGCCCTGCTGGACAAGCCGCCGTGCTTCGCCGTTGGAAGCAGCCAGCTTACAGGCAACCATAAGATTCAGAATACCGATCTTGCCGTCTGTGAGCTTGTCGGCAGGAATTTCTGTGGTGGGCATATCTGCTTCGACACCGCCGGCAAACAGAGCCTTTGCTGCTGCCTGAGCCTTATTAGCCTCCTCCTCACCGTGAACCAGCTTGGTCAGCTCGTATGCGAGAATTTCCTTGGCGGTGTTGAGCTGTGCGCCCTCCCAGTCGGACATCTTGTCGATTTCCTCAAGGGGCAGGAAGGTCAGCATGCGGATGCACTTGAGCACGTCGGCGTCCTCCACGTTTCTCCAGTACTGGTAGAAATCGTAGGGGCTGGTCTTGGCGGGATCGAGCCAAACGGCGCCCGATGCGGTCTTACCCATCTTCTTGCCCTCGGAATTGAGCAGCAGCGTGATGGTCATAGCGTGGGCGTCCTTGCCCAGCTTGCGGCGGATAAGCTCGGTGCCGCCCAGCATGTTGGACCACTGGTCGTTGCCGCCGAACTGCAAATTACAGCCGTGCGTCTGGAACAGACGGTAGAAGTCGTAGGACTGCATGATCATGTAGTTGAATTCAAGGAAGGAAAGACCCTTTTCCATTCTCTGCTTGTAGCACTCGGCGCGCAGCATGTTGTTGACCGAGAAGCATGCGCCAACCTCGCGCAGCACCTCGACGTAGTTGAGGTCAAGCAGCCAGTCGGCGTTGTTGACCATCTCTGCCTTGCCCTCGCCGAATTCGATGAAGCGCTCCATCTGCTTTTTGAAGCAGTCGCAGTTATGCTGAATGGTTTCGCGCGTCATCATGGAGCGCATGTCGGTGCGTCCCGAGGGGTCGCCGATCATGGCTGTACCGCCACCAATGAGTGCGATGGGACGGTTGCCCGCCATCTGCAATCTCTTCATCAGGCAAAGTGCCATGAAATGACCGACGTGAAGGCTGTCTGCCGTCGGGTCAAATCCAATATAAAAGGTTGCTTTTCCTTCGTTGATGAGGGTTTTAATCTCCTCCTCGTTGGTCACCTGCGCGATCAGACCGCGGGCGACGAGCTCGTCGTAAATTGTCATAGCCATCGTTTTTTCTCCTTTTCATGAAATCGGGCAAAAAAATAAACCGCCCGAAGAAATTGCTTCAGGACGGCGAATACCGTGTTACCACCTAAATTCACCCACGCCTCGCGGTCGTGAGCCTTACTAAGTCAGCGTGTGACTTGACCGCAAGATAACGGACGGCTGCCGTTGCCGCCTACGCACGGCGCGAAAAGACCGCCGCTTCGGGGCAATGCTCGGGGAGGTATTCGCCAAGGGTCACCCGCGCCTCTCATCGTCCGGCTGCTTTCTGTTGGGTGTGCTCTCTCGGGTACTCGTTCCCGTCAATGCAAAGCTATTATAACGAAAAAAGAGACGTTTGTCAACAGTAAAATGAAGTTTTTTGAAAAAAGTGCGCGTTTTTGATGAAAAAAGGGAGTAAAAATTTCAAAAAACGCTTGACAAGAGGGGGAAAATCTGTTATAATCCATCTTTGATACGGGTGCCGGAGCACTCGTCTCCTTACCGTGCAAATTCATCAAGGCACGGTCGAAAGTCCATAGGGAGGTGTAAACGATATGGAAAAAATCATCAATTCATACGAGTGTATGTTCATCATCAATGCCGCAAACGGCGATGATGCCGCTAAGGCTACCGTAGCAAAGTTTACGGATACCATTGCTGCCAACGCGGAAATCGTAGAGGTTGCAGAGTGGGGCAGACGCCGTCTGGCTTACCCGATCAACGACGAGAACGAGGGCTACTACATGCTCTACACGTTCAAGTCCGAGGGTGCATTCCCCGCAGAGCTGCAGCGTCTGGCTAACATTGACGAGGCAGTCGTTCGCTGCATGGTCATCAAGCTGGACTATGACGCTACCGAGCACGCTGCCAAGAAGGCTGCCGCTGCTGCCGCTGCCGCTGAGGCTGCTGCAAAGGCTGCTGCTCAGGCTGCTGCCGCTGCCGTCGAGGCTGCTCCCGAGACCGAAGAGGTCGCTGCAGACGCTGAATAAGCAACTGCAACATTCTGTGAAAGGAGCGTAAGAATAGTATGTCTAACTTGAACTTGAACAAGGTCGTTCTGTGCGGTCGCCTTTGTGCTGATCCCGAACTGAAGCAGACGCCCAGCGGCGTGTCGGTCGTATCCTTTACGCTGGCAGTTAATCGCCGTTATTCGTCCAAGAGCGATGCACAGTCGGCTCCTCAGGCGGATTTCATCAGCCTGGTCGCATGGCGCCAGACTGCTGAGTTCATTCACCGCTATTTCCGCAAGGGCTCGTCCCTTTGCGTGACCGGCTCGATCCAGACGCGCAAGTGGCAGGATCAGAACGGTCAGAACCGCTACGCTACCGAGGTCGTCGTGGACGACGCGATGTTCGTTGACAGTAAGAACGACAGCGCCGCTCAGGGCTACACGCCGGACGCTTATGCTACTCCGTCCTTCTCTTCCGGCGGTGCAGATGCACCCAAGTTTGAAGAGCTGAAGTCGGATGACGATCTGCCCTTCTGAGCGGATCCCGTTTTGAAAATTGATAAGGAGGATTGATGTTGACATGGATAATAAGGTAGAAAATGCAGCGGCTCCCGCAGTCCGCGCACCCCGTCCCATGAACAAGAGAAGAAAGAAGGTCTGCCTGTTCTGCGCAGACAAGGTCGAGTTCATCGATTACAAGGACACCGCAAAGCTGAGAAAGTTCATCAGCGAGCGCGGCAAGATCATGCCCAGACGTATCTCGGGCGCATGTGCAAAGCATCAGAGAGAGCTGAACACCGCGATTAAGCGTGCTCGTCAGGTCGCTCTTCTGCCCTACGTTTGCGACTGATCTGAGATCGTAAAAGAAAGAATGACACCCCATTACCGAGCTCCGGTTGGCGATGGGGTGTTTTTCTTTTATTTCACTCTTGCAAAAATCAAGATTTATGATATAATGTCTTTATCAAGTAAAAGAGGGGGGAGAACGGTGACGCTTCGCGATATCCAAGCGCGTTTTTTGCGTGCGGGCATTGAGAATGCCGCAGAGGAGGCTCGCTTGCTTGCTTCTCATGTTCTGGGCGTGAGCCTTGACGTGCTGCGCATGCAGCCAAGTGTCGAGCTTGATGATCCCGACGGTGCGCTTGAGCGCGCCGTTTCGCAGCGCGAGCAGCGTTATCCCTTGCAATATCTGATTGGAACGTGGGGCTTTTGGCGGCAGGAATACGAGGTGTCGCCCGACTGCCTGATCCCGCGCCCTGACACCGAGGTGCTGCTCGAATACGCTGTACGAAATGCGCCGCGGGGCGGTCGCGTGCTTGATCTTTGCACGGGCAGCGGCTGCATTGCCATCTCGCTGCTGTGCGAGCACTCCGATCTGAGCGCCGTCGCGGTCGATCTGTACGACAATACGCTGGCGATTGCCAAAAGAAACGCCGTGCGCAACGGTGTGGACGGCGATCGACTGACCTTTTTGCGAGGTGACGTTCTAAACGGCGATTTTATGGCGTCGCTCGGGCAGTTTGATATGATACTGTCCAATCCGCCCTACATTCCCGCCCGCGTGGTGGACGGTCTTGCGCCCGAGCTGCATTTTGAGCCGCGCGCAGCCCTTGACGGCGGCGAGGACGGCCTCGTCTTTTACCGCCGCATGCTCGAGCAGGATTACCGCGCGGCGCTCCGGCCGGGTGGCTCGTTCGTCTTTGAAATCGGATACGACCAAGCCGACGATCTGCGCTCGCTTGCGGGCGAGGACGCGTGTGAGATCATCCATGATCTTGGCGGTCGGGCGCGAGTGGCAATCGTCACGCCGCGGCATACAATGAAATAACGACAATGGAAGTGCGAGGAGAATAGAGATGAAGATTTTGGTTTTGGCCGGAGGATTTTCGATCGAGCGCGAGGTATCGCTGACGTCGGGTAGCCTGATCGCCAACGCGCTGATGGGCGCAGGGCATCGCGTGGCACTGGTCGATACGTATCTCGGCGTGGATATTGAAGACGATGCCGACAAGCTGTTTCGTACCGACGCGCAATACAGCCACCGTGTGAGCACCGACATTCCCGATCTTGTCGCGCTCCAAGCGCAACGAGGAAACGGGAACGCGCTTGTAGGACGCGGCGTGGAGCAGCTTTGCCGCGCGGCCGACGTGGTGTTCAACGCCATGCACGGCGGCATGGGCGAGGACGGTACGGTGCAGGCCTATCTGGATTGTCTTGGCGTTCGCTACACCGGAACGCGTGCGTTGGGCGCTTCGCTGTCTATGGATAAGGAAATCACCAAGTGCTTGCTTGACGGCGCGGGTATTGATACGCCGCGCGGCATCGTGGTACGTCCTGCCGACGAGGCAGACGCCAAGGCGCGCGTGCTTGCCACGGTCGGTCTGCCCTGTGTGGTCAAACCGGCACGCGGCGGCTCGAGCGTGGGCGTTTCGATGGTCGAGGACGAGGGACAGCTCGAGGCGGCACTCGCACACGGCGCGCGCTACGAGGAGCGATTGATCGTCGAGCAGCGCATCACGGGCAGGGAACTGACGGTTGGCGTGCTGGGCGGTCGTGCCCTGCCGCCCGTGGAGATCATTCCCCACAGCGACTTTTACGATTATCACAACAAATATCAGGGAGGCTGCGCCACCGAGCTGTGTCCCGCCCCATTGAGCGACGAGCAAACGGCACGTTTGCAGGATATCACGCTGCGCGGCTTTGACGCGCTGCACCTTGAGTGCTACGCCCGCTTTGATTTTATCATGGACGAGAGCGGCAAGATGTGGTGCCTTGAGGCCAACGCGCTGCCCGGCATGACGCCGACAAGTCTGCTGCCCCAGATGGCGGCGGCCGTCGGCATGGATTACACCGCGCTGTGCGAGCACATCGTCCGACTGGCGATGGAACGTTAAAACGCTAAAACGATAAATCTGAATGGAGAGAAAATCATGAAACACGAAAGATTGCACATTTTCCCCGACCGCCCCTGGGCGGAGCTGATCACCTATTTGCAGGAGCCCGTCCCCGGCAAGCCCTTTCCCCCTCGCCGCGCCGTGCTGGTGTGTCCCGGCGGTGCTTACAGCCATATCGCCTGGCGTGAGGATGAGCCCATCGCGCTGACCTGGGCAAACGCGGGCTTCCAGACGTTCGTTTTGCATTACGGCATCAATGAAAACGCCAAAGGCTACGGCCCGCTGATCGAGGCGTGCACGGCCATTCGCTACATTCGCGAGCACGCCGAGGAGTGGCACGTTGACCCCGACCACGTTTTTATCACCGGCTTTTCGGCCGGCGGTCATCTGGCCGCATCGGCGGGTACGCTTTGGGACTCGGAGCCCGTTCGCGCGGCGTTTGGTGACGTTCCCACCCGCACGGGGCGTCCCGACGGTACCATTCTGTGCTATCCCGTCATCACGTCGGGTGAGTACGCCCACCGCGGCTCGATGTACAATCTGACGCGCGAGGGAGCGAGCGCCGAGGAGCAATCCGCCTTTTCGCTGGAGCGTTTCGTCAACGAGGATACCGCGCCAGCCTTCATCTGGCACACGGCCAACGACCCCGCCGTCCCCGCGATGAATTCGCTGCTTTATGCGTCGGCGCTCGCCAAGTGCGGTGTTTCTTACGAGCTGCATATCTATCCCGACGGCGTGCACGGGCTCGCCCTTTGCGACGAGCGCACATGGGAAAACGTCCCGCCGCTCATCAATCCCGTGGCCGCGGGCTGGGTGGAGCTGGCACTTCGCTGGGCAAAAAATCTTTGATTTGGAGAAAGAGTCATGTTTTTGAGTGAGTTTTTCGGCACGCTGCCCGACGAGGCCGTGCTGCTGATCAAACTGCTGTTTTGCTGTCTGTCGGGTGGGCTGATCGGTCTTGAGCGCGGACGCCACGGACGCAGCGCGGGACTTCGTACCCACCTGCTCGTCTGCCTTGGTGCGGCGTTGGCAGGTCTGCTTGATCTGCACATTCACGACCTTCTGGGCAGCGACGGCACGCGTATTGCGGCGCAGGTGGTCACGGGCATCGGCTTTCTTGGCGCGGGCATCATTCTCATCAAGCGCGATTTCACCGTCACGGGACTGACCACGGCGGCAGGCATGTGGACGACGTCCATCATCGGTCTGGCCTACGGCTACGGCTTTTACGAGGCGGGACTGCTCGCCACGCTGCTCGTCATGATGACGACCATGCTGCTGTTCCGTCTGGAATCGGGGCAAAAGAGCGTGCTGTGTCTGTACCTTGAGATCGATGACCTCGCTGCGACCAACGCGGTTATCGAGAAGTTGCGCGAGCTGACGCCCATGGGACACATCGAGGTCGTGTCGCCCAAAAGCGGCAACACCTCGCATATCGGTCTGCGCCTGAGCTTTACCAAAAAGCGCGTGCGCGCCTGGGGGCATTCGGGCAAGCACCTGGAGCCGTTTTTGGACATTGAGCACGTGCTGTACGTCGTTTCTGAATAAAAATTGCAGCGGAGTGGCACACTTCGCTGCTTTTTTAGGAAAAAACACATCTCGCTCTTGACTTTTCGGGGGCGAGAGGGTATAATAGAGCATGAAATATGAAACGTGTGCCAAGGAGGCAGCTATGGCTTTGAATGCAACTCAACTGAAAAATATCGCAACCAATATCCGCATGGATATTCTGACACAAACGCACAGCGCGGCATCGGGTCACCCCGGCGGCTCGCTGTCCTTGGCAGAGATCGTTACTTATCTTTACTTCGTCGAAATGAACGTCGATCCCAAAAATCCCGAGGCGTGTGACCGCGACAGACTTGTGCTGTCCAAGGGCCACGCTGCCCCCGCACTGTACGCTGCTCTGGCCGAGCGCGGCTTCTTCCCCAAGGAGGAGCTTACCACGTTGCGCCGAGTGGATTCGCACCTGCAGGGTCACCCCAGCCTTGGCCATTTGCCCGGCGTTGATATGACGACCGGCTCGCTCGGCCAAGGGTTGTCTGCCGCTTGCGGTATGGCCGTGGCCGCCAAGATGGACGGCAAGAATTACCGCACCTACGCCATCGTCGGCGACGGTGAGAGCCAGGAGGGTCAGATCTGGGAGGCCGCCATGCTGGCTGCTCACAGAAAGCTTGACAACCTTTGCATCGTGCTCGACTGGAACGGTCTGCAGATCGACGGCGAGGTCGAAAAGGTCATGAACCCCACGCCTTATCCTGAAAAATTCCAAGCATTCGGCTGGCACACCATTTTGGTGGACGGTCACGATTTTGACCGGCTTGCCGCCGCATTTGCCGAGGCCAAGACGGTCAAGGGTAAGCCGACCGCCATCATTGCCAAGACGGTCAAGGGCAAGAGCGTTTCCTTCATGGAAAACCGCGTCGAATGGCACGGCTCCGCACCCAAGGACGCACAGTACGAGCAGGGCATCGAGGAGCTCAAAGCTCAGTTGATAGAAGAATGATAATAACGCCTGCGACGATACCGTCGCAGGCGTTATTCTTGTATTGAATATTTTTTAGAAAAAATAGCGGGAAATGTTGACAAATATATTGTGGTTGTGTATAATGTTCTTACAATATTATACTTCAAAAACGGTAGAGGTGCAGCGTCGATGAGATGGTCGCAATCAAGCGGGAAAAGCCGCGCGATCAGGAGGCGACGTTGCCGAAATCGCCACGGTCACTTTTCATGACAGGGCGGTTGGGACGGCAGGGAATACGTGCCGTACTGTCACAGAGCAATGTGGAGCGCTATCGGCAAACGGCAAACGACTTTTTTCGTTGATGGGAGCAGAGTGCGACGTGTTGCGCATTCTGCCTTTTTTGATGCTTGGGAGGTTATTATGAACAAGATCACCAAAATCGTCAAGCCGGTCATGCTGGTGCTGATCGTTGCCGTGGTCGTTCTGGCGGGCTTCATGACCGCTGACAACGGCGCGTACGCAACGGCTTGGGCATTGCTGGCGCCTGTCATTGCGATCGCACTGGCACTGATCACCAAAGAGGTCTACTCCTCGCTTTTCATCGGTGTCGTCATCGGCGCGCTGCTTTGCGGACAGTTCAAGTTCGCACCGACCATGGATGCCATCATCAACGACGGCCTTATCACCGCCGTTTCGGATAGCGCAGGCATCTTCGCTTTCCTTGTCATTCTCGGTATCATCGTAGCGCTTGTCAACCGTTCGGGCGCCTCGCAGGCGTTCGGTAAGTGGGCACAGACGCATATCAAAACGCGCGTTGGTGCAGCACTGGCTACCTTCGCGCTGGGCGTGCTCATTTTTATCGACGACTATTTCAACTGCCTGACCGTTGGTACGGTCATGATGCCCGTGACCGATACGCACAAGATCTCGCGTGTCAAGTTGGCGTATCTGATCGACGCGACCGCTGCGCCGATCTGTATGATCGCGCCCGTTTCTTCGTGGGCGGCTGCCGTTTCGGGTTGCATTGAGAATTCGTCCATGAGCGGTATTGAGCTGTTCGTGCGCGCCATCCCCTTCAACTTCTATTCGTTGCTTACGCTGGTCTTTGTGATTGCTATTTCGATCATGGGCTTTGACTACGGCAAAATGTCGGGCTTTGAGATCAAGGCGCAAAAGGACGGTGAACTTAGCGCCATCGACGTCAGCTTTGACGCTGCCGTTGAAAAGGATGCCCCCAAGACCAACGAGAGAGGCCGCGTGGTCGATCTGATCGTTCCTACACTCGTCCTCATTGTCTGCGCCGTGCTGGGACTTCTCTATGTCGGCGACTTCTTTGATACGTTCGACTTTGTCAGTGCATTTGGCGGTACGGACGCCTACGTTGGTCTGCCTTGGGGCGGTCTGATCGCGCTTGTGATCATCATGGCTTACCTGATCTGCCGCCGCGTCGTCAGCTTTAAGGACGCCATGGATTGTGTGCCGCGCGGTTTTATGGCCATGGTGCCCGCTATATTGATCCTGACGCTGGCAACCGCTCTGAAGAACATGACCGGCGCGCTGGGTGCCGCTGATTACGTCAAGGTGCTCATGGAAAGCTCGGCCGAGGGTCTGGCTTACTTCCTGCCCGCCATCATTTTCCTTGTTGCATGCGGCTTGGCCTTTGCGACCGGTACCTCGTGGGGTACGTTTGGTATTCTCATTCCCATTGTTACGGCGATCTACACCGAGGCAGATCCCTTGATGTTCGTCGGCGTGTCGGCATGTCTGGCAGGTGCTGTGTGCGGCGACCACTGCTCGCCCATCTCGGATACCACCATCATGTCTTCGGCAGGTGCGCAGTGCAATCACGTGGAGCACGTGTCTACCCAGCTTCCTTACGCCATCACGGTGGCGGCGATCTCGTTCGTCTGCTATATTTTGGCGGCCTTCATTCCCAATGCGTGGATTATGCTGCCCGTCGGTATCGTGCTGACAATCGGCACGCTGTTCGTTATCCGTGCTATCACGCGTAAAAAGGACGCACAAGCTTGATTAAATCATCATAAAAAATCACCGCCTCGCACATGTGAGGCGGTGATTTGATTTTATTGTGCTGCATAGGAACGGAGCGCCTTTTTGTCGCGTGCGGTCAGCTCGACGCTCTCGATCTCGCTTTCGTTATCGTAGATGCGAAGACTGCCGTAGGGAAGGGTGTCGTAATCCACGCGGTCGATATAATAAAACTCGACCGTGATGTCGACCGTGGTCAGCGGATTGACTGTGACGCCGTCAAAGATGTATTTGCGGTAATTGTACATGGCCGTGCGCTCTTTGGTAGGGGCGGCACTCGGCGCGTAGCGCGTTTCGTATTCGTCGCCGCTCTTGGGTGCGTCGGGCGTGGGGTCGGTCGTGACCACCAGCGTTACGTCGGCCACGATGCTGTCGCGGTCGGGTACGGTGCCCAGCTTGTAGTCGGTGGCAATGTGGCGCAGCGTGCTGTTGTTGTAGCGCGTCAGGATCTGCACCTGATCGGCGCCCGGAATAAAGACGGCCTCGTTGACCCAGAACAGACCGTAAATGCCCGCGTCGCGTTCGTCAACGGCCAGCTTTTCCTGGTATTGCGTATACATGTTCAGCCCGTCGCCCTCGGTCAGATAGGCCTCGTAGGTCGCATCGTTCACGAGCAGCGTTTTGGCCTTGGCGGGAATGCGGTCGGACAGCAGCACTCTCCAGAGCACCAACGCGATGATCGAAAAGACCACGACGCGAAAGGCGTAGGAAAAGATGCGGCTGATGATTTTGCGTCCGCGACCCATGTGCGACTCGGCATATTCTTGCATTTCTCTATCGGCGTCCATGAAGTCCTCCTTTTGACGATCAGCTTAGATTTTTGAGGCGATCGAGCGCGTTTTGCAAAATGATCTGGGCGCTGAGCGTGTCGATCACCTGCTTGCGCTTTTGACCGCGCGTGCCCGTTTCGTTGAGAAAACGCGAGGCCGCCATGGTGGTCATGCGCTCGTCAAGCAGCAGCACGGGAAGATCTCCCACGCGCTCGTCGAGCATGTCGGCAAACAGCTTCACGTGATCGGCGCGCGATCCTTGGGTGCCGTTCATGTTGACGGGCAGCCCGAGAATGATGCCCACGACCCCATGCGCGCGTGCCGCCTCGGCCACGGCGTCGGCCGTTTTGGTCATGCTGCCGGGGGCGATGGTTTCAAGTCCCGAGGCAAGATAGCGCGCGCCGTCAGAGAGGGCAAGTCCCGTACGGACGTCGCCGAAATCCACGCCGAGCAAACGCCCCGCGGTCGCTTTGAGTTGCTGAATATCGTCAATACGCATACGCGTGCTCCTTTCGCTTAAAACGGAAACTCGCCTGCTGTCAGGCGAATGATGAGCGAGATGTCGTCGGGCTGTACCTTGGCCTCATGTGCCGCGCGGTTACGGCATTCCTCGCCGCACACGGTGCAGCGGTGAATGATGACATAGCCCTTTTTGCGGTCGGGCTCGGCACGAACGGGCTTCATGGGCGCGCCGCAAGGGTTGGCGCGATCGCCCGGCAAGATATCCACGTGCAACGACCACAGACAAAACGGGCAATGGTTGCGCGAGGTGTAGCCGAGCGGTTCGACCGCCTTGCCGCAATGGGCGCAGATAAATCCCGCGTCATTTTTGGTAAACCGTTTTTGCTCCATGGTGTACGCTCCTTTTTTGATCGGTTGCTATTATTGTAGCATATTTCGGGGGGCTGTGTCAATGCAGAGTTTGTAACTTTTTTGCGCCGCGGAGAGCGAAATATCGCTCTTTTACGCCGATTTTATGGTCAAAATGCCCATTTTTTACGCATCGGGGCGTCAAAATCAAGAAAAAAGAGAAAAAAGCGGTGAAAATTTCACAAAAAACTTGACAAAAGGGATTTGTTTGTATATAATATAGGTTGTCATTGTATAAAAGCGAAATGCAGCCACGGCTGTCCGCTTCCGCTTACGATCATGCAATAAGGAGGAAACAAAAATGCTCAGAACCTACCAGCCTAAGAAGCGTCAGAGAAAAAAGGAGCATGGCTTCCGCAAGAGAATGAAGACTGCTGACGGCAGAAACGTTCTTAAGAGAAGACGTGCAAAGGGCAGAAAGAGACTGACCTACTGATATCGGTCAAGCTCACACAGCCCACATAAAAGCTCCGATCGCCTCAAATGCACCGTGACCTCACAAGTATTTGCGGCATCGGGCTTTTTGCTTGTATAGCCTATTTTATTTACTCAATCACATTCGCGCCCCACGAAACGGAAGCATGACACCATCGCCGCTCAAAAGTCAAGACAAGACAAAACAAAGGAACAGATATGAAATTCGTTGCTATTCGCGAGCATCATCTTTATAACAAGGCCTACCGTCAGGGAGCGCGCTTTGTCGGCAAGTATATTGCCGTCTACGTGCTGCGTGACTATGCTGCCGCGCGCCTTGCCAAGGCTCACCCGCTCAAGTGCACGGTCAATCGCATCGGTCTTTCGGTGACCAAAAAGATCGGCGGCGCTTGCGTGCGAACGAGAGCCAAGCGCATTTTGCGTGAGGGATATCGTGCCGTGGAGCGCGAAGGGAATTTGAAGACGGGCTATCTTGTCGTTCTTGCGGCAAGAAGCGATATCGTCGGCAAAAAGACGCAGGATGTCGAGCGCGAGCTGCGACGTGCGTTCAAGCAGCTGAATTTCTACGTGGGCAAGACACCCACGAGTGCCGAGCAATGAAGTGGCCGTTTATCTGGCTCATCCGCTTTTATCAGCGTTTTATCTCACCGCTCAAGTCAAAGCCCACCTGCCGCTTTACGCCGAGCTGCTCTGCCTACGCCCTTGAGGCGTTTTCAAGGCGCGGCGCCATTGTCGGCATGATACTGACTGTGTGTCGCATCGCGCGGTGCAATCCCTTTTGCGCCGGTGGCTACGACCCCGTGCCTGAGCGAGGACTTGGGTTCAAGAGAAAAAAGGCTGATGTCAATGAAGACGATCCTCCCGAGCATAAGCTCATCTGCGAGGATTATATGCTGCGCCGCGAGCGCCGTTCCGACAAAGGATC
>JAZQMI010000096.1:0-11753 GCA_045543375.1 Eubacteriales bacterium | reverse complement strand
AGCGTCATTTCGTTTATTCAGCGGGCGGAAAATCTGGATTACGTCGGCGCGGTTGAATTTTTGGCGGCGCGGGCGGGCGTTTCCATAAGTCGGAGGCCAAGCGGTCTTAGGAAGACAACATCATTTTTCAACTCCTTGGCTCACAGAACGACATGGCTACGATCCGACTTAGCGTCATTTCGTTTATTCAGCGGGCGGAAAATCTGGATTACGTCGGCGCGGTTGAATTTTTGGCGGCGCGGGCGGGCGTTTCCATTCCGCAGGACGGACAAAAGGCGCGACCGGGCGAGATGTCGCGGCGACGCGTTTACGATATGAACTTGGCGGCGGCTAAATTCTTCCGCGAGTGTCTGCTTGATCCGACACTGGGCGGTGAGGGTTTGCAGTATCTGACAGACAACAGAAAGCTGTCTATGGCGACCATCAAGCATTTCGGGCTGGGCTTTGCGCCCAACTCGTTTGGGCTTTTGCACGATCATATGAGGCGTTTGGGCTATACCGACGAGGAGCTGATCCAAGGATTTTTATGCGGCAAAAGCCCGAAAACGGGGCGCCCGTACGACTATTACCGTAATCGTATTATTTTCCCTATTATTGATACGTCGGGCAATATCGTGGCTTTCGGCGGTCGCGTGATGGACGATTCCAAGCCCAAATATCTGAACACGTCCGATACGCCCGGCTTTAAAAAGAGCAGACATTTGTTCGCATTGAATTTTGCCCGCAATCACGCCGCCGACGGCATGATACTGTGCGAGGGCTATATGGACGTTATCGCGCTGCACGCGGCCGGCTTCGAAAATGCCGTGGCAACACTCGGCACGGCCATCACGGCGGAGCAGGCGCGCATATTTGCCAAATATACGAACAAAGTTACCATTTCCTACGACAGCGACGAGGCGGGGCAGAGGGCTGCCAACCGCGCCATGCAGCTGCTTGGCGAGGTGGGGCTGGAGGTGCGTGTTCTGCGCGTGCCCGACGCCAAGGACCCCGACGAATATATCCGCAAGCACGGCGCGGACAAATTCCGTCGCGTGCTCGAGGGAAGCCGATCGGGCTTCCAGTATAAGCTGGACGGTATTTTGTCAAAATACGATATTGGCGACCCCGAGCAAAAGATCCGTGCGAGCGACGAGTGCTGTCAGCTTATCTCGGGCTATCATTCGGGCGTTGAGCGCGAGGTGTATATCGGGCAGGTCGCCAAGCAGATGGCGCTGCCGCCCGAGGTGCTCAAAGGTCGCGTAGAGCAAATGCTTCGTAAGCGCATCCGCGACAAAAAGGAAGAGGAGCGGCGCGTGGCGCAGGCGGATATCCGCAGCGTAGGTGACCGCATCAATCCCGATGCCATCAAGGACGTGCAGGCGGCTGCGGCTGAGGAGGCCATTCTCGGTCTGATGCTCATTTATCCCGAATACCGCGCCGCGGCTGCCGACGGCAGTGCGATGCTCGGTCCCGACGACTTTTTTACGGCGTTCGGGCGGCGGGCATTTGAGGCGATTGTTGCTTTGCAAAACACCGAGCAAGGATATAGCGCACCGGCGCTGGAGCAGTCGTTCAGTGCCGAGGAGGTCGGGCGATTGCAACGCATGGAAATGCGGCGACGGTCACTTGCGGAAAACGGACAAGGTGTGTTCAAAGATGCGATCGAAACGCTCAAGCGCAGCAGCGCGCGGCGCGCCGACGCTCAAAACGAGGACGTTATTTCCGGTATTGCCAACATTTTGGCGAGAAAAGCAAAGAAATCATAAAAAACAAAACCATAAAATCGCCGGTGAACCGGAGATACATAAACGAAAGGAAATCGTATGAAAAAGGAAATCGTTGAAGAACAGGTAGCAGAAAACAGCGATAAGCTCAACATGGAGGAGCTGATCGAAAAGGGTAAAAAGGGTGCGCTGTCCACGCACGATCTTGACGCAGCACTGGAAAGCGCCGAGTTTGATATCGACACGCTGGACAAGCTGTATGAAACTCTTGAGGATAACGGCATTCCGCTGCCGGGCGACATTTCGGCGTCCGAAATGAGCGAGATCGAAAATGAGGTCGAGCATTTCGGCGCGGGCGAGAACATGAAGCAGATCCTTGAGCAGGAGGGTCTGGCTGTTGACGACCCTGTGCGTATGTACCTCAAGGAAATTGGTAAGGTACCGCTGCTGACAACTGAGCGCGAGCACGAGCTGGCCGAGAGAATGGCCAACGGTGACGAGGAGGCCAAGAGCGAGCTGGTCGAGGCCAACCTTCGTCTGGTCGTTTCGATCGCCAAGAGATACGTCGGACGCGGCATGTACTTCCTGGACCTCATTCAGGAGGGCAATCTGGGTCTGATGAAGGCTGTGGATAAGTTTGATTGCACCAAGGGTTTCAAATTCTCGACTTACGCGACCTGGTGGATCCGCCAGGCCATCACGCGTGCCATCGCCGATCAGGCGAGAACCATTCGTATCCCCGTGCATATGGTCGAAACCATTCACAAGGTATCGCGTTATTCGCGTCAGCTCCTTCAGGAGTACGGACGTGAGGCGACCGCCGAGGAGATCGGTGAAAAGATGGGTATGAGCGCAGAGAAGGTGCGCGAGATCCTCAAGATCGCGCAGGACCCCGTATCTCTTGAAACGCCCATCGGCGAGGAGGAGGACAGCCACCTTGGCGACTTCATTCCCGACGACGATACGCCCGCACCCGCAGAGGCTGCATCGGCCACCATTTTGCGCGAGGTCATCGAGCGTGAGCTGCATACGCTGACGCCCCGTGAGGAGCACGTGATCAAGCTGCGCTTCGGTCTGTACGATGGCCGTTCCAGAACACTTGAGGAGGTCGGCAAGCAGTTTGACATTACGCGTGAGCGTATCCGTCAGATCGAGGCAAAGGCGCTGCGCAAGCTGCGTCATCCCAGCCGTGCCCGCCATTTGAGAGGCTTTTTGAACTGATGCGAGCCTTGTGATGACGTCCAAAAAGCAAGCGAAATTTTTGGTTAACTTTAACACAAAAATCGGCAAACTGCCAAAAAGACAAAAGCGATGATTGTGCAATAGCACAATGAAACGTCGGAAGCCAGATGTAAAAGAGGTTGTCCCTACGCGTGCGCGCGCGTACGCGTAAAAATTATCTCTTGACAGAACGGGGAATTTGTTGTAAAATAATATAGTATCGAATTTTTATCGGCGGCATGACAGATTGCTTGCCGCAACACAATCCCAAGGAGGAACGCTTTATGAAAAAAAGACTGCTCAGCTTGCTGCTGTGTCTTGTGATGGTGCTCTCTTGCTGCACGCTGCTCATGACCGGCTGTGCAACGGAAGAGGAGGAAGAAGAGGAAGAGGTCGAGCTTGCGACGACGCTGGTGATGTGGTGCGTGACCGAGGAGGGCACGGACGACGAGCAGGCGCAGGCCGTTGCTCGCGCAATGAGTGAAAAGACGCAGTCCGAGTTCAAGACCAAGCTGATTGTCAAATACTTCACCTTGGACGAATATTACGAGCAGCTCGAGGCGGCGATGACGCAGCTTGCGGCCGATAAGATCGCCGAGGAAGAGGCCGCCAAGAAGAAGAAGGAAGAGGAAAAGGCCAACAAGGGCAATAAAGATAAGAACAAGAAGGAAGAGGAACCCGAGGTCGCTCCCGAGGAGCCCAAGGACAACGGTGAGATCGAATACGATGAGGATGGTAATCCCATCATCGACAAGACCGTGTATCCCGAGGTCAAGGACTATCAGGTCGATATCCTTTATCTCTCCGGCTACGATAAGTACACCGAGTACATTGCCAACAAGTGGCTCTCCGAGCTCAACTCCTCGCTGTCGAGCGACGCCAAGAAGATCAGCAGCTACGTGCCTGCCGCTCTGCTCAACGCCGTTCGTCACAACGGACAGACCTACGCGATCCCCAACAACAACGTGATCGGTGAGTACACCTACATGCTCATTGACAAGACGCTGTACGATAAGTACTACTACGCCGCCGAGATCTCGAGCGTTCACGGCGTTTCCGATCTGGCAGCCTTCCTTGAGGACATTGCCGAGTACGAGCCCGATGTCGTTCCGATCAACGGTGACGTCAACTACTGCATGAGCCTGCTTGCGCACTATTGGAACATCGATCCCGACACCTTCAAGGTCACGGACGATTTCTCGGTGCTGGGCTATGCGTACGAGGCAGAGGACAAGATCAACCGCGGCGATATCGCGCTTAAGTTTGACAGCCTTCTGACCGTTCCGACCTATACCGACGCGCTCAAGAACCTGATGAATTTCCGATTCAAGGACTACTTCCGCACGCCCGAGCAGGGTCAGAAGAGTGCCGTATCGTTCGTCACGGGTGACGCTGCGACGGCAACGGAATATGAAAAGGATTACTACGTCGTCGTCGTGGACTACCCCCGCGCAGCCGACGAGGATATTTACGATAACATGCTGGCGGTCAGCGCATTCACCTCGAATCTGAAGAAGAGCATGCAGGTCGTCACCATGCTGAACACCAACGCCGAGTTCCGCAATCTGTTCCAGTACGGTATTGAAAACGTCAACTACACGTTGAACACCGACGGTACCGTTTCCGCAACGCGCACCAACGCCTACAACATGGATCTTGCCAAGACGGGTAACGAGTTCATGGCTTACGTTCCCAAGGGAACCAACCTCAAGGTCTGGGAGTACGCCAAGCAGCAAAACCGCGAGGCGCTCGTCAATCCTCTCCTGGGCTTCGACTTCAGCCTTGAGCTGATCGACCAGAGCGAGCTGCTGGAGAAGTCGCAGGACGGTGTTCTTGAAGATGGCGAAAAGCTGCTCAAGGAATACGTCATTGAAACGCTTGATACCGAGCTGCTCACCTATCTTGATAATCTTTCTGCATCGGTCTGGGCGCGCATCGAGGCTTGTGCTGAGAGTGTTGACGCTCTCCGCGCTGATCCCGAAAAGACGGATGCCGAGATTGAAGAGGGCATTGCCGCTGCAATGGAAAATCTTGAACAACTGCTGGCAGAGCTGGCCGTTGAGCTTGCACCCGCGAGCGATCCCCACATCAGCGACGCTATGGTCTATACCATGATCGATCCCGAGTATGACCTTGAGGGTAATCTGGTCGTCAGCGACGACGAGGATGCCCAGACGCCGACGGTCAACACCAAGTGCGAGGTGCTCGTCCGTCTGGTCAACAAGGAGGTCGAGGGCGTGATGGAGGAGAACATTGAGGAGTTCTATTTCGTCAAGACCAAGTACCTGACGCCTTATCAGGTCTACTACAGATGGATGACCAACTATAAGTTCCTGCCCGCAGGATACTGATAAAAAAAGGCACGCCAATGCATCATGCATTGGCGTGCTTTTCTTTTATATGACTTGTTGATAAATTTCGTTTTTGTGAACGCCTCGGTCGCGTGCTGCGGCCTTGATGGCGTCGTTTTTTTTCATGCCTTGGCTCATGTAATGCTCTACGTGCTCGGGGACGGTCATATTCTCCCAGAAGGCAGTCGCCGCGATGGGCGCACCGCCCTCGACGACGAGCACGTACTCACCGCGCGGCTCATTATTTTCATAGTGATCGATCGCGCCGCCAATCGTAGTGCGCATAACATCCTCGTTTCGCTTGGTCAGCTCGCGGCAAAGCGCGATGCGACGGTCGATGCCGAGCGTATTGGCAAGATCAGCAAGTGTGGTCCGGAGCTTGTGCGGAGCCTCGTGAAGCAGCATGGTACGCGTTTCGATGGCAAGGCGTGCAAGCTGCTCGCGGCGCTCGGATTTGTTGACAGATAAGAAGCCCTCAAAGCAAAAGCGTGCAGTTGGAAGTCCCGACAGCGTCAGCGCGTCGATGGCGGCGCAGCAGCCCGGAATGCCGGTCACGGGAATGCCGCGCGCGGCACACAGCGCGACCAGGTCCTCGCCGGGATCGGAAATGGCGGGCGTGCCCGCATCGGTGATGAGCGCGCAGCTCTCGCCACTTGTCAGTCGCTCGATGATGTGCTCGCCGCGCTCGCGCTTGTTGTGCTCGAAATACGAGATCATGGGCTTGGAGATGCCCAGATGCGTGAGCAGCTTGAGCGAGTTTCGCGTGTCCTCGGCGGCGATGAAGTCGACCTCGGACAGCGTTTTGACGGCGCGCAGCGACAGGTCGTCAAGGTTTCCTATGGGCGTGGCGACCAGATACAGCGTGCCGCCCACGACGCGGTTTTTATCTTCTCGCAACTGCAAGGTGGAGTAGATCTGGTCGGTTGGCGAGTTTGCGGGCTCGGTTAGCTTTACCGTACTCATAAACGTGCTTCCTTTTCGTGATTTTGTGTGGCGCGGCGCGAGGTGCGCCGCATATGATGAAATGACGAGTAAAATTCGGAGGTACTTATGGCGATCAAGGTATACATCGATCAAGGGCACAATCCGCAAAACCCGAATGCGGGAGCGGAGGGCAACGGACTGCGCGAGCAGGATATCGTATTTCGTATCGGCGTGCTGCTGGCTGATCTGTTGCTTGCCAACGGCAATTTTGAGGTGCGGCTGTCACGGCCGTCGCCCACGACGCAGATCGGCAACTCGACCGCGAGCAGCCTCGGAACGCGGGTCGATCAAGCCAACGAGTGGGGGGCAGATTATTTTTTGAGCCTGCACACCAACGCCTCGGATAACAGCAGCGCGACGGGCATTGAGGCGTACGCCTATTCGCGTCCGTCGGCGGCGTTTCGTCTCGGCGAGATCATTTTGGAGGAGCTCAGCGACACGACGGGTCTGCGCAACCGCGGTATGCAGGTACGCTCGGGGCTGTACGTGCTGCGTAAGACAAAGATGCCCGCGGTGCTGATCGAGCTTGGCTTTATCACCAATCCGCGCGATGCGGCACTCATGAGCAATCAGCCCGAGCTGTTTGCGCGGGGCATTTATAACGGTCTGCTCCGATATCTTGGCTTGGATTAAACGTCTATCGCCGTTTGTTCGGTTGCGCTCGGCGTGCCGAGCATGGTGAGCAGCGTGCTCTCATCGATGACGTTGATGCCGAGCTCTTGCGCTTTGGTCAGCTTGCTGCCGGCCGCCTCACCTGCGACGACGTAGTCGGTCTTTTTGGATACCGAACCGACGACCTTACCACCCTGCGCTTTGATGAGGGCGGTTGCTTCATCGCGTGAGAGCGTGGGCAGTGTGCCCGTCAGCACAAAGGTCAGTCCTGCAAGCTGCTCGGTGCGGGGAGCAGCGGTCGAGGTAGTTACAAGACCTGCGGCGGTGAGCCGCTCGCACAGCGCGACGTTTTGGGCGTGCGAGAAGAAATCAACCACGCATTCAGCCGTGATCTCGCCGAAATCGTTGATGGTACAAAGCTCATCGACCGTGGCGTGCATGCAAGCCTCAAGCGAGCCGTAGCGCGCGGCGAGTGCTTCGGCTGCAACCTCACCAATGTTGCGGATGCCCAGCGCGTAGATCAAGCGCTCAAGCCCTGCCTGCTTGGAGGCGGTGATGGCGTCGATCAGATTGGCGGCAGATTTTTCACCCATGCGGTCAAGCTTGGCAATGTCCTCGGCGCGCAGGGAATACAGGTCAGCGGCGTCCGAGATGAGCTGCTCGCGAAGCAACAGCTCGATAATCTGAGGACCGAGCCCTTCAATATTCATGGCTCCTTTGGAGGCAAAATGCTCGAGCGAGCGGGCAAGCTGAGCGGGGCAGGCACTGTTGGTGCAGCGCGTGGCCGCGCCCTCGTCGGCGTCGCGCGTGACGGGTTCACCGCAAGAGGGACAATGCGTGGGCATGTGAAAATCACGCTCGCTGCCGTCGCGCCGCTCGGGGTGGGCACATACGACCTCGGGAATGATATCGCCTGCCTTGCGCACGGTCACCGTATCACCGAGCAGAATGCCGCGCTCGCGAATGAAATCAATGTTGTGCAGCGTCGCACGCGAAACGGTCGTTCCCGCAAGACGCACGGGGGAAAGCTCGGCCGTGGGCGTCAGCACGCCCGTGCGACCGACGGCAATGCTGATATCCAGCAGCTTGGTCTGCTTGCATTCGGGCGGGAACTTATATGCGACTGCCCATTTGGGCGTGTTGGTACCTTCGCCCAGACGGCGGCGCAGCGCCAGCTCGTCGATCTTGACGACGATGCCGTCAATGTCGTAAGCAAGACCGTCGCGCATGGCACCCATGGCTTCAATGTGTGCGACGATATCCTCGGACGTTGCGGCGAGTGCGCGATTTTCAAGCACGTGAAAGCCCAGCGCGGCGAGGCGGTCGAGTGTTTCGGCGTGCGTCGCGGGTGCATGACCGTCAACGTACAGCGAGCCCTCTTGGAAATTAAATACGAAAATATCCAAAGCGCGCTCGGCGCATACGTTGGGATCAAGCTGACGCAATGATCCTGCGGCGGCGTTGCGGGGGTTGGCAAGAAGCTGCTGCCCCTGCGCCTCGCGCTCGGCGTTGAGCCGCTCAAAGACGGAACGGGGCATATAGACCTCACCGCGCACGGTCAACGAGAGCGGCTCGGGCAAGGTCAGCGGTATCGAAAAAATGGTCTTGATATTCTGGGTAACGTCTTCGCCCGTCGTGCCGTCGCCGCGCGTCGCACCCTGGACGAGCACGCCGTCCACGTAGCGAAGCGATACGGACAAGCCGTCGATCTTGGGCTCGACCGAATAGAGCGGGGCAGGCGTGTCATCGCCCAGCACCGTGCTGACGCGATCAATGAATTCGCGCAGCTCGTCGTAAGAGAATACGTCCGAGAGCGAGTTCATCTGCACGCTGTGCGTCACCTTTTCAAATTTATCAAGCGGCTTGCCGCCCACGCGCTGCGTCGGTGATGCCGGATCGTACAGCTCGGGATGCAGCTCCTCCAGCTTGAGCAGCTCGGCGTACATGCGGTCGTATTCAAAGTCCGAAATCTCGGGCGCATCGTCTACGTAATATTTCTTGGCGTGATAGAGAAGGCGCGCACGCAGCTTGGCAATATATGCCTCCAGCTCGGCGCCGCAAAGATCAAAGGCATGCTCGGCCATGGTCAGCCCTCCTTGATAAAATAACTCTACCTTATATTTTACCAAATTTTGCGCGGATTGTCAATGAACGTGCAGATTTTTTCTTCATTTGCGTCCATATTGGCTTGTGCAAAATCAACAAACTTTATTGAATAAAGTGATTTTTCGTATAACATATTTACAAGTGGAGAAAAATATGGTATACTAAAGGTGCGATCGAATGGGTCGATCGTTGAACATATGCCCCTCTGCCGCACGGCGAGCGCGTATGGTCGCGTGTCCGTGTGGGTGAGGGAGAGATAAGGAGGAAACACCATGAAGTTGAACGTAGTTGGCCGTCAGATGAACGTGTTTGAGGACACCAAAGCGCACATTGCCAAAAAGATCGCCAAGCTGGACAAATTCTTCCCCCATGAGGGTGACGCGACGGTCACGCTGTCGCGCCGACATGGCGCTTCCCGCATTGAGCTGACCATCAACGCTGACGGTACCATCTTCCGTGCAGAGCAGGACGCAAACGACTTCCGCGAGGCGCTGGACCGTTGCGTCGAGGCCATTGAGCGCCAGATCCGCAAGAACAAGACGCGTCTTGCCAAGAGATTGCGCGAGAGCATTCCCGACGAGGGCTTTTTCGCTGCCGAGGACGAGGATCCCGAAACGGTCGTTCGTACCAAGGAGATACCGCTCAAACCCATGTCGGTCGAGGAGGCCATTTTGCAAATGAATTTGCTCGGACACAGCTTTTTCGTCTTCCGCGACGATGCCGACGCCGCCCACCGCGTATGCGTGGTCTACGCCCGCCGCGACGGCGATTACGGCTTGCTCATTCCGCATGAATAAAAATTGAAGGATTTTTTTGGGCAGACGGCACATAAGTGCCGTCTGCCCATGATATTTGTTGTCAAGGGTGACAAAAATGAAAATTTTTGCACAAGCTCTTGCATTTTTGCATAAAATATGATACAATAATTGCAATATTTTTACCGCGGATATCATTCCGAAAAGGAGAGAAATTATGAGCAAAAAGAGAGTTGGTATCGTCGGCGCGACCGGTATGGTCGGTCAGCGTTTTTTGACGCTTTTGGAGGATCACCCTTACTTTGAGGTCACCGCGCTGGCGGCTTCTGCGCGCAGCGCAGGCAAGAGCTACGCCGAGGCAGTCGGCGAGCGTTGGAAGATGAGTACGCCCATGCCCGAGGCCTATGCGAACATGCCCGTTTACGATGCGGCTGATATTGCCAAGATGGCAGAGCTCTGCGATTTTGTGTTCTGCGCCGTTGATATGAAGAAGGACGAGATCCGCGCGCTGGAGGAGGCCTACGCCAAGGCCGAGATCCCCGTCGTTTCCAACAACTCGGCACACCGCTGGACGCCCGACGTTCCTATGGTCATTCCCGAGATCAACGATGCTCACTACGAGGTCATCGAGGCGCAGAAGAAGCGTCTTGGCACCAAGCGCGGCTTCATTGCCGTCAAGCCCAACTGTTCCATTCAGTCCTACGTTCCCGCGCTGACGCCGCTGCGCAAGTACGGCATCAAGGAGGTCGTTGCGACCACCTATCAGGCAATTTCCGGCGCAGGAAAGACGTTCAAGGATTGGCCCGAAATGATCGATAATATCATTCCCTACATCGGCGGCGAGGAAGAGAAGAGCGAGCAGGAGCCGCTGCGCGTCTGGGGTACGGTCGAGAATGGCGAGATCGTCAAGGCCGACGCACCGCTCATCACCACCCAGTGCATTCGCGTGCCCGTGTCGGACGGTCATACGGCTGCCGTGTTCGTCAAGTTCGAAAACAAGCCCACCAAAGAGGAGATCCTTGAGGCTTGGGAGAATTTTGGCGGCAAGCCGCAGGAGCTCGGTCTGCCTCACGCACCTGAAAAGTTCATTACTTATTTTGAGGAGGATAACCGTCCGCAGGCCAAGCTCGACCGCGATATCTATGGCGGTATGGGCGTAACGGTCGGCAGACTGCGCGAGGATACGCTGTTTGATTACAAGTTCGTCTGCCTGTCGCACAACACGCTGCGCGGTGCAGCAGGCGGTGCCGTGCTCAATGCAGAGCTGCTTTACAAGCTGGGCTATTTTGATTGAATATGAGAGAAGAGAGCACTTTCGTGCTCTCTTTTTTCGTTTACTCTTCCTTTTTTTCGTAAAATGTGTTATACTATCATCGAAGAAGGGAGGCGAGCGCATGGAACACCCGAAAGAACGCGTTATTTTGCATTGTGATTGTAACAGCTTTTTTGCGTCGGTCGAAACGCTCGACCACCCCGAATGGGCAAACGTGCCCATGGCGGTCACGGGTGACCCCGAAAGCAGACACGGCATTATCCTGGCCAAAAACGAGCTGGCAAAAAAGTACGGTGTGCAGACGGCGGAAACCATCTGGAGTGCCAAGCAAAAATGTCCCGGCCTTTTGTGCGTGCCGTCGCATTACCGCAAGTACAGTGAGATATCCAAACGGATCAATCAGATCTATCTGGACTACACCGATCTGGTCGAGCCGTTCAGCGTGGATGAGTCGTATCTGGATGTGACGGGCAGCATGGCGCTGTTTGGTATGACGCCGCGTGAGCTCGCGGATGATATCAGGGAGCGCATCAAGCGTGAGGTTGGCATCACCATTTCGGTCGGCGTCAGCTTTTGCAAGGTGTTTGCCAAGCTGGGCAGCGACTACAAAAAGCCCGACGCGACTACGGTGTTCGATCACGAGGCGGTCGAGCGCGTGGTGTACGCACTGCCCGTGCGGGATATGATGTTCGTCGGCAAAAAGACGGCAGAGCACCTTGAGCATATGGGCATTCGCACCATTGGC
>JAZQMI010000095.1:0-16183 GCA_045543375.1 Eubacteriales bacterium | reverse complement strand
TATCAGCGCGGCGACGAAAACGAGGAAAACAGTCTGCGCCCCAAGACCTTGAACGACTATATCGGTCAGGACAAGGTCAAAGAAAATCTCAAGGAAGTCGGAGGCCAAGCGGTCTTAGGAAGACAACATCATTTTTCAACTCCTTGGCTCACAGAACGACATGGCTACGATCCGACTTTGCCGACTATCAGCGCGGCGACGAAAACGAGGAAAACAGTCTGCGCCCCAAGACCTTGAACGACTATATCGGTCAGGACAAGGTCAAAGAAAATCTCAAGGTCTACATTGATGCCGCCAAGCTGCGCGGCGACTCGCTCGACCACGTGCTGCTCTACGGCCCTCCCGGTCTGGGTAAGACCACACTTTCCAATATCATTGCCGCCGAGATGGGCGTCAATATCCGCATCACCTCGGGTCCTGCCATTGAAAAGCAGGGCGATCTGGCCGCACTACTCACCAATCTGAACGAGGGTGACGTGCTGTTTATCGACGAGATCCACCGACTTTCCCGCTCGGTCGAGGAGATCCTCTACCCCGCCATGGAGGACTACGCGCTGGATATCATCATCGGTAAAGGTCCTGCCGCCCGTAGTATCCGCATTGATCTGCCCAAGTTTACGCTGATCGGCGCAACGACGCGTGCCGGCCAGTTGACCACACCTTTGCGCGACCGCTTTGGCGTACTGCTCAAGCTTGATCTTTACACGCCCGAGCAGCTTGCCTGCATCGTTCAGCGCAGCGCAGGCATTCTCGGCATCGTCATCACCGAGGACGGCGCATACGAGATCGCCTCGCGTTCGCGTGGCACGCCCCGTATCGCCAACCGTCTGCTCAAGCGCGTGCGCGACTTCGCGCAGGTCAAGGGCACGGACACGGTCGATTCTGCCATTGCCAATTTTGCTCTGTCGCGTCTTGAGATCGACGCGCTCGGACTTGACGACCTCGACCGCCGAATGCTCACGACCATCATCAAGTTTTACGACGGCGGCCCCGTCGGTCTTGAAACGCTGGCGGCAACCGTCGGCGAGGAGGCCATCACGCTGGAGGACGTTTACGAGCCGTATCTGATGCAGATCGGCTTTCTCTCGCGCACGCCGCGCGGTCGTTGTGTCACCCGCCTCGCCTATGTGCATCTGGGCATCCCCTACCCGCAAAAGCCGACACCGAGTGAGCAAATGGGCTTGTTTGGCTCAAATAACAACTGATAGAAAAAAGCACTTGCAAAAGCAAGTGCTTTTTTGTTTGCGAGGAGAGCTCGTCTGTTCGTTGCGCGGCGTCGCACACGGGCACGAAAACGTCCACCAGACTTGTTTCTCCCGGAACTTCGCACTTTATGCCCTTTCAAATCTCTCCATCTCTGAAGGCCACCATAGAACGTGCGTGGTTTTCGTATCTAGCCGCTGCGCGGCGTCGCACACGGGCAACGAAACAGCCCACTGGGCTGTTTCTCTCGTCGCTTCGCTCCTCGTGCCCTTTCAAATCTCTCCATCTCCTTGATGCCAAAACAAAAGACCATCCCAATGGGAGGTTCTTTTGTTTTGGCGGAGATGGAGAGATTTGAACTCTCGCGCGGGGATAGCCCGCCTACACCCTTAGCAGGGGCGCCTCTTCGGCCTCTTGAGTACATCTCCGTACTGCGTGAGCGGCCTTTGCAGAACTCACGCATGATATTATAGCACTACGAAATCAATTTGTCAAGTGCTTTTTTGCATTTTATTGCTTATTTTCTTTATTCAATTCCTCGATCGCCCGAATTCGATCCGACAGCGGCGGATGGCTATATTCGAGCAGAACGCTGATGCGGGTGGGAGCAAGCTCGGTGAAGTTTTCTCTGGCGAGTTTTTTGAGCGCACCTACCATGGCCTCGCCGTAGCCCTCAGACACCGCCTGCTTGTCGGCGCGGTACTCCATCTTGCGGCTGAACATGTTGATAAACAGCGACGTCAGCGGCTGAATGAGCGACAGCAGGACGCTCATCAGAATGGTGGCAAAGCCGTAGTTGATCTCGTCAAATCCGAACGCCTGATGCAGCGCAAGCTCGCGCACGCCGATCCATGCGGCAACCGCCATCAGTAACAAGTTCAATGTATTCAAAAGTTGCAGTTTGGTCACGTCCTTGTGCAGACCGTGACCGAGCTCATGCGCAAACACGGCGCAGATCTCCTCGGGCGTCATGGCGTTGACGAGGTTATCAAACAACACGATGGTTTTGGACGAGCCAAGACCCGTGAAATAGGCATTGAGCTTGGTCGTTCTTCTGGACGCGTCCATGACCTTGATGTCGCGAACCTTATATCCGTGGCTCGTCAGCAGCTCCATGAGCTTGGTGCGAAGCTCGCCCTCCTCCAAGGGGGTAAACTTGTTGCCCATGCGACTGAGTACGGGGAAAAGGAAGGTGATGAGCATCGAAAAAGCAAACAGTACCACGACCATCAGGATGATCATCGCGTCGCCAAGCCAGCGATGCAACCATGCCAGAAGGAAAGCAAGTGCGAGCGAGAGCAGGAGCGAAATGATGAACTCGCGGATCTTATCGACGACAAAGGTCTTGACCGTACTCTTGTTAAATCCGTACTTTTGTTCGATCACCATGGTGGCAAAATAGCTGAAGATCGTGTTTACGATCTGGCTGACGACAGCCTCCAGAAGAACGACCGAAATGACCGTCC
This sequence comes from Eubacteriales bacterium, assembly GCA_045543375.1. GTDB lineage: Bacteria > Bacillota > Clostridia > Oscillospirales > CAG-272 > SIG644. The sequence continues at coordinate 13,514 of JAZQMI010000095.1, read as the reverse complement.
ATGCGAAGGTGGCGGGAAAGAGCGATGCAAAAGCCCAGTAGCTATTGGTCGCAAGCAGCGCGAGCGCGATCAGCAGCGTGACGATACCGCTGACAAGATCGAGGCGGGAATGCTCCGCATTGTAGCTGCGCCATTTGGCGTAGGTTTCTTCGTCGTATACATCCTTGACGTTGTCGGGAATTGTATTGGTGGAAGATTTTCGCTTGAAAATATTGAGCAGAATGGGAAACAGTCCTCCCAACAGCGCAAGCACAATGATGATAAGCTTTTCGTACATGTCATATCCTCCTTAATTTGGTTGTACCTTATCATTATAGCAAATCATTTGACAAAAATCAACCCTAAATATATTCATTCCAACACAATGCCAAACCACTTCTCACATGCTGACTTGTCAACATTTTTCAAATATTGGGAAAATACCATTGACAAACGGTCGATCATGCGCTATAATAATACCCGAGTATGCGAACACTATGTGTGCTCGTACTTCAAATACATGGAGGAATACCTATGTTTGAAACGTTCAAAAATCTTCTGGTTGAGGAGCTTCAACTGGACGAGTCCGCAATCACCATGGAGGCTGAGCTGAAGGGTGATCTGAACATCAATTCCATCGAATTGTACGATCTCGCTATGATGTGCGAGGACAAATTCGGCGTTGAGATCGAGGATGATGAGTTCCACAAATTCATTACCATCGGCGACGTCGTCAACTATCTTGAGGCTCACAAATAATCGTGCGCCAAGGCAAGGGGCTGTCACTTTCGTGGCAGCCCTTTCTCTTTTTCATATTTCCCCGCCCCTTGCATATATTTTTTATCAAAGCATGCGTTCGGGAGGATGGATATGGAGAGAAGCAATCGGCGGGCGGCACGTTATTTATTTGAATACGTTGGATTTGTGGTGCTGTTGCTGCTCGCGGTAGGCGGGACGGTCGCCCTGTTTTGTCTTTTGAGCGGTTATTCACCGTTTTCTTCCGATAGGGCCGCGTCGGTCAGCGCGACGCCACGCTACACCGTCGTCTTAGATGCGGGACACGGCGGCGAGGACGGCGGAGCCGTCGGCAAACTCGACGGGCGCGAGATCTACGAAAAGGACCTCAATCTCACCATTTCCCTGCTTTTGCGCGATCTGCTTGAGGCCGACGGTGTAAACGTGGTCATGACGCGCGAGGAGGACGTGCTGCTTTACGACCGCAACACCGACTATCAGGGGAGAAAAAAGGTGCTTGATTTAGCGGCGCGGCTGCACGTAGGGCAAAGCATCGAGCCTGCCGTTTTTGTCAGCATTCACATGAACGCATTTACGCAAACGCAATACAAGGGAATGCACGTTTATTATTCCCCCAATCATACGGCGTCACTTTCGTTGGCGCAAAACATTCAAACGCGCGTCAGCGAGCAGTTACAACCCGATAATCACCGTAAAGTCAAGCGAGCGGGCTCGGAAATTCATCTTTTGGAGCACCTGCGTTGCCCCGCTGTGCTGGTGGAGTGCGGCTTTTTATCCAACACCGACGATTGCCGCGCGCTGGCTGATCCCGAGTATCAACACAAGCTGGCGTTTTTATTGTTCTGTGCCATTCGCGAGAGCCTTGAGGATATTGAAAATCCCGATACGCCAAGCGGAACGGCAGCACTTTTGGGTAAGACGTATACGTCTGCATTAAAAATCCCGCCGGAGGGCTTGATTTTCGACAAAAAATATAATATAATGGAGTATCGGACGTCAAAAACGGAGGTAGTGTGCCATGAAAGGAACAAAAACGATCTATATCTGCTCGGAATGCGAGATAAAAAGTCCCAAGTGGCTGGGCAAGTGTCCCTCTTGCGGCGCGTGGAACTCCTTTGTTGAGGACGTCGTCGAGGCGGCGCCTGCACCGAGTTCGACTGCCAAACGCACTTCGCTGCGCGTGGTGAGTGAGAGCGAGGCCGTTTCCTACGATCAGCTTGATGTGCCCGCTTACATGCGCTTTACCACCGGCATGGGTGAGCTTGACCGCGTGCTGGGTGGCGGCGGTCTTGTCACGGGCTCGGTCATTCTGCTTTCGGGTGAGCCGGGCATCGGCAAATCCACGCTGCTCATGCAGATCTGCGATTCGCTCGGTCAGGGACACCGCGTGCTCTACGTATCGGGCGAGGAGTCGGGTGGTCAGCTCAAGCTGCGCGCCAAGCGGCTCGGTGTCGTCGGCAACAACCTGTATATTTTAACCGAAACCAATCTCGAACGCATCCTTTCGCAGACCGACAAAGTCAAGCCCGACGTCATCATCGTCGACTCGATTCAGACCATCTACTCCGAGATGGCCGGCTCGACGCAAGGCAGCGTCACGCAGGTCAAGGAATGCACGCTCTCGCTGATTTCCAAGGCTAAAAGTGAGGGGATTTCGGTCATACTGGTCGGTCACGTCAACAAAGAGGGCGGTATTGCCGGTCCCAAGGTGCTTGAGCACATGGTGGACGCCGTGCTGTATTTTGAGGGCGAGCGTCAGCAATCCTATCGCATCATCCGCGCCATGAAGAACCGCTACGGCTCGACCAACGAGATCGGCGTGTTCGAAATGACCGATACGGGACTTTGCGAGGTCGCCAACCCGTCGGAAATGCTGCTGGCCGGCAGACCGAAAAATATTTCGGGCAACTGTGCTGTTTGCACCATGGAGGGCACGCGCCCCATCATTGCCGAGGTGCAGGCGCTCGTATCACCCACCGTCTTCCCCGCTCCGCGCCGCACCAACAACGGCATGGACTACAATCGTCTTTGCCTCGTGCTCGCCGTGCTTGAAAAGCGGCTCGGACTTCGCTTTTCTCAAAACGATGTATATCTCAACGTCATCGGTGGCTTACACATTGACGAGCCTGCCTCTGACGCGGCCATGGCGCTCGCGCTCATTTCCTCGCAGACCGATCGCATCATTCCCGATGATCTGATCGCCGTGGGAGAGCTGGGACTTGCGGGCGAATGCCGCGCCGTATCCAATCTCGAGCTTCGTGTTAAGGAGGCGGCCAGACTTGGATTCCATCGCGCCATCGTACCCTATCGCAACGTTGAAAAGCGCCCGATTCAGTGTGAAGGCATTGAGCTCATCCCCATTCGCACCATCTACGACACGCTCAAATTTCTGAATGCCGAGCAAAAGAATAACGGATAAAGCAAACCGCCGCAGAGCCATTCTGCGGCGGTCATTTTTACTTAAATACCGTGCGGCTTGTCGGTATACATGTCCTCGTGATAGGTGAGCGGCTCGGTAATATCAAGCGCAGGCAGGACGGCGGACAGCACGGCGTTGGTGAGAACCTCCGTTCCCATGGGCGTATAGTAATGCGTCGGGTCGGAATGTGCCTCATCGGGCAAGGCGGCTGAAACGGTATACAGATCGTCGACCTCAAAGCCGTACCTTTTGACAATCTCAACGGCGACTGCATTGTATCTTATGATGTCCTCGTTGGAGCGCATGAAATCCTTGTCCATCTTTTCCGACAGCACGCGTGTGGAGGTAGCAAAAATGACCTTTGCACGGGGAAAGACCTTTTGAATTCTTTGGCAAACGCGGTCAATATAGTAAGCATAAAGGTCAATGGGCGTATGCGGCTCCTCGCCGAACAGACGCAGGCAATCCCAAAGCCCTGCGTTCCAATGCACAACGTCGATGTCGTTGCATCTTACCCCCTCAAAGCACTCGTGCACAATACGAAGCAGATAGGCGGCAAAGCGTGCGCTGTCGTTGGCACAAATGACGTTCGCTCTTCCCTCCAGCGTTTTCTTAACGGATTTTTCATATCCCATGCGAATGGAGTCACCGATCAGCAGCAAGTTTTTCATCGTGTCAAGCGTCCTTTCTAAAATGATGTTTTCATACGAATTTTTAAATTCGAAGTGGTATAAATCTACTTTCTTTTTGAACAGTTTATGAATTTTTGCAGAAAAGTCTTTTCAAAGCGTTTCCTTTGTGCTATTATTATATTGCAAAAAATAAATACTGTCAATATAAATATATTGCGGAAATTATAAGGATATTGCAATGAACCATTTGAAAGAAAAGCTCCCGTTCGTCCTTTTGACGATTGGTGAAAGATCTCCTCAGGAGTCTGTTCACCGCGATCCGCCTCCGCCCTGGAATCAGTTCATTTGGGTAACAAGCGGCATCGGACATTTTACCATCGACGGACATCATTTCGATCTTGCCGAGGGCGAGGGCGTATTTATGCGCCACGACTACGTTCATTCCTACAGCGGAAACAATTTCAGCACGTCCTGGTGCACCTTTACCGCAAGCGAAAGCTTATTTGATTATGCCATCGGTGACCGAAGCCATCTGATCTTCAACGTGCCCGATTTTCTGGAGCGCGAAACAAAGGAGCTGATGCACCTGGCGCGCAGCAATTGCTCGACCATGGCGCTGTCCGCCGCCGGCTATACTTACGTGACCGAGCTGTTTTCTGCAATCACGCGCGTCGAGGACGACATTGTTCGTGCCGTGCGCGATTATCTGCGCGAGCATCTGACCTCGCCTGTATCCCTTGACGACATTGCCCACACCGTCAACATGGATAAATTTGCGCTTTGCCGCTACTTCAAAAAGCACAAAAACCGCAGTATCATGGAGGAGCTCAAGCACCTGCGCGTATCTCACGCCAAGCGGTTGCTGCTTTATTCCTCTTTCGGCATCGAGGAAATCGGTCGCATGTGCGGCTTTGAAAGCCACAGCTATTTCTCCATGCGTTTCCGCGAGCTTTGCGGCTGCTCGCCCTCCGATTACCGCAAACAATATCAGTAATTGTCCACAACGAATTTTCCAATAAGCCGGCAAGGGATATCTCTTGATATCTCTTGCTTTTTTTGTTCAAATAGTGACAGATGATGAGAAAAATGGAACGATTTATATCAATATGGTAAAGACGCTTGACACGAATAATATAATAATGTATAATTACTATGACTATCACAGCCAAATTTACCCCAAAGGAGAACCAAAATGAATAACTCAAAAAAGCATTGGCTATCCCACCTGCCGGCTATCCTGGCAATAGCAATTCTTGTGATTGCAGCCGTCGCAATACCGACAGTGGCACAAGTTCCTGCTACTACGACCGAAGGCTTGACCTTCACACTGAACGAGGATGCAAGCTCGTATCGTGTGACCGGATATTTCGGCACGAGTGGCGAGATCGTCATTCCGGCCAAGCATCTCGGCTTGCCCGTTACCTCGATCAAGGAAAATATTTTCTTGAACACGAGTGATTTTGCGGGCTCGAACGCTCCCGATGGAGCCATTATCATGCCGGGAGATACTTTGATCGCCCCCGCAGAAAAAATTGTTTTCCTTTCCACGGACATTCAGATCCCCGACAACGCGGATGCCCTCCCCAAGGACGCCGTGATCTGCGGTTATACGGGCTCCAGCGCTCATCAATATGCGCAGAAATATGCCCGCACCTTTGAGAAGCTCGCTCGTCCTACCATTTTGAAAGCTAACGTAGAGCTCGGTGCAGATATCACGGTCAATTATACCGTTGATCTGGCCGGCTACGATGCTCAAAAGACCGTCATGCGCTTTACCGTGGGTGATTACACGACCGACGTCATCGGTAGAGCCTCCGGCACGGCAGGTCAGTACGTCTTCTCGTTCTGCGGTATTGGCCCTCATATGATGGGCGACAACATTGGCGCCGAGCTGCTCGTTGACGGCACCGTGCTGCATTCGGTGGATACTTACAGCGTCAGACAGTACTGTCTGAACATGCTCACCCGCATCGAGAAGCAAAACATTCCCAACTACGACGCTACGCAGTACGCCCTGCTTCGCACGCTGATCGCCGATCTGCTTCAGTACGGTGCGGATGCACAGGTCTATGCAAGCTACAACACGGACGCACTCGTCAATCAAGGCATCACGGGTATGAGCACTTACACCTCGCCCGCCGAGGAATACGCAAATGTTTCCGTCACGCCCTCCACGGCGCCGGATAATACGCATCTGTTCTCTGCCGCTGTCGAGCTGTCTAATACCATTCGTTTGCGTTTCTCGTTTGCAACCGCAGACGTCTCCAAGGTTACGGTAAAGATCGGCGGCGTGACCTTTGATCGCAACGATTTTATCAACACCAAGACAACGGATGAAAACGGTCTTCCCATCTACGTCGTCTATTCGCGCGACATTTACGCGACCCAGATCGAAGGCGATTTTGACGTTGCTCTTTACGTGGACGGCACCAAGTGCCAGTCGCTGACCTACAGCGTACTCAACTACGTTTACAGAAAGCAAAACGATGCGAACACAGCCTTGGCTGCACTCGTCAAGAGCATTCATTGCTACGGTCTCTCGGCCCGTAATTTCCACAGCTACGAGCCCGTTTCCATCGCAGAAACCAAGTACGATACGGACGATGTGATCATCGCTAACGTAAACGTCACCAAGTACCCTTACTTTGCCGACCCCACGGGTAAGGAGGACAGCACCGCCATCATTCAGAAGGCGCTGGACGATACCCACGCCCTGGGCGGCGGTACGGTATATATGCCTGCCGGTCAGTATCTGGTCACCGACACCATCTCCGTTCCCGAGGGCTGTCTGCTCATTGGTGATTGGCAGGATCCCGACCTGACTGCTTCTCCTAAATACGGCACCATCATTCTGGCAAAGCCCGACGTGCTCGACGAGAAGTATCTTGCCGATCGCACGCGCGATCCTCTCATTAGTCTGGACACCAACTCGTCCGTCGAGGGCCTGACCTTCTACTACCCCAATCAGGATGTCAACAACATTCAAAAATACGGTTTTACCCTTTACAGCCATACGCCCTCTTGCATCACGATTTCCAACGTCACGCTGCTCAACTCGTACCGCGGTATCGGTATCAACGTGCATTACGAGCAGGCATGCGAGCTGGTCCAGATCGACGGCGTCCGCATGACGGCGCTTGAGATCGGCTACGAGTTCTACCGCTCCAGCGAGGTCGGCAACACGGTCGACTTCCGCATGTCACCCTCCTACTGGGCAAAGGCAGGTCTTGGTTTTGCCTGCAACGATGCGGCCACACTTGCCTCCTACTGCCGTGCAAACACGGTCGGTATGCAGTTCAACGGCCTTGACGACGGTCACTTCTCCGAGCTGTATCTGGAAGGCCTGCGCACGGCTATGTACCTACCCGTCGGCTACTGCGGCAACTACTTCTGGGGTCTTGTCTATGACCTGACCGTGGAAAACTGCATCAACGGTGTCGTTATCGAGCAGCTCAACGGCATGGGCGGCATGGCCATTGCCAAGGCTACCATCGATGCCGACAAGGCTGCCGTATACAGCACGGCAACTCAGGGCTCTCTCAAGCTGTGCGGTGTCGATGCCAAGAGCGGCGACATCGTTGCCGTCGGCAGCGCCCGCATCTACGTGGACGACACTACCGATATCAGCAGCTATGAGATCGCCTCTGCAACCTACACCAAGCCGGCCTCTTACCTGTATATCGCGCCCGTTCTTGAGTACTCCTATACCAAGACGGACGTATCGTCCCTCATTCAGCAGACGCTGGACAAGGCTGCTGCCACGGGCGGCGTGGTCTACCTGCCCGCCGGTGTCTACACCGTCGACCGTACGCTGAGCGTGCCCGCCGGCGTTGAGCTGCGCGGCTCCGCTCCCATCTTCATGCGCGATTCGCAGACGGGCGCCGACGGCATTTTCGGCACCGTGCTGATAACCTACGTCGCGGACGACGCGACCGTCAAGCTGGCCGAAAGCGCCGGCGTCAACGGCTTGCGTATCATTTGCGGCGTTTACGATCCTTACGACGCGCGCGACATGCTGGCCGCAAGCGACCCCATTACCCAAAATCAGTTTGCCATCAAGGGTGAGGGCAGCGGCGTGTACGCACACAACGTCGTGCTGACCACCACCTTCAACGGCATTGATTTCAGAGGCTGCGACAACCACTCGATCAAGCACGCCTTCGGTGCCGTCTACCGCCACTTCATCGTAGCAGGCGGCGAGAACGGCGTCATTGAGCAGTGTCTGACCAACCAGCATTTCCTTGACCGCCAGCACCTTCTGTCCTCCACCTACCTCAAGGGCGAGTACGCCTCCAAATGGACAACCACCGGTGCCAGAGGCGCCGTGTTCCGCGACGAGGTGCGCCGTGCTTACGGTATCATGGTATATCTTGAGGATGCCGTGAACGAAAAGGTCAGCAACGTCTTTACCTATGGTCCTTACACGCTGATCCTGTGTGATAACACGAGCGCCGAGCTGCTCAACGTTTCCTCCGACTTCCACGGCATGGGCCCCATGTTTAACGTGAAAAACGACTCGGACGTCGTCGCCGTCAACGTGCTCCGCTCGGCAAACGAGTCCATGTCTTGCGACACAAGCTCAAGCTTCAAGCTCATCAACCGCACCGCGATCTCGCGCTTCAATGAGCCGAGCTTCGTGTCGGCCAAGGGACAGAGCAACACGGACGAGCTGATCTACACCGTTAAGGATAAGGTCATGCTCAACGACGGCACGACCGTTGTGAGCGGTACGACGGCTCACACGGGGGCTTACACCAAGACGGGGGGCAATTCGCTTTACCATGCGGCAAGCACCTCGACAAATCAGACGGTCACCCTTTATTCTCAAACCTTCTCGTCGTCCATCAATGCCGCAAGCTACGCCGGCTCCGACGCATATCTGCACATGTGGGTCTACGTCGAGGATATGACCTCCTCCATCTGGACGGGCTACATCACGCTGACGGGAACGGGCGCCAGCATTTCGTGGTCCACCATCTGCTATATCACGCACAACGGCTGGAACGAGCTGTGGCTGCCCATGACGGGCACCTCCGGTGTGGCAAAATCGGGTAGCTTCTCCCGTCTGACCATTACTGATTATCGCAGTGTTCTGGTCGAGCATTCCGACTACTATTTCGACGACATCTATCTGTGCCACGCCACCGTGGCCGATGACAAGCCGATAAGCACGGTCAGCTCGTATACTGTGACTCCTACGGTATACGTCAAGCCCGCGCTTCCCTCTCATATTCAGGAGGACGGCGACGTCGTGATCGTATCCGGCGACTCGCTCAAGGGCAACCTGGCAAGACCCAACACCGCACGCGTTCTCCACGACGGTGCTCTTGTCAAGGAGGGCACGGGCTCGTGGTACATGCAAAAGCTGGGTTGGCTGGCCTGCCCCGTCTACATGCCCACCACGGATATCTCCGCTCACATGAGCGACGGCTATCTGCACCTGTGGCTGTACGTAGAGGACGCCTCCAAGGTGACCGGTAGCGTCGAGCTGACCTCGGCAGGCAAATGTGACGAAGATGAGATCTGCTGGTCGATCACAAAGTACATCACCAACGACGGTTGGAACGAGATCTGGCTGCCCTTGGACACGCCCGACTCAACCGTTGGCACTTTTGATGCCACCAAGCTCAACTACTTCCGTATCTATGTTCACGGATCTGCCAATGAGCCCGTTTTCATCGTGCTTGACGATATTCGTATCGCGAGCCTGACCAGCATCGATTCCTTCACAGTCATGACGGATGAGGAAACGAATTATCTGACCGCCGATTCAAAGTCTTATATCAATACCAACTCCGGTGTGCGCTATGCTGACGGTTCCGCGGCCTTCATTTATGAATACGATCTGCGTGACGGTTTCGATCTTGCCTCCCTCGTTTGGGAGGCCACGATCGGACAGCAGCTTCGTCTGTCCGTATCGACCGACAAGATCACCTGGAGAGACGTCTATTGCTATACCGGCGCTGCAAACGATTCGGGACTTTCGGTTTCCAAGCGTTGCTACGACCTGACAAGCTATATGGTGGGTCAGACCCCGGATAAGGTCTATATCAGAATTGCAGACGCTTATCCTTCCTCGGGCTGGGGCGGTGCGGTCAAAAACACCACACCCGTCAAGCTGACCGTCAATTATTACTCTCGTTCTGACACCGTGGCAGACCGCAAGGTGGAAACGGTGGCAGGTTCTGCGATCCATACCAACACGCTCGGTACGATCCCCGGCGGCTTGACCGAGGTCGTGAACCTCTACATGTCCGATTACGAAGCAATGAATATGGTGGGGCCGCTGACCACCTTCCAGACCAACACTTATTCGGAAAGCCAGCAGCTGCCCACCGATGCAGTCATGGCGTATTCCTCAAGCAAGGAAGGCATGGCAGACATCGTATCAGCATGGAATGCCGTGTCGGATCAGTACGAGCTGCACCTGATGACCATCATCAACCGTACCAATTCTACCCATGAATATATTTCGAGCGATCCAAGTCGTATGGATCAGGCAATGAAAGATAAAAACGGAAATTATCTAACACATTCGGGTACCAACTATTACATGATGCCCAACGACGAATGGACGGAATACGTTTGGGAAATGGTCCAAATAGCTCTTGATACGGCGGACGTCAAGACCATCGTATTCGAGGAGCCCGATCTCTGGAAGGCTTCCGGTTATTCCGAATGCTTCAAGCAGGAGTGGGTCAAATACTACGGCGAGCCGTGGGAGGATCAAAGCACATCTCCCGAGGCAGCGTTGAAATCGCAAGAGCTTAAGATCTATCTGCTCGACCGCATGATGACGACGCTCATCACGCGCATCAAGGAGAAATCGCCCGACACCAAGATTTATCTGGCTACTCACTCGACGCCCAGCTATAATATTGTTGGCTGCTCAACCAGCACGGGAGTGATGGGCATTGTTTCCGGCGTCAATCAATACTTGAATACGGGGTTATATGACGGTTTGATCGGCCAGACTTGGTCGGATACAGCAGGCACTACGCTGATTCAGGATGGTAAAGATTATGTAAATCGCTTTTTAGCGGGTTATCTCGGTTACGCTTCTTACGTGGATAGCGCAGATGATTTAGATCTCTATACATTGGCCGATCCTGTTGGCGACGGTATTGGTTCGGTTGGTCGAACTGAGCAGCTCTATTATACATTCTATCACGATACCGTTGTAGCCCAGTTGATACAGCCTACCATCAACCGTTATGAGGTCATGCCTTGGTCCAGCCGCGCATTTGAGGCCGTATCGCAGGATTACCGAGCAGTCCAACTGTCCGTTATCAAGGCTCAACAAGAAGTTGCCGGCAAAGCCGCCGTGCAAAGTGCCGGCACACCCGGCATCAGTTATGTGCTGTCTGACACAATGTCATACGCTCTGCTGAATAATACGAGCTGGGCACCCTCGTCTAACGATAGCTTTATGGGTTTGACACTGCCGCTCCTCTCGGACGGCATCCCGCTCTCCATCACGGCTATGGAAAACATCAAATCCGTCAACGATCTCAAGGGTATTAACGTGTTGCTTCTGTCCTTCGACGGTCAAAAGCCGATGAGCGAGGACGTCTGCACCGTCATCGCCAATTGGATCAAGGCGGGCGGCGTCTGTCTGTATGTTGGCGGACACGATCAATATGATACGATCAGTAACCAATGGTGGGCTTCCTACGGCACGCCGCTTCAGGCTCTGCTGAGCAAAGCCGGACTAAGCGTTACGGTTTCTTCCACGACGCTGAGTGCTAACTCGTATCTGTCCTGGAACAACGGTACGAACAACGCGCTTGAAAACATGCTTTGCCCGACGAGCTATAACAGCTTCTATTCCTACTTCACGGGCAGCTCCAATGCCATTCTGACGCTGAACGGCAAGACCGTCGGCATCAACGAGTCCGTTGGCAGTGGTCATCTGATCGCACTGAGCATTCCCAGCGCACTGTTCACGACGCAAGAAAACGGCACCGCAGCCATGCGCGCTCTGGTGGCATATACTTGCCAGTACGCCGAGTATCCCTACGAGTCCACCAGCCTGATGTGGTCCAAGCGCGGCAACGTGGTCGCAGCTTATTCTATTGGTCAGAAGAACGTGCTGACAGGTAAGTATATCGATTTGTTCGATACACAGCTCGGCATCCATACGCACTATGTCATGGAGGCAGACAGCGCCGCCCTTCTCTACGATATCACCGACGTTCATATCAACAACGTTCCCCGTTTGGTCTTCTCCGGCGGTGAGTTGACCGTTCAGGAGGAAAGCGCAAGCACGACCAGATATACCGTGGTCAGTCCCGTTCATGCAGCCGTCAGCGGTCGCATCATTGCGCCGAATGGTCTGTATCCGCAGAGCATTACCGCCTATAAGGTCAGTGACAACAGTGTCGTGGAAACCTTTACTTCATGGGACACGGCAACGGATTCCCTGCTCGTTCGCGTCTACGGTGACAATGACGGTGTCAATATCACCGTTCAGTGGGGTTCTACACCTGTCGATAGCTACGAGCTTCAGAAGCCGGCCGGTGTTGAGAACTTCTTACCTGAACTTGGTGAGACAGATCTCCAGGAGATCGCTGCCAATTATACCAGTGTGCTGACGGCCAATACGACCAATCAGGGCAACATGTACGACGATAAGTTCATCATCAAGAGAACGGCTCTGGCCGATCAATACAGATATTACTGTGACGGCAACCGTGAGATCGTATGGTGCATCGATCTGGATCTCTACAAAAACGCGCATGTCATTCTGCAGCTGGTTCAGAACTATAAGCTTGAGGTTTCCGCCGATGGTGATAGCTGGACGGAGGTTCAGAACTTTATCACGGTCAACGGCTATCGCATCAATGCCTCGAGCAACGTTTACACGTTCGGTATCGACAGCGCCGTCTACGCGGCAGGCAGCGACAAGCTGTATATCCGCCTTTCCAACGCCGATCCGGGAAAGAACTTCGGCGGCGCGATCAACCTGTATCAGATCTACTACAACACACAAATGACGGATCCCTCCGATTATGCACCCCTGCTCAGCTCCTTGAGCTCGTACAATACTGCCTACGCGTCGAAGGGCAAGGTCAGCGTTCTGTGCAACCAAAATAATGCGGACGCAGAATTCATCTTTTTAAATAACAACGCACAGGCGGATGCAAACTGCCGCTACTGCGATCATAACCGTGAGTTGTATCTGAAGTTTGATCTGACGAAATACAGCAATGCCATCGTGGCACTTCAGATCTCGCAGAACTACCACGTTGAGGTCGCATACGACAACGCACCGTTCGTTACCGTACAAGACTGGCTGTTGGCAGGAAACAATTACATTGCTTCTTCTGGCAACCAAAAGTATTTGATTCTTGACAGCACCGATTACGCACCCGGTGCGGAGATCATGTACGTCAAGCTTGCCGCTGCCGACACGAGTAATGGCTATGGCGCAAGACTGGCAAGCATCACCGTCTATTACGACAAATAATTCACACCAAAAGCAACATTCTGAAAGGGGCACAAGTGCCCCTTTCTTTTTGTTCAAAAATTCGTGCGATTTTTGCAAAACCCCTTGCCCTTTGCACCAAAATGTGGTATGATATATATGTATTTTTATATTCACCCGACGGTGGACAAAAAAGGAGCGTAAGGCATATGAATCGCATCGGCTTTGATAACGAAAAATATCTTCTCACACAGTCTGAGAAGATCCGCGAGAGAATCGCACAATTTGGCGGCAAGCTGTA
>JAZQMI010000094.1:0-14556 GCA_045543375.1 Eubacteriales bacterium | reverse complement strand
GGATTGTGAGCAATGCGCAGCGCGTTAAAGCCGGCGGCCTTGAGGTTGCGCACCTTGCGCGCCTCGGCGGCAGGGAAGGACGCCGCGCCCAGCACGCCGTGGTCGTGGTGAATACAGCCGCCGCGCATCTTGACGGGCTTGCCGTTGAGCAAAAAGCCGTTCTCGGCGTCCATGGTGAAGGTGCGGATACCAAACGTGTTGTCGGCCGTGTCGGTCACCTTGCCGTCTACCGCGATCTCGGTGGAAAGCGTGTAAAGCGTGGGCGTTTCAAGAGCCCACAGCGCGGGATCTTTGACGGTCATGGTCAGCTCGCAGGGCGTCTTCTTGTCGGCGCACACGTCAGTCGTGCAGCTCGCCGTTGCGACGGCGGTTCCGTTGGCGTCAAGAACGGTCGCCTTGACGGTCGCCTGCGTGTCCAGATCGGCAGCAATATCGTAGTTGACCTTGACCGTGGCGCTCGCTTCGCTTGCCGTGGGCGTGGTAATGAACGTATCCCAGGGCTCTACGCGGACAGCACCTCCCGTCCAAAGAAAAACGTCGCGGTAAAGACCGCCGCCGCTGTACCAGCGCGTCGAGGGCATCATGGGGTCGGTGATGACCGCAATTTTATTGATGCCGCCGCAAATGACTTCGTCGGTGATATCAAGAAGATAAGGCGTGTAACCGTGCGGGTGCATGGCCAGCAGGGCTTCGTTGACGTAAATTCGCGCACACGAATACGCGCCGTCCAGATTGAGAATGTAGTGGCAGGGAGTGTTGTCGAGCGTCAGGTATTTGACGTACTTGGCAACGCCCGTTTTAAAGTAGCCGTTGCGACCGCTGCCGACGGCATCGGCGGCGCGCCCCGCCGTGACGACGTAGTCGTGGGGAAGGTCGATATTTTTAAATTCATCACTTGTAAAATCCTTGATGTACCAGTCTTTGGAAATGCAAATTTTTTTCATGGTCACGCCTCCTTTGAAAGCAGCATTTGCCTTTGGTACCATTATAGCAGATACCTTTTCATAAATCAATGACAACATTTTGCAAAAACTATAACGATATTGCATGGTATGGCGGCGTAGATTTTATTTTTTGCCGTCAAAAGACCTTGACGGATACCCGATTTTGCTATATAATGGAGAATAACAATAAAGAGATAGGCGGTGAGGGCATGAAGCTTTACATCAAGCAGCATATATTTACCTTCGGAGATCGGTTTTCCGTATACAACGAGAGCGGTGAAGAGGTGTTTTTCGTCGAGGGTGAGGTGTTTACCTTCGGCAAAAAGCTGCACCTGCTTGACAGAGGCGGTCGTGAGGTGGCCTTTATTCGTCAAAAGCTCATGTCGTTTCTGCCGCGCTATATCATCAGCCGCGGTGAGCGAGAGGTGGCCGAGGTCGTCAAGCAGTTCACGCTGTTCCGTCACGAATACAGCGTTGAGGGTCTTGACTGGTGCGTGTCGGGCGACTTTTTCGACCACGAATATTCCATTTGCAGCGGTGAGCGCGAGATCGCCCGCGTGTCCAAGGAGTGGTTTACCTGGGGCGATGCCTATGCCATTGATATCGGCTCGGGCGAGGATGCGGTCAACGTGCTTGCGGTCGTGCTGATCGTCGACGCCGTGCTGGACGCCGAGGAAAACGGATAGGAGAGTATCATGGCAAATATTTATCGCAGTGCGACCGAGCTGGTCGGTAAAACGCCGTTGCTTGAGTTGTGCAATATCGAAAAGAAACTGAATCTGAAGGCAAGACTGCTTGCCAAGCTGGAATATTTCAATCCGGCGGGTTCGGTGAAGGATCGCGTAGCCCTTGGCATGATTGAGGACGCCGAGCGCTCGGGCAAGCTGAACAAGGGCGCGACGATCATTGAGCCGACGTCGGGCAACACGGGCATCGGGCTGTGTATGGTTGCCGCCGCGCGCGGTTACCGCGCACTCATCGTCATGCCCGACAGCATGTCGCGTGAGCGCATCTCTCTCATGAAAGCCTATGGCGCCGAGGTCGTGCTGACCGACGGCTCACTCGGTATGGCGGGTGCGATCGCCAAAGCGGAGGAGCTGGCGAGAGCAATCCCCAACAGCATCGTTGCAGGACAGTTCGTCAACCCTGCCAATGCTATGGCGCATGAGAGAACGACGGGCCCCGAAGTCTTTGCAGATACCGACGGCGAGGTGGATGTCTTCGTCGCAGGTGTCGGCACGGGCGGCACCATCACGGGTACGGGTGCCTATCTCAAGCAAATGAAACCGAGCGTGCGTATTGTGGGCATCGAGCCCGCCGACAGCGCCGTGCTGTCGGGCGGTAAGGCGGGGGCGCACGGCTTGCAGGGCATTGGTGCGGGCTTTGTTCCCGAGGTGCTGGACACAACGCTGCTTGACGAGATCATGACCGTCACGACGGACGAGGCCTATGCGGCGGCGCGGCTGATCGCAAGATGCGAGGGCGTGCTGGTCGGCATTTCGTCGGGGGCGGCGCTCCACGCGGCGATCGAACAAGCAACGCGTGAGGACAATGCGGGCAAGACCATCGTCGTGCTGCTGCCCGATACGGGTGACCGCTATCTGTCAACGACGT
This sequence comes from Eubacteriales bacterium, assembly GCA_045543375.1. Taxonomy (GTDB): domain Bacteria; phylum Bacillota; class Clostridia; order Oscillospirales; family CAG-272; genus SIG644. The sequence goes on along the minus strand of JAZQMI010000094.1, from coordinate 11,998 downwards.
TATTTGAGGAGTGATTGATATGAAGTTGACTGAATTATTAGAACGCGACGCCATGTCGCTGTCGTTTGAGGTGTTTCCGCCCAAGACGGATAGTGCTTTTGAGAGCGTCAAGCACGCCACCGAGGAGATCGCCAAGCTGTGTCCTTCGTTTATGAGCGTCACTTATGGCGCAGGCGGCGGTACGAGCCGCTATACGCTCGAGATCGCCCAAAATATCAAGCAGAATTACGGCGTGCCCACGCTGGCGCATCTGACCTGCGTGTCGTCAACGCGACAGACGGTCATGCAAAAGATCGAGCACATGCGCGAGGCAGGCATCCAAAACGTCATGGCACTTCGCGGCGATCTGACGCCCGAACTGGAGGCGAGCGACCGCTCAACGTGGGCTTACCGCCATGCCATCGACCTCATTCACGACATCAAAGCAAGCGGTGCGGATTTTTGCATCGGCGGTGCCTGCTATCCCGAGATCCATCCCGAGAGTGCCAGCCAAAAAGAGGATATCCGCTATCTCAAGGAAAAGGTGGATGCGGGCTGCTCGTTTTTGACGACGCAAATGTTTTTTGATAACAATCTGTTTTACAACTTCCTTTATAAGATCCGCGAGGCGGGCATCACCGTGCCCGTCATTCCGGGTGTCATGCCCATCACACGCGCCAGTCAGGTTGAGCGCGCCGTCAAGCTGTCGGGCTCGTTCATGCCCCAGCGCTTCAAGGCGCTTGTGGACAAGTTCGGTAATTCGCCCGATGCCATGAAGCAGGCAGGTATCGCTTATGCGACCGATCAGATCATCGACCTGTTTGCCAACGGCATCAAAAATGTCCACGTTTATTCAATGAACAGTCCCGACGTGGCTGAGAAGATACAGAGCAATCTGTCCTGCATTTTGGTATGAGTGCTGTTTTTATCAAAGAATATGCGGCACCCGAGGTCGATATCCGTGAGGTCTTGCGCTATGTAGGTGTCCGCGATATGGCGCCCGACATGGTGGTGCTCGCTAACGACTGCCTGGCCGAGGTGCGTGAGCAGCTCGCGTATCGTGTCTGCTACACCGAGCTTGCGCTGTCGCGCGAGAGCGACGACACGCTGGATCTTGGCTTTGCCCGCGTCCGCTCGACTTCACTTTCAGCGCGTCTGGCAGGATGCGACCGTATTATCGTGTTCGCCGCGACCGTCGGACTTCCCATCGACCGCCTGATCGCCCGATACGGCACCCTCTCACCTTCGCGAGCCATCATGCTGGATGCTCTGGGCGCGGAGCGTGTCGAAGCATTGTGCGACGTCTTTTGCCGCGATATCGTCGAGGGGACGGGAAGGCAAGTGACCGCGCGATTCAGCCCCGGCTACGGCGATCTTGCGCTGTCGCTTCAGCGTGATATCTTCATGGCTCTTGATGTGCCGCGCAGGATCGGCGTATCGCTTGGCAACTCGCTGCTCATGTCGCCCTCCAAGTCGGTCACGGCCATCATGGGAATCAAATCATAGGAGAAACAAATGGAACTTCGAGAATATATCAAGCATCATACGCTGATCCTGGACGGTGGTATGGGAACGCTGCTGCAAGCAAGAGGACTTGCTGCGGGTGAGCACCCCGAGCATTGGAATCTTACGCACCCCGAGGATATCGTCGCCATTCACCGCGACTATTTCGAGGCGGGTGCCAATATCGTCAACGCCAACACGTTTGGTGCAAACAGCCTGAAATTTTCCGAGGAGGAGCTGTCCTCCATCATCGCCGCGGCCATGGACAACGCGCGTGCCGCCCGTGAGATGAGCGGGGGCGATCATCCCAAGTGGATCGCGCTGGATATCGGCCCGACGGGGCGCATGCTCAAGCCCTACGGTGACCTCGATTTTGAGGACGCGGTAGAGGTGTTTGCCAAAACGGTCAGGCTGGGTGTTGAGGACGGTGCCGAGCTGATCTTGATTGAAACCATGAACGACAGCTACGAAACCAAGGCTGCCGTCCTTGCCGCCAAGGAGAACAGCGAGCTGCCCGTATTTGTGTCGTGCGCCTACGGAGCGGACGGCAAACTCATGACGGGGGCAGAGCCCGCTGCCATGGTCGCCATGCTGGAGGGCTTGGGCGTTGACGCCATTGGCGTGAACTGCTCGCTCGGTCCTAAAGCTTTGTCGGGCGTGGTCAAGGAGTATTTGCGCCTGGCCTCGCTGCCCGTGCTGCTCAAGCCTAACGCGGGACTCCCGCGCGTGGAAAACGGCAAAACGGTCTACGATATCGCACCCGACGAGTTTGCCGCCGAGGTGGCTAAGCTGGTCGAGCTTGGTGTGCGCGCGGTGGGCGGCTGCTGCGGTACGACGCCCGACTATATCCGTGCAACCGTCAAGACTTGCAAAGGTCTGAAGCCCATTCCGCTGTCGGATAAAAACATCAGTTGCGTATCTTCGTACACGCACGCCGTGACCTTTGAACACCCCGTGCTCATCGGTGAGCGTATCAACCCCACGGGTAAAAAGCGTTTCAAACAAGCGCTTGCCGAGGGCGATATGGATTATATTTTGAAGGAAGGTCTTGCCCAGCAGGACAAGGGCGTTCACATTCTGGACGTCAACGTGGGCCTGCCCGAGATCGACGAGGCGGATATGCTGTGTCGCGCCACGTGCGAGCTGCAAGCCATTCTTGATCTGCCGTTGCAGATCGATACCGCCGACCCCGTCGCCATGGCGCGCGCGTTGCGCCGCTACAACGGCAAGGCTATGATCAATTCGGTCAGCGGTAAGCAGCAAAGTATGGACGCCGTCTTTCCTTTGGCCAAAAAGTACGGCGGTCTTGTCGTTGCGCTGACGCTGGACGAGCAGGGAATTCCTGCGACTGCCGAGGGCAGAGTGGAGATTGCCCGGCGCATTCTCAACGAGGCTGCGCGCTACGGACTTTCCAAAAAGGATATCATCTTCGACCCGCTCGCGCTGACCGTCAGCGCCGATGCGGACGCCGCGCGTCAGACACTGCGCGCCGTGCGTATGCTGCGTGAGGAGCTTGGCGTGCATACCTCGCTGGGCGTGTCCAACGTGTCGTTCGGATTGCCCGAGCGTGACGGCATCAACGGTACCTTTTTTGCTATGGCATTGCAATCGGGGCTGTCGGCTGCCATTATGAACCCTTATTCGGATACCATGATGCGCACGTGGTACGCTTATCGCGCGCTTGCGGGCATGGACGAAAACTGTGCGGACTATATTGCTTTTGCCCAGGCACAGCCCAAGACGGTGCAAGTCGCTCCGACACCTGCCGTGTCGCAGCCCTCACAGCCAACGCAGGGCGAGAGCGAGCTGCAGCACACCATCATCAAGGGGTTGCGCGAACGCGCAAGCGCGTTGACCGAGCAAATGATCGCCGATACGGATCCGCTGGAGATCGTGCAAAAGGAGATCATTCCCGCGCTTGATATCGTCGGTATTGGCTTTGAAAACAAGACGGTCTATTTGCCTCAACTGCTCATGAGTGCCGAAGCGGCGAGTGCTGCGTTTGAAGTTATCAAGGCGCACATGCCCGCAGATCAGGGCGCGGACCGTTATCCCATCGTGTTGGCGACCGTCAAGGGCGACATTCACGATATCGGCAAGAATATCGTTAAGCTGCTGCTTGAAAATTACGGCTTTGCCGTCACCGATCTCGGTCGTGACGTGCCGCCCGAAGACATTGCCGAGGCAACCGTTCGTCTGCACGCACCGCTGGTCGGCTTGAGCGCACTCATGACGACTACCGTGCCTGCGATGGAGCATACCATTCAGATGCTGCGCGAGCGTGCCCCGTGGGCGCGCGTTGTGGTCGGCGGTGCGGTGCTGACGCAGGAATACGCCGACGCCATCGGCGCAGATCGCTACGCCAAGGATGCGATGGAAACGGTGCGTTATGCCGAGGAGTTGGAAAAGGATGCGGTGCATGCTTGAAATTCCGCCGAGCTCTTGACGGATCGCTGAAAACTTGTTATAATTTTAATATCAAAAAATTGGAGGATAAAGCTATGTCCAAAAGTGTAGAGCAGGTTCTCGCTCTGATCAAAGAGCAGAACATCAAAATGGTCGATTTTAAAATGGTCGATATCAACGGTCAGTACAGACACGTGACCATTCCCGCGGAGAATTTTTCCGAGGATACCATGAGAAGCGGCATCGGCTTTGATGCCTCCAACTACGGCTACGCCGTGGTTGAAAAGAGCGACATGGTGTTTATCCCTGACCCCGATACGGCGGTCATTGATCCCTTCTGCTCCATTCCCACGCTGTCCATGTCGGGTAACGCCATGATCATTGACAGCCCCGAGAACAGACCTCTGCCTCAGTATCCCCGCAATATCATCAAGGCTGCCGTGCAGCACATGAAGGACAGCGGCGTGGCCGACACCATGCTCATTTTGCCCGAATTCGAGTTTTATCTGTTTGATGACGTTCGCTGGAACGTAGAGGCTAATTGCATTGCCGCGCAGGTCGACGCCGAGCAATCTTATTGGAACAGCGGCGAGAATGGCATGGGCGTGGTCGTTCCCAAGCAAAAGAATTATCACATCGCCAAGCCGTTTGACGTGTCCTACGAGTGCCGCTCGGAGATGTGTATGCTCATGAAGGATATGGGCATCGAGATCAACTATCATCACCCCGAGGTTGCCGCATCGGGTCAGTTTGAGATCGAGCCGCAGCTTGGTGAGGTCGTTCACATGGCCGATGCGACCATGATGATCAAATATATCATTCACAACACAGCGCTCAAGCATGGCAAGACCGCTACCTTTATGCCCAAGCCCATTTACGGTGAGGCAGGCAGCGGTATGCACGTGCATATGCTACTCAAGAAAGACGGTCAGCCCGTTTTCTCGGACGACAACGGCTACGCGCATCTGTCCGAAACGGCGCACTATTTCATGGGCGGTCTGCTCAAGCATATCGCATCGCTGTGCGCGCTGACCAACCCCTCGACCAACTCCTTCAAGCGCCTCGTCCCCGGCTTCGAGGCACCCGTCACGGTCGGCTACGCAACGTCCAACCGCTCGGCCGTCATCCGTATCCCTGCTTACGCCAAGTCGCCCGACAAGCGTCGCTTTGAGCTGCGCAACCCCGACGCGACCTGCAACCCCTATTTCTGCTACGCGGCCATTCTGATGGCAGGTCTTGACGGTGTCAAAAATAAGATCGACCCGCATGCCAACGGTTGGGGCCCCTACGACTTCAATCTGTTCCACCTGCCCGAGGAGGAAAAGGCCAAGCTGCAAGGCTTGCCCACCTCGCTTCCCGAGGCGCTGGATGCGCTTGAGGCAGACCACGACTACTTGACCGCGGGCGGTGTCTTCCCCGAGGAGCTGCTCAAAAACTTCATCAAGACCAAGAGAACCGAGTGTGCCGAGCTTTCCAAGATCCCGCACCCCGCAGAATTTGATCGCTATTATAACCTTTAACAAAAAATCACCCAAGGCATTGCACCTTGGGTGATTTTCTTTTATTTGGTTGCCTTTTTCCAACAAGTATGGCACATGGCGATGTAAGAGTCGTTGCCGCCGAGCAGAATTTGTCCGCCCTCGGTCAGCACGCGACCGTTCTCGTCGATGCGGGCGTTGACGATGGCCTTTTTTCCGCACGCACAGATCGTTTTGATCTCGGTGATCGAATCGGCTACCTCGAATAGCCTGCGGCTGCCCTCAAACAAATGTGTGAGGAAGTCGGTACGCAGACCGAAGCACAGCACGGGCACGTCGTGCTCGTCTACGATGCGGCGAAGCTGGTCGATCTGGTCGGCGGTAAAGAATTGGCATTCGTCGGCAATGATGGCGTGAATGCCCTCGTGTGCGCAAAAGGCATCGTATATGTCCATGTCGGGCGTGATGATATTGGCACTTGCCTCCAGTCCGATGCGCGAGCGAACCTTGTCCGCGCCGTCGCGGTCATCGATCGAGGGCTTGATAAGCCACACCTTCATGCCGCGCTCCTCATAATTGAATTTGGTAATGAGCGCGTTTGCCGTCTTGGACGAGCCCATCGCGCCGTATTTAAAATACAGTTTAGCCATGATCTTCCGTTCCTTTCCGCCCAAAGGCAGGAGTGATACATATAGTATACCATGCTTTTTCGTTTTGGGCAAGAGAAAATGCGAAAAAGAAAATAATATGTTGAAATTCGCATCAAGGTATGGTATACTATAATCAGCAAATTGTCGCCGTGTCGCTTGCGGTGCGGCAGTAACCGATAACATCTGACAGGAGGTAAACGTATATGCCAAAATATGAAAAGCTTTCAGACGCAATGACCGAGCAGATCCGATTGGCCAAGGAAACGGGAGTTTATACCGACGTTTCTTTTCCCGATGAGCTCGTTGTGCGCCGTCGCAATCTTGCCAAGGATACGGCAACGGTGTGGCGTCCGACTTTCGTGCACGATATTGATAAGATCATGCATTGCCCCTACTATAACCGATATACCGATAAAACGCAAGTGTTTTCGCTGTGCAAAAACGACGATATCACGCGCCGCTCGCTGCACGTTCAGTTGGTGTCGCGCATCTCGCGTACCATCGGTACGGTACTCCACCTCAATCTTGACCTGATCGAGGCCATCGCACTTGGCCATGACCTGGGTCATCCGCCCTTTGCTCACACGGGTGAGAGTTATCTCGACGAGCTGTATTTCAAATATACGGGTCGTCACTTTTTCCACAACGTGCACTCGGTTCGCGTGCTGGACGGTATTTTCCCCTACAACATCAGCCTGCAAACGCTCGACGGCATTCTGACGCACAACGGCGAGCTGGTATGCGAGGAGTATCACCCGCAGCCCATCGACAGCTTTGAGGAGTTTGATCGCGTCATCGAGCGCTGCTACGAGAGCGCCGAATATACAAGACAGCTCATGCCGTCGACACTCGAGGGTATCGTGGTGCGTCTGTCCGACGTCATCGCATATCTGGGCAAGGACAGACAGGACGCCATGCGCGCTAAAATGGCCGAGGAGAGTATGTTCGTCAACGAGGATATCGGCTCGATCAATGCCGAGATCATCAACAATCTCGTGGTCAACGTCATTGAAAACAGCTATGGCAAGCCGTATATCAAGCTGGATGCCAAGCATTATAAGGCGTTGCAAAAGTCCAAGCAGGACAATTACAGCAAGATCTACAACTACGCTCCCTCGCTCGCTCGTCTGGATACGACCGTGCGTCCCATGATGGCTGAGATCTACGGTCAGTTGCTGGACGATCTGAAATCAGGCAACAAGCAATCGCCTATCTTCACGCAGCATATCGACTACGTCAACGCCGTGCACTATAACCGTGAAAAGCCTTACGAGGCGGATGATCCCAACCAGATCGTGGTGGACTACATTGCCAGCATGACGGACAACTACTTCATTGAGCTGCATCACTACCTGTTCCCGAACAGCGACCTTGAGGTGCACTACAAGGGTTATTTTGATGCGTGAGGAGGTGGAGCCATGTTTGAGATGATCATCAAAGAAATTGAACGGCATGATACTATTATCATTCATCGCCACAAAAAGCCCGACGGCGACGCCATCGGATCGCAGGTCGGTCTGAAGCATCTGCTGCTTGCCAACTATCCCGACAAGACGGTGCTGTGTGTTGGTGATGCGCCCGGACGTTACGGTTTTATCGAGGACTCCACGCCCGACGAGGTCGCGGACGAGATCTACGGCGAGGCGCTGGCCATCATTCTTGACACCTCGGCTTCGCATCTGATCAGCGACGAGCGCTATACCACCGCCCGTCAGATGGTGCGCATCGACCACCATCTGTTTTGCGAGCAGATCGCCGAGCTTGAGGTGACCGACCCGTCCTACGAGAGCTGCTGTGGTTTGATCGTATCCCTTGCCATGGAGGCGGGCTGGACAATGCCCACTATCGCTGCCAAAGCACTTTACACGGGCATGGTGACCGATTCAGGGCGTTTCCGCTACGATTCGACCACACCGGAAACGCTGCGTCGCGCCGCCTATCTTCTGGAGGCGGGCTTTGATACGGGCGATATCTACCGCAACCTTTACGCCGACGATTTTGCCTATATTCGCCTGCGTGCGCAGTTTGTACTCAAGGTGCGCTTTACCGAGGCGGGTGTGGCGTATATCTACACGACGGCCGATGAGGTCAGGGAATGCGGTGCGGATACGTTTACCATCTCGCGCGGCATGGTTAGCGTCATGAGCGAGATCCGCGGCGTGGATCGCTGGGTCAACTTTACCGAAACGGACGAGGGCGTGCTGTGTGAGCTGCGCTCCAGCCGCTACAATATCAACCCCGTTGCCGTCAAATACGGCGGCGGCGGTCACGAAAAGGCCAGCGGTGCGACCGTGGCCGATCGAGATGCTGCCATGCGCATGCTCGCAGATCTTGACGCTTTGTCGGAGGTACAGGAATGAACAAAGAGCAAATGACAAAGGTCCTTGATAAAATCAAGGAGTACGATAAGATCGTCATCTTCCGCCACAAGCGTCCCGATGGCGATGCCGTGGGATCGACGCTCGGTTTGCGCGAGATCTTACGCTTGAGCTATCCCGAAAAGCAGATTATGGTCATCAACAACGACCGCTCCGATTATACGGCCTTCCTCGGTGACGAGGACAGCGCGCATACCGATGACTTTTTCGCTGACGCGTTGGGTATCATCATCGACACGGCAACGACCGAGCGTATCTCCAATCCCCAGTATGCGCTGTGCCGCGAGCGCATCAAGATCGACCACCATATCAACGTGCAGGAATACGGCGAGATCTGCTGGGTCGAGTCCGAGCGCTCGTCCGCTTGCGAGATGATCGCCGCCTTCTACGAGGCCTTCCGCGACGAGCTTAAGATCAGCCGTGAGGCGGCGACCTACATCTACACGGGTATGGTCACCGATTCGGGACGCTTCCGCTTTCGCTCGGTGTCGGGCGATACCATGCGTCTGGCGGGCATGCTGCTTGACGAGGGCATCGACACCGACGTGCTGTACGCTCAGTTGTATCTGAAGGAATTCAAGGAGCTTAAATTCCAAGCGTACGTCTACAAAAAAATGAAGATCACCAAGAACGGCGTGGCGTATATCGTCATCGACCGCGCCATGCAACGCAAGTTCGGGCTTTCCGACGAGCAGGCCAGCGCAGCCGTGTCGCATATGGACTCCATTCGCGGCAGCCTCATTTGGCTCGCTTTTATCGAGAACCGTGATAAGACGACGCGCGTCCGTCTTCGTTCGCGTTTTGTGACCATTAACGCACTCGCCGAGAAGTATCACGGCGGTGGCCACGCCTGCGCCAGCGGTGCGACCGTGCACAGCAAGCGTGAGCTCAAGGCACTCGTTGCCGATGCCGATGCGTTGCTGGGTGAATACAAACAGAACAACGAGGGCTGGTTATGATGAACATTCTGATCACCAACGACGATGGCTATGCCTCGCCTTCGTTGGCGGCGCTGGCTGATTGGACGGCACAGTTTGCAAACGTCACCGTCATTGCGCCTCGTGAGGAGCAGAGCGGAAAGAGCCATTCGATCGATTTTCACGCTCCCATCGAGATCAAGCGCGTGACGTTGGCGAGCGGGCGTGAGGCTTGGTCGGTCGCATCAACACCCGCCGACTGCGTGCGCTTTGGCGTGCTTGGTTTGAAAGAGAAATACGATCTCGTGCTCTCGGGCATCAATCACGGCTACAATCTGGGCTGTGATATCGCCTACTCGGGGACGGTCGGTGCCATCTTTGAGGCGGCTCGACAGGGCATCAAGGGTGTGGCGATATCCACGGACTTCGGCGACTTTACGCCCGCCGTGGCTGCGCTGGATCGCATCAAGGCGTATTTTGAGCAGCGTGAGCTGCTCTCGGTCAACGGTCTGTACAACGTCAACATTTCCCCAAAGGCGGGGGATATTCGCATTACGCGGCAGGGAGGCATGTTCTATACCGACGAGTTCGTGCCGCAGGGCAACGATCTGTATTTGCAGGTGGGCAGCGCCGTGCATTACGACACGCTGCACGACGAGCTTGATATCGCTGCCATCGGCGACGGCTGCATCTCGATCACGCCGCTGCGCTTCGAGCGCACCGCGCTTGAAGTTTTTGAACAACTGAAATAAGACAAAAAGAGAAGGGCTACCGCATTGCGGTAGCCCTTTTGATTGACTTAAAATTAGTCGATGCAAGCGCCTGCGGCGATCTGGCGGGTACCCTTATAGGTATCCATAACACCGTAAACAGTAATCTCGCTGCCTACCGTCAGATCGGTGGCGGTAGCCAGTCTGTAAGCCTGCAGCGTACCGGTTCCATCATCCAGCGTGACGGTGATGTTCTTGTACGAGCTGCTCCACTTGGTATCAATCGACTTGATAATTGCGGTGATGGCAACGAACGTATCGTCAGCCAGTGCACCTGCTTCGGCAATCGTAACGACCTGTGCATTGCTCTTCAGAACCTCGGCGGTAGAGCCTTGTGCAATCTGACGAGTTCCGCTGTAGGTGCTCATGGTGCCGATAACGACGATCTCATCACCAACGTTGACCTTGGTTTTCATTCTGTAGACCTCAAGCGTCTTGCTGCCGTCGCTGATGACGACGCTCATGTTGCCGTACTTGGAATCGTAGGCACCCTTGTTACCAATGGAGGTAACGATACCCTTGACTTGAACTGCAGTACCGTCCTCCAGCGCCAGAGCGTCGGAAACGGAGATGGAATCGTCCTTGTTGAAGATGCTGTCATACCACTCGGTGAAGCCGGGGATATCAATTCTGTCAAGAGGAGAGACGACCTCTTCGTCGCTGACAACGCCGGCAACGATCTTGGTGACCCAACCGTTCTTGAGCTCATACGTGTCGTAGTAACGACCCAGACCACCGACGACGGTGATGATGTCGCCAACCTGGGGCTGAGGATCCATAACGTCGAATCTGTCGCTACCGTCAGCGCTGTACAGACCGTACAGGTACAGGCTGTTGCCTGCAGCGTCGGTGATGTAAACGTTACCGTAGGTGGTGTTAGCGATCTCGGTAACCTTACCGGTTACGGTGTACTTCTCGGTCGTGAAGATGTTGTGCTCCTGAGCAGCACAGATCTTATTGGCGTCGGGAATGGAGATCTCACCCTCGGGCACTACGATGGGCTCTTCGGGCTCTGCGGGGGTCTCGGGCTCCTCGGTGCCCTCACCGGCAACGAGCTCAACGACCCAACCGTTCTTCATCTGAGGATTATCGTTGTACTGACCCAGAACACCTGCAACGGTGATGGTATCGCCAACCTTGGGCTGAGGATCCATCTTGTCGAAACGGACGGTACCGTCAGCGTTCCACAGACCGTAGATGTACAGCTTGTTACCAAGCTCGTCCTCGATGTAAACGTTACCGTAGGTGGTGCTCTTGTTCTCGGTGATCACACCGGTGACAAGGTACATGTCCTCGGTGTAGGTATTGTGCTCCTTAGCAGCACCGATGGTGTTAGCCACGGTGATGGAGGTCAGCTCGGTGGGAAGCGCGGGGGCCTCGGGCTCCTCGGTAGATGCGTTGGGATCGTAGATCCAAGCGCTCTTCATCTGAGGAGTGTCGTTGTACTGGCCAAGAATACCGATGACGGTGATGGTGTCGCCAACGGCGGGCTGGGTGGTCATAGCGTCGAATCTGGTCTTACCGTCAGCGCTGTACAGACCGTAGATGCAAAGGCGATTGCCCTCGGCATCCTTAATGTACATATTACCGTACTGGGTGTTGTAGATCTCGTCGATCACACCGGTGACAATGTACTTTTCAGCGGTGTAGGTGTTGTGCTCCTTAGCGGCGCCGATTGCAATAGCGTCGGCAACCGAGGTGATCTCGGTGGGCGTTGCAGGCTCGTCGGGCTCAACAACGGGGCCGTCGCCTGCAACAAGCTCGGTGACCCAGCCGTTCTTCATCTGAGCAGCATCATTGTACTGACCCAGAATACCGGAAACGGTGATGGTGCCGCCAACCTTGGGCTGAGGAATCATCGCGTCGAAGCGGACGGAACCGTCAGCATTGTACAGACCATAGATGTAAAGGGTGTTG
>JAZQMI010000093.1:0-14811 GCA_045543375.1 Eubacteriales bacterium | reverse complement strand
GGGCTTTTTGAAAAAAGCCCCCTCGTGCTCCCCCAAAAACTTTAATAAAAAAGAAAGAGCGCTCGCCGTATTGTCAGGCGAGCGCCTTTTTTATTTGAGTACAGGTTGTTTGGATTGGTGTGCATCTTGCTCATTCTTTTTACGGCGCTTAAATATTTTGTCGCCATGGAAAGCAAAGGGATAGGCGAGCATGCTGAGCAAGATCGCAGGCGGCAGGTCGACGGCCGAATGCTGCTTCAAAAAGACGGTAGAGATGCAGATGAGCACCGTCCACACCCAGAAAAAGAGCTGCCAAGGCACACTTTTGAAATATTTACAGTGCCACGAGCCAAACAACACCGCGATCGAGCCGAGCACGTGAATGGACGGGCAGACGTTGGTGTTGGTATCAAACTCGTAAAAATCCGCCATAAAGCGTGTGAGGATATTGTCGCGTCCGAGCGATGCGATATCGGGACGCAGCTCCTGCGCGGTCGGCCAGATCAGATAGACGACAAGAGTGACAGTATATGTAATCATGATAAAATACATCGTCTTGCGGAAGGCCGTCACATCAAAGAAAAACGTAAAGGCAATCATGCCGACAAGAAAGACGAACCAGAACATATACGGAATGAGAAACCACTCGCAAAACGGAATGGCGTCGTCCACGCCGGGCCAATAAACGACCGTCCAATTGCGGTTTTCCCACAGCTCGACCAGTGCAAAGGCGATACCGTATGCCGCCCAAAACAGCAGCAGCCACACGTGGCGATAGCGCGGCGTATTCAGATTGTTCAAACGGATATCCCGATAGATCGAGATATCCGAGAGCAGTTGTTGTTTCCATTGCTTCATTAGGGCTTTTGGTCTCCTATCTTATCTTGTGCTGCGCGCGAGAGATGCTCGAACATGCGATCGGCCGCGTCAGCGTGGGCATAGCGCTCGATCTGCGCTCTCATGCACGCAAGCGCCTCGGTGTCCGAGAGCAGCTCGGCACACATGGCACTCATCTGCTCGGGCGTGTCGGCCGTCCTTGCCATACCGCGCTCAAGGCAATATTGCAAATTGTATTGCTCGCAGCCGGCCACGGCGTTGATGAGCACCATGGGCAATCCCTTGGCCGACGCCTCGGTCACGCTGATGCCGCCCGGCTTGGTCAGATACAGATCGGCCGCGTCCATCAGCTCGGGCACATTCTTGACAAAGCCCAACACGCGCACGTTCTGCCACTTAGCAAAGCGACGGTTCAGCTTGCGCTCAAGCTCGCGGTTGGTACCGCAGATGACGGTAAGCGCAACATTCTCAGGTAACTGCTCGGCAAGAAGCCTTGTCAGCTCCTCCATCGGTCCGCAGCCCATCGAGCCGCACATCATGAGCACGTGGCGCTCCCTCGGATCAAGTCCGCAGCGCTCACACGCCACCTCGCGGGAGAGTCGCGTTAGAAAAGGGGCACGGACGGCAAGACCCGTTGCAGCGATGCGCTCTTTTGGAACTCCCTTGGCGACAAAATCATCCGTCAGTGATGCGTCGGGAATGAAAAAGACGTCCATATCACATTCTCTGACACTGGGGCTGCAGGTATAGTCGGTTGCTACAAAGGCAGTATACACGTCAAGCGCGGGGTATTTTTCCTTCATGCCCGTGACGAGCAGTGCAGAAAAAACGTGTGTGCAAATGACCGTGTCATAGCCACCTTCGACAATATGATGATACAGCTTTTTGGCACCGTGTGTGAGCAATCGGTACAGCGGCGACTTGCGCTCAAAGGCGTCGGGATGCTCCTCGGCGATGCGGTAGCCCACGTCAAAGGCCTTGGGCATATACTGATAGATGCGCGTATGCGCTTTGCACACGGCACGCGACATCAACGGGGATAAAAAGCCCAGCGTATCGGCGCGGTCACAGCTCTCGCCATGCGCGGCAAAAACGTCCTCAATGGCCGTCGCCGTCGAGTTGTGCCCCTCACCTGTATTGCAGGTCAGAATAAGCGTTCTCATGCGTCTCTCACCTCCTTACCATCATACAAAGCCCCTACCTCGTCTTGCGCTTGCTTTTCACTCAGCCATGCATGCAGTCGCACGAATCTGGGGCGATTGTAGCGTTGAATTATGATAAAGGGCAGGTTGCCGATCGCATACAAAAGCGACATGACCCAGCCGCCCGTGCCGGGCCAGATGGTCACGCACTCAAATCCAAACAAAATGAGAAGCCAATGCACAAGCTCTGCCACGCAGGTCTCGCGGATCAGTACAGCGACCTTCCCGGGCGTTGCCTTACCCATAAGGCGCTTGGGCGCCATATCGGGCATGATGCGGCTCATGTCAGGCAGTCGGTTCATCCAACGGCGCACGTGCAGCGTGCGCTCCCAGAATTGACCGTCCTTCTCCCATTTGGCGGATCGCCATGGAGCTTTGCGCGCCGAAAAATGCAGGCGGGAGAGTCCAAGGCCGACAAAGTGGGCGATCGTCCCGATGAGTGCAAAATAAGCAAAGCATTTCCAAAACAATCGCATGCGGCTCTCTCCTTTCTTCTACTCTGAAAATGATCAAACAGTCACGACCGTTCAGGCTCAATGGCGCGGCGCAGCTTGTGGCGGATGCGATAGATGGCATTGTGTACCGACCTTGTATCCTTGCCCATACGCACGGCGATCTCGGCCGCCGTCGCGCCTGCCATATAGCGCTGCCAGATCTGATTTTCGTACGGCGACAGCGCACACGCGATGGTGCGGCACAGTGCCTCATAGTCCTCCTGCTCGCGCACGCGATGCGTCGGATCGCTCTCGGCGGTCGCGTCAGGCAGCTCTGAAAGCTGTTCCATATCAAGCGGCAGCGCGCTCGGTTTCATTTTGCGAAGTGCCGAGATCAGGGCGTTTTCCACGCAGATCTTGGCGTAAAGACCAAAGCTGACCTCGTGCTGTGTCACATCATAGCTCAAGCTGGCACGGTAGAGCGCAACGTGTGCCTCCTGCCGCAGGTCTTTTTCATCCTCGGGTGTCAGCGTACTGTATCGGGATCGGATGGAGGAGATGCGATGCTCGATGACGGGCATGTATTGCTCAAGCAGCGTGTCGAAGGCCTGCTGATCGCCGTGCTTGGCTTGCGTCAGCAGCTCGTTGACCGCGTTGTTGTGATGCTGCATAGCTCCCTCCTTGATCGTTTTAACTGAACAGATAATTCATGTTGCCGCAAAGCAGTGCCCACATGCCCTTGTAGATGTTTTCGGGATGTGCCCGGAAATTGTCCTCCATCTGACGGGCGCGCACCATCGAATCGACGTTGACACGCATCTCAAAGGTGGGCTTTTCAAGCTGCTCGACCGCACAGTAAAATTCCACCGTGCCATCGTCATTGGGCGTGCAACGGCAGCGCAGGCGAATGCCCCTCTTGCGGAAGTCGAGATAGCGCAAAGCGCAACGCAAGCTCTCCTCAAGAATGGTGGGCAACAGCTCGCTGTGAAGCTGCTCTGCTACCATTTTGCCCTTTTCGGTGACCTCGTAACGGGGCGGCTTCTTTTTGTCATCCTGTTCGGACTGCTCGTCCGCCTCCTCGACCTCGCGGATCAGACCGTCGGCCAGCACCTCGTAAAAGCACTCGGCCAGGTCCAGATAGACGACGTAATCGGTCTGCATGACCATATCGTTGAGCGTAGCAAAATCCACGGGAAGGCGAATATTCTGCATCAGATACAAAATGAAAATTTTAACGTTTCTTTTTCCGCCGAGCGGGCTTGACATGGTTGTGTCCTCCTTTTGCACGCCCGACTGAGCCTTGGCGCGCCTACGCTATCATCATACCACACCTTTTCCTTTTTTTCAAGAAAAATATTTTTTTGAGAAAAATGTTTACAAATTGCTATTATTTATGTTATACTATTATATATTCGCTTTTCACGGAGGTTCTTATTATGTCTGCAAACACGCTTAAGGTCGCCCTTCTGGGCTTTGGTGTCGTCGGTAGCGGCACGGCCGAGGTTATTACTGAAAATCAGGACCGCATCCGTCTTGCCACGGGTGGCGGCATGGATATCCGCTATATTCTTGATCTGCGCGATTTTCCCGACAGCCCCTTTGCCAATCGCATCGTGCACGATTTCAACATCATTCTGAACGATCCCGAGGTGGACGCCGTCGTCGAGATGATGGGCGGCTCGCACCCTGCGTATGAATTTACCAAAGCCGCACTTGCCGCAGGCAAGCACGTCGTTACCTCCAACAAGGAGGTCGTTGCCAACTTTGGCACCGAGCTGCTTTCTCTGGCCGCCGAGCACGGCGTCAGATATCTGTTTGAAGCGAGCGTAGGAGGCGGTATTCCCGTGCTGCGTCCGCTCTCGCAGGATATGGCCGCCAACCGCGTGCGCGAGATCAACGGCATTCTCAACGGCACGACCAACTATATCCTGACACGCATGGCAGGTGAGGGCGTTTCCTATGAGGCCACGGTCGCCGAGGCACAGCGTCTTGGCTACGCCGAGCGCGATCCGTCCGCCGACGTGGACGGTCTGGATGCCGCACGCAAGATCGTCATTCTCGCCGCCATGTCCACGGGACTGCGCGTCGATCCCAATACCATTTCCGTCAAGGGCATTCGTACCGTGACGAGCGAGGACGTTGAGCTGGCCGCCGCCTTTGGCTGTGCCATCAAGCTGATCGGTCACATGGCGCTCGTGGACGGCAAGCTGTCCGTCTGGGTAGCGCCTTGCATGGTGCCCACCTCGCACCCGCTGCGCCACATTGACGACGTGTTCAACGGCGTGCTCATTGACACGGACATGCTGGGTAAGACGCTGTTCTACGGTCGTGGCGCGGGTAAGCTGCCCACCGCAGGTGCAGTCGTTTCCGACCTGACCGATATTGCCGTTCACCCCTTCGACGCCGCCACCGCTCCTCGCTGGACGGATGCGACCGCCGAGCACCTCGCGCCCGCAGGCAACGAGGCGATGTCCGTCTGTCTGATGTACGACGAGAGCGCCGACGTTTGCTCGGACGGCGCACTTGGATACGTGGTTCAAAACGGTCGCAAGGCGATCCTGCTGCCCCCCATGACCGAGCCCGAGGTCGAAGCCTTGATCGCCAAGGGCAACGCTCGCCCCCTGGCAAGCTATCGCGTTCTTTCGCTTTGATGAGCAACCGCCAAGGCGTTGTGACCTTGTGCCCATCGGCGTCATACGCTGTAAGAGGACGGGGAACGCAGCCCCTTGCGCTATATTCCATTGATTTGTGAGGTTTGCTCTATGAATAAGATCAGGATAAAGGGTGGAAGACCCTTGTACGGACAAATCAACATCGGCGGCATGAAAAACGCGGCGCTGCCCATTTTGTTTGCGACCATTATTGCAAACGACATCTGCGTGATCGACAACATTCCCCCCGTGGGTGACATTGAGATCACGCTGGACATTCTTGCCGCTATGGGTGCCACCGTCACGCGCCGCAGCCCGACCTCGGTCGAGATTGACACGCGCGACGTGCGTCAGGGTACCTCTCCGGGCGCTCTGGTTCGCCGTCTGCGCGGCTCGAACTACCTGATCGGTGCCGAGCTTGCCCGTTACGGTCGCGCCAAGGTAGGCACGACGGGCGGCTGTAATTTCGGTGCGCGTCCCATTGACCTACATAAAAAGGGCTTTGTGGCACTTGGCGCCAAGGTGGACGACGAGGGCGGCTTTGTGACCGCTTATACGGACGGTCCTCTGGTCGGCACCAAGATTATCATGGACAACATTTCGGTCGGCGCAACGGCCAACATTCTGCTCGCTGCCACGACCGCCGTGGGCACAACGATCATTGAAAACGCGGCGCACGAGCCGCACATCGTCGACCTTGCCGGCTTTCTCAATAGCTGCGGCGCCTGCATTTCGGGCGCGGGCACATCAGTCATCAAGGTGCGCGGTGTCAAGGCGCTGCACGGCTGTGAATACACCATCATTCCCGACATGATCGAAGCGGGCACCTATATGGTGGCTGCCGCCGCTACGGGCGGTGAGGTCACGCTGCATCACGTCATTCCGCGCCATATGGACGCTGTGAGTGCCAAACTGCGCGAGGTGGGCGTGAGTGTCACGGACGATGGCGAGAGCATCACGGTGCGCTCGACGGGTCGCTTTCAGAGCACCAACATTCAGGCCGTTCCCTACCCCGGCTTTCCCACCGACATGCAGCCCCAGATGACGGCGCTGCTCTCGATCGCCGGCGGCATCAGTACGGTCACCGAAAACGTGTTCAAACAACGCTTCCGCTACGTTGAGGAGCTGCAGCGCATGGGTGCGGCCATCAGCGTGGACGATCGCAGCTCGACCGCTACCATCGTGGGCGTCCGAACGCTGCACGGTGCCGAGGTCACCGCACTCGATCTGCGTGCGGGTGCCGCGATGGTCATCGCAGGCCTTGTCGCCCAAGGTGAAACGACCATCTCGGACATCGACACCATCCGCCGCGGCTACGTCGATATCGTCGGCAAGCTGCAAGCACTGGGCGCGGATATCGAGCTGATCGATACGCTCCAATGAAATGAAAACGTCCGCAGGAAATTCCTGCGGACGTTTATTTTATTCTCTGTATCTCTTTGCCTGCGTGGTGAACAGCTCGCAATAGCGGCCGCCGGCAGCCATGAGCGTCGGGTGGTCACCCTCCTCGACGATCTCGCCGCCCTCAAGCACCACGATCTTGCTTGCCATGGTGGCGCTGGACAGTCGGTGCGACACGAAAATGGTCGTCTTGCCCTTGCGCAGCCGGTCAAACTGATCGTAGATCTCCTGCTCGGCCAGTGCGTCGAGCGCAGCGGTCGGCTCGTCCAGAATGAGCACGTCGCAATCGCTGTAAAAGGCGCGCGAGATGGCCAGCTTTTGCCATTGACCGCCCGACAGTTCGATGCCGTTCTGCTCGAAAATACGCATCAGCGGCGTGGCGTAGCCGTCGGCAAGCTTGTCGATAAACTCGGCCGCGCCCGACGCGGCGGCCGCCTCGCGGATGGCCTCGTCGTCCTGCTTATGGATACCGCCGAAGCGGATATTCTCGCCCGCGCTCTCGGCGTAGCGTCCGAAGTCCTGGAAGATGATACCGTACATGCTGTACAGATCCTGCACATCGTAATTTCGGATATCCTCGCCGTCGAGCAGGATACGCCCCTCGGTGGGATCGTACAGACGGGTGAGCAGCTTGAGCAGCGTCGTTTTGCCCGCACCGTTCAAGCCCACCAGCACGAGGCTCTCGCCCTCGCGCAGCGTCAAATTGATATTGCGCAGCACGTCGCGCTCGGTACCGGGATAGCGGAAGCTGACGTTTTCAAACGTGATGACGTGTCCTGTGCCGTGCGCCACCTTGAGCGGCGGCTCGGCAAGCGAGACCAGCGTGCGCTCATGACGCAAAAAGTGGATGAGGTTGTCGATAAACAGCGTGCCCTCGTAGATGGTCGAGGTCGCCGTGATGAGCGTTGCCACGTTGGAGGCAACCGAGGTCAGCGCACCCGTGAGCAGCGAGTAGTCACCGATCAGGATCTCACCCGTATAGACGCGCCACGCGATCATGGCAAAGAAAGCGCAGTTGGCCACGGCCGAGATCAGCGCGAGGGCCACGTGCCACACGCTCTCGCTGACGATCAGGCGGCGAAGTCCTCGATAATAACGGTCAAAGGCGTTGTCGTAGCGCTCGACGAGCGTGTCGGAAAGGTCAAACAGACGCACCTCCTTGACCATGTCCTTATTGACCATCAAGGACGCGTAATAGTCCATCTGGCGACGCTCCTTGGAGCGCCAACGCAAATACACGACGTTCTTGTTGCGGTAGGTGAACGTGATGATGGCGCTGGGCACGGCCATCACGGCGATGAGCAGCGCCGCCCACCACATGCCGGGCGCGCTGAACAAAATGACCAGATAGGACACAAGAGACACGAGCGTGCTGACCGTGCTCAGCGCGGCACTCAGCGTCTGAATGGGGCGATGACCCGCCTCGCGATTGGCGTTTTCCAGCTTTTCGTAGAATTCGGGATTGTCGTACGAGGCAAGATCGACCTCGCGCGCCTTGTTCATGATCTGAAGGCGCACGTGACGCACCACGCGCTCGCCCGCCGCACGCACGACCGCCGAGTGGATGCGTCCGACGACGGCACTCAGAATGCGGTAGGTGAACAAAAAGATAAGCAGGCCGAACACGGGCGAGGCAAAAAACGCTGCGCTGCCTGCGTCAAGTCCGAAATTGAGTTGCAGCTCGTTGAGCACCTTACTCGAAATGATCGCGCCAACGGGCGGCATGACGCCGTTGAACAGCGCAATGAGCACCAGCGAGATGAGAATGGTCGGGCTGGTTTCCCAGACCAGACGAATGATATACCAGAGCCGATAGCAAAAGCCGCCGATCAGCTCCTTTAAGTAGCGCGGAACGTCACGCAGCGAGGACGGTGGCTTGGCACCCTCCACCGCACCGCGCGCGCGCAATATGGTCGGTCCTTGTTTGGAATTCATAAAGCTCCTCCCAGGGCGGTCATAGCCGCCGCAAGTGATAAAATTCCTCTTGATTTTTGTGTCGAAAAAGCGTATAATAGATACGTACCATTATTGTATCACAGTCGCGGCCGTTTTGTCAAGTCGCCGCCGCGAATATCACATAAGAGGAGAACCCGTTATGAAATGTCAATGCATCATGTCCGCCGATATTTTACTTCCTCCCAGAGAGGAGATCGAGAAAGGCAAATGGGCTGCCATTGCCTGTGACCAGTTTACCAGCGAGCCCGCCTACTGGCAGGAGGCTGCCGCTCTGGTCGGTGACGCCCCCTCGACGCTCTCGCTCATGCTGCCCGAGGTCTATCTGGCCGAGGCGCAGAGCCGTCTGCCCGCCATTCATCGCGCCATGAACGATTCTCTTGACACGCTGCTCATCTCGCATCCCGACAGCATGATCGCCATTGAGCGCACCCAGTCGGATGGCAGAGTACGTCGCGGACTTGTCGCCGCCATTGATCTGGAGCATTACGATTTCAACAAGGGCGCGACCTCGCTTATCCGCGCCACCGAGGGCACCGTGCTCTCGCGCATTCCGCCCCGCGTGGCGGTGCGCCGCGACGCGACGGTCGAGCTGCCCCACGTCATGCTGCTTATCGACGACCCCGAGGCAACCGTGCTGGAGCCGCTGTTCACGCCCAAGGCATCCGATGCCCGCGAAGTGGCTTACGACACCGACCTCATGCTGGGCGGCGGTCATATCAAGGGCAGCTTTTTGACACAGCAGCAGCAAGACGCCGTCCTGCAATCCCTTGATGCGCTCGTCACGCCCGACGAGATGGGCAAACGCTACGGCGACACCTCACTTGTTCCTTTGCTGTTCGCCGTCGGCGACGGCAATCACTCGCTGGCAACTGCCAAGACGGCCTACGAGGAGATCAAGGCGGCCATCGGTGCCGAGGCTGCCGCCGCTCACCCCGCACGCTATGCGCTCGCCGAGATCGTCAATCTGCACGACAGCGCGCTGTCGTTTGAGCCCATCTACCGCGTGGTCTTCCACGTCGATCCCACCGCGCTGATGAACGATCTTCAGAGCTATATTGCCACGCTTGACGGCACCTCCGCGCCGCAGACCATTCGCTGCATCGGCGCGTTTGATGAGGTCACGCTCAAGGTTGCCCACCCCGTACAGCAGTTGACCGTCGGCACGCTGCAAGCATTCCTGGATCAATACGTCAAAGACCACCCCGAGGCCGAGGTGGACTATATTCACGGCGAGGACTCGCTCGCCTCACTGGCCAATGCGCCCGACGCCATCGGATTTTTGTTCGAGGGCATGGAAAAATCCCAACTGTTCCGCACCGTTATCTACGACGGCGCGCTGCCGCGTAAGACCTTTTCGATGGGGCACGCACGGGACAAGAGATATTACATGGAGTGCAGAAAGATCAAATAATGGGAAAGAGGGAAAACCGTGCTTGCGGTTTTCCCTCTTAGCTATTCAATTCAATTTCTTCGGTCCGTTCACGTCCTCAAGGAAATACGACGCTTCCATGTCGGCCATGGCAAGTGCAAAGGCGAGTGGGAACATTTCCATGGCCCGACCGACCTGATTGGCGTCCTCGGGGCCCGAAAAGCCCATATGATAACGGATGGCAAAGGCCTCGTCGCGCGTCAGCTTCATATAGCCCGACGCGATATAGACCGACTTCTCGCCGTGTCCGTAGGGCAGATTATCCTCGATGGTATAATACGGTACGCTGACCCACTTGCCGTTCTCGTCTTTGGCGTTGCGGAAGCTGACCTTATAAAAATTGACCTTGCAAAGATCGTGCAAAAGAGCGACGATGGCAGCACTCTCCTCGCTGTAATGGATGCCGTAGACCTCCTTCATACGCGGACGTGCCAGAATATCGACAAGACAGTCGTAGACGTTCAGACTATGCTCAAGCAGTCCTCCCTCGTACGCGCCGTGAAAGCGGGTGGAGGCCGGCGCGGTGAAAAAGTCGCTGTGATCGGAAAGCAGAAAATTCAGCAGCTCCTCTGCGCCCTCGCGCTTGATGTGGGTGCGGTAAATATCAATGAAACGCTCTTTGCCGGTCATAGAGTTCTCTCCTTTTTGTAGCTTGATACTATTAGTATACATAAAATCGCTCGGTTTGTAAAGAGCCAAATACAAAAAAATCCGCTCCGCTGCACGTATGGCATCGGAGCGGCTCTTTTATTCGGTGACGGAATCGGCGGCATCGACCGTCAGATCCAGACTGTCGCTGTTGAGAAAGGCGTGCGCGGCCAGCGAGGAATCGGTGGGGATCAGACGCGATGCGCCGCAATCGGGGCAAGTGACCCGAACGCCGTCATTGTTGATCTCGACCTCGTAGCGGTGCTCACCCTCGGGGCAATGGCATTTGATCTTGCCCTCCTCGTCCATATCGCGGATGACGAACATGACGATATCAAGGATCTGCGGATCGGTGGGAAAGCTTTCCTCGCCCGGCTCCCCCGCGCCACTCAGCTCGCTGAAGTCGGACAGCCCGTTTTGCTCAAGCAGATCGAGCAGCTCCAGCTCGGAGCGCGACATTTCCGCCTTGACGTGATTTTCCTCGCCCACGCAACACAGCGTAATATCGGTATACGGACAAGGCATGCAGAACAACTCCTTGCCGAAAAACAGCGAGCGGTTGAGCGCAAACTGATGAGGCGAAGGGCAAAGCATACACGGAACGCTCAACCTGACCTTGCCGTCACGCCCGTTGACGATGCTCATTTCACTCTCACCGCAACTACATTTGAGCTTGAGCATATCCGCCGTCAGCGAAAACATATTGATGCCACTGAGTACAGCCGCGCCACAACGCGGACAGCGATAGGCAAGCGTCGTATTCTTGGTATCCAAAACCATAGTCCCCTCGTTCCTTTCCAATGCGTCGTTTCGATGGTGTCTACTTCATATCCTATGCCGACACGGCGTATTTTGTCCGTCCAAATCCACTTTTATTCGAAGAGCGTGACATAGGGGCTGCCGCACCTTGCGTGCAGCAGCCCCACGTGTCGTTAGCAAAGCGCTAAATTACATTTTGATCTTGCCGATGGCCTTGTCGTTGACGGTCACGGGATAGGTGTTGGTCGCCTCGTCGTACCAGTCGGAGAGTTCCTCGTCAACCTGTGCGTCGCGGCAAGCGATATACCATTCCTCGGCTGCGATCTCGTCCAGGTAAACAATGATATAGAAGTCCTTGCTGTCGTAGGTGTACGAGATCAGCTCATAATCACCGGCCTTGCGTCCGTCGGCAAACAGCCACTCGTCAAGCTCCTCAACACCGGTCGAGCCCTGTGCAACCTCCTCAAGCGTGGTGCAAGCGGAATTCTTCTCGTAGTTCTCGGCAACGGCCTTCAGACCTGCGGCGCTCTTCTCACCGTTTTCAAACAGTGCAAGCGCTGCCTTGGCATCGGTTTCGGTATAGTTGGACTCCTCAAACAGCAGGTAAGTGAAGGTACGGGTGGTATCCTCGTCGCGCGAAGCCTCGCGGGTCAGCAGGTATACCGTGACCTTGTAGGTGCCGTCAGCGTCCTTGGAGGCATCGGCGATCTTGTTGGTCGTGCCGGCAGCAGCAGCGGCAGTATCGTCCTTACCGAAGATCCACGCGCCAAGCTCGGTTTCGGTCGTGTAGGTGAAGTTCTCGGTGAGCAGCTTGGCCACGTGTGCCTCTGCGTCCTCGTTGAGCTTGTCCTGCAGCTTCTGCTCGGCGGCAGCAGCCTTTTCCTCGTCGGTCTCACCCTCTGCCTCGGACAGGTAAGTGTCGTAATACTTTTCTCTGTACTCCTCGGTCGAGGTAGCAATGAAGTAATCCTTCACGCCCTGAAGGAAGTCCTCCTCGGTGGTCAGCGCGAGCAGCTTATCGGCTGCCTCGTCGACCTTGGTCTTGTCGGCGGTGTAGAGCTCGTCGGCATTGACCGTCGTGCCCTTGGTCACGGTAAACGTGTAGGACAGATAGTCTGCGGACAGGAAATCGTTCTTATTCTCGGTAAAGTATGCCTCGACCTTTTCAGCCGTAGAAGCATTCATGAATTCCTCGTGCTTGATCTCGGCGTACTTGGAAGCCAACTGACCCAGCTCCATCACGCGACGAACGTCCTTTTCCTTGACGCCCTTGCCGTAGTTGGCAGCAAGATAAGCATCCAGCGTCGTGCCGTACATAGCGGCGTAGGTTGCGATCTCGTTGATGCTTGCGTCGATGGCGGCAAGATCATCCTTATCCAGCTCGATGCCGGCAGCCTTGGCAGCCTGGCAGTATACGAGTTGCTGCTCAACCTGCGCTGCTGCATTCTCGGCAAAATACTCAAACCAGGTCTGACCGCTCTCCTCGTTGTACACCTGCTTTTTCAGGCTGACGTTGGGGTCAATACCCATCAGGCTTTGAACGTTGATCGAAGTCGACGAGCCCATCATCGAAGAATAAAGCTCATAGTAATAGTTAAGGTAAGTCTGATACGAAGAGTAGACGAAGTAGCTCATCATCGCACCATCAACCTTGAAATCGTCCGACTCGGCAGCCGTGCGAGAGCGCATGAAAATACCTGCGCCGATGAGCAGATTGCCCACCATGACGACGATCAGCAGTACGGCGATGACTGCGAAGACCAGCGGTCCGATGAAGGCCGGAGCCTGCTTCTTCTGTACATATTTCTGCGGATTGAGAACCTTATCCTCTGCCCGCTCTTGTCTGTTTCTGTTTCCTTTTCCCATATCTTGGGTCCACCTTTGCTTTGAAATTTTATGTGCGACCGACTGCGTGGTCGATCTGCAAATCACCTAACATTATATCTTATTTCGGTGATATTATTTTGAACGGATTATGAACGAATTCAAAACTTTTTGCGTTTTCTGTCAAAAAGTGGTATTTTGCGCCGTCAGACGTCCATGATGACGGGCAATATCATGGGCTTGCGCTTGGTTTTGGCGTACAGGAAGCGGGACACGTCATCCTTGACCCGCTTTTTGAGCGCCGCGCGATCCAGATAGCTACCCGACGCGCGCAGCATATCCAGCATGGCACTCTGCGCCACGGTGCGCACCTCGTCCATGAGCGTTTCGGACTCGCGGACGTAAACGAATCCGCGTGACACGATGTCGGGGCCCGAAAGTAGCTGTTTGGAATACTCGTCGATGGTGGCAACCACGACGATCAGACCGTCCTGCGACAGATGCAGTCGGTCGCGCAGCACGATGTTGCCCACGTCGCCGACGCCGTAGCCATCGACCAGTACGCGACCCGAGGGAATTTCTTCGCTTGTCAGCTTGGCACCCTTGGCGTCGATCTCAAGCACACGCCCGATATCCGACACGAAGATATTGCGGCTGTCCATGCCCATATACAGAGCGATGTCGCGGTTGGCCGTCAGGTGACGGTATTCGCCGTGAATCGGCATGTAGTACTTTGGCTTGGTCAGCGCGATCATGAGCTTGATCTCCTCCTTGCATGCGTGACCCGACACGTGAACGGCGACCGCCGCCTCGTGCATGACCTTGATACCCGAGCGCGTCAGCTCGTTGATGACGCGACCGACCAGCTTTTCGTTGCCGGGAATGGCGCTGGCCGACAGCACGACCAGATCGTTTCCGTCCAGCGTGATCTGCGAGTGATCGGAATACGCCATGCGATAAAGTGCCGACATGGGCTCACCCTGGCTGCCCGTCGTCACGATGGTCAGCTCCTCGGGGCGGTAGCGCTTGATATCGGCAATATCGATCAGCACGCCGCGGGGCACGCTCATATAGCCCAGCTCGACGGCCGCGCCGACGATGTTGGTCATGCTGCGTCCCGTGATGGCGACCTTGCGCCCGTGGCGGGCACTGGTGTCGATGATCTGCTGCACGCGGTGCACGTTGGACGAGAAGGTGGCAATGACCAATCGCTTATCGGTATGCTTGGTGAAGATATATTCCAGCGACTCGCCCACCTTTCGCTCGGAGGGAGTAAAGCCGCCTCGCTCGGCATTGGTCGACTCGCACATGAGCAGCAGCACGCCCTCGCGACCCAGCTCGCCAAGGCGGGTCAGATCCATCATCTCACCCTCAATGGGTGAGGTATCCAGCTTGAAGTCACCCGAATGGATCACATTGCCCAGCGGCGTTTTGATGCACAGCGCGCAGGCGTCGGCGATCGAGTGATTGACGTGGATAAACTCCACGCTCATACAGCCCGCGCGAATGACGTCGCCCGCCTTGACTTCATTCAGTTTAGGCGTGTGCGTGAGCACGTGCTCCTCGAGCTTGTTTTTGATGATGCCCAGCGTCAGTCTTGTGCCGTAAATGGGCGGGTTGATGGTACGCAGCGCATAGGGAATGCCGCCGATGTGGAAGTCGGATCGTAGCCATGTCGTTCTGTGAGCCAA
>JAZQMI010000092.1:0-6901 GCA_045543375.1 Eubacteriales bacterium | reverse complement strand
CCCTTGCTTCGTACTTTCTCTTTGTTGTTCAATTTTCAATGATCGAACTCGCTTCGCGAGTTCATCAAGTGCTTTCGCACTTGCACTCGTTCTGCGGTTTTTTGCTGCCTTTTTTTGCGGCAGCTCGGATATTATACCACTCTCTTTTCCGTTTGTCAAGTGTTTTTTCAGATTTTTTTTCATTTTTTGCGTTTTCGTCAAAATTATCAACCGCGAGGGCGACTTTTGAACACCCATGCGGCGAGATAACCAAAACAGAGCGCGGCTGCTGTGCCACCGGCTGCCGCTGTAAGGCCTCCCGTCAGTGCGCCGAGCAATCCCTGCTCGTCTACCGCTTCGCGCACACCCTTGGAGATCAGATAGCCAAAGCCGGTCAACGGCGTTGTTGCCCCGGCACCTGCGAAATCAACCAGCGGTGCATACACGCCGATGGCGCCAAGGAAAACGCCGAGCACGACGTATCCGACCAAAATACGCGCCGGTGTCAGTTTCGTCTTATCAAGCAAAATCTGGGCAAGCACGCACCACGCGCCGCCGATCAGAAATGCCCAGACGAACGGTAAGATTTTTTCCATAACTCCTCCTTAATATTATAAAGGCGCTTCCAGAACCAACAAATGAGCGATGCCGGGGATTGCCAATCCCTGCTGAATACTGGACGGGCTCATCATAGCACCCGTGCCCAGCAAGATCATACGCTTGATCTCGCCACGCTCAAGCTTGGGCAGCAGATACGAAGCGAGTACCACGGCCGAACAACCGCATCCCGAGCCGCCTGCATGAATATCCTGCGTTTGTCGGCAATAAATCATCTGACCGCAATCCCCATAGCGCTCGCCCAGCTCATATCCCTCGTACCGCATCAAATCGCAAAGGATCTGCCCACCCTCGTAACCGAGATCGCCCGTGACGATGGCGTCGTAATGCTCGGGGCGCGTTCCGCTCGCCTTGAAAAAGCGTTTCAGCGTATGGACGGCGGCGGGCGCCATAGCTGCGCCCATGTTATTGGCATCGGTGATACCCTTCTCCACAACGATACCCGGCATGGCTGCGGTCAGACGCACCTTGCCGCGCGTTTGTTTTTGCACGACAAACGCTCCGGCGCCCGTGACCGTCCATTGCGCGGTAGGAGGACGTTGTCCTCCGTATTCCAGCGGCGTACGGTACTGCCGCTCTGCGCTGCAATTATGGCTGGATGCAACTGACGCGCAACACTCCATAACGCTGCTGCTGACCATCGTGCAAGCAAGCATCAGCCCCTCGGCGGCCGTCGAGCAAGCACCGTACAGACCGAAATAAGGCACGTCGAAATCGAGCAGACCATACGCCGAGCCGACGCATTGATTGAGCAGATCGCCCGCAAACATAGCATCCAACTTTTTCTCGTCGCAGTGACATTTGCCCAGTGCGCCGTTCAGCGCCATGCGTTGCATCTCGCTCTCGGCCTTTTCAAACGTATCCTGACCGAAACGGTCACCGCCCTCTTTTTTATCATCATAAAAGTCAAAGCAATGTCCGATCGGACCGCCCCGCTCCATATACCCCACCACCGAGCAAGCCCCGACGATCGAGGCGTTCAATGCGATCAAGCCGTTCATTTCATTCCTCCGCTTATCAAAATCTTTCATTTATTATTGGCGTAAGTGCTTGCATTATACCGAAAAATGTGGTATACTTAAAAAAAGTCTGCCGGTAAGGCAGACCAAAAGGCAAAGGAGTACTTTTTATGCTACACATTCTTGAAAACGAACAGCTTCGCGTAGAAATAGACGAGCACGGCGCGCAGGTCATGTCCATGCTGGAAAAGACGACGAATACCGAGTATCTTTGGCAGGGCGATCCCACCTACTGGGCAGGCCGTGCTACGCTGCTCTTCCCCATTTGCGGTCGCTTGATCGAGGGTCGTTACACCTACAAGGGCAAGAGCTACGACATGCTGCTGCACGGCTTTATCCGCAACGTTGACCTGAGTGTCAGCGCGAAGACCGAAAACAGCATTTCCTTTACTTATACCGAGAACGAGGAAACTCTCGCACAGTACCCCTTTGCGTTCCGTTTCACCGTCACCTACACGCTGTGCGACAATACGCTGGATCACAAGTTTGAAGTGGAAAACACGGGCGACGACACGCTGCCCTTTGGTCTTGGCGGTCACCCCGGCTTCAACATTCCCCTGGAACCCGGCACGGATTTCACCGACTACTACGTCGAGTTTGCCGAAAATGCTCCTGCCCGCAAACTCATTCTGACCGAAACCTGCTTTATGACCGACGATAGCGAGCCCTTCCCGCTGGAGGACGGCAAGATCTACCGCCTGCATCACGACATGTTTGACAACGACGCCATTTTCCTGAAGGATATGGCCAAGTCGGTCACGCTTAAGTCGGATAAGACGACCAAGGCCGTTACGCTGACCTACAACGATATGTCCTATCTGGGTCTTTGGCATAAGCCCAAGACCGAGGCACCCTACATGTGCATTGAGCCCTGGATCAGCCTGCCTGCCGACGACGGCATCGTAGACGACATGGCAACCAAGAAGTACATGACAAGACTTGCTCCCGGTGAAAAAGCAGACTTCTCCTTCAGCATCACCATTCACAAATAATCATCGAGCGGCGCGACAAAAGTCGCGCCGCTTGTCTTTTACAGGGAATAAAATCCCTTGAAAATTACCAGATTTTTTGGACTATCATTTTTCTCCGTTTCGTACTATAATGTTATTAAGTAACGACAAGGGCAAGACGCTGCATATGGGCGTTTGCCGCAAGGAGGAATACAAGGATGGATCTGATACGGATCGACGACAACAAAATGAAGATCATGCTATCCCCCGTGGATATGCAATGCTATGCGCTGGACGCAGAGGCGTTGGACTGCACCAATGCCGAAACGCAGCGCGCCTTTCGCCACATACTCGAGGACGTACGTACGCAGACCGGATTTGATGCCAAAGGAAATCAAATCTACGTACAGCTTTATCCGTCGCGCGAGGGCGGATGCGAAATGTTTATCACCAAGCTGGACATCGTACGCGCCATGGGGGATAAGTCCGACCGCCGCTCAAACACCGAGGTAGGACACACCACTTCGGAACCGAAAACAAACACGCAGACTGCGCTTGAAATGGAGCGAACACGAACCGTCGCCTTTTCCTTTGACGCACTTGAGCCTCTTTTGTGCGTCTGCCGACGGCTGCACGCCCGCGCCTTTCCCGGCAGCAGTGCCGCCTATTGGGGCGAGGAGGGACACTACTACCTTTTGCTGACCGAAAAATCGTCGGGACGCCGCAGCTCTGCGCTCAATCGCCTCTCACTTTCCTTTATCGGCGAGTACGGCGTTCAGAAAAACGCCGAAACGGTGCGTCTTTACATACGCGAGCACGGCTCTCCCATTTGCGAGCGCGACGCCGTTGCTCAGCTCTCGTCGCTGTAATTTTCAAAAGTAAAAAACACCGCTCCAAAATCGGAGCGGTGTTTTTTATACGTTATCAGTGAACTTCCCAATAAGCAGCCATGATCTCTTCCAGTCTTTCCTGGTAGCCCTCGGCCTTCTTATCGTAGGTGGTTTTGTAGCTGGTGTTGCCTGCTACGGTGACAGACTCGCCCCAAGAGGTCCACATACCGTCCAGAGCGGACAGATGAGCAAAGGCAAAGTCAAAGGTCAAATTGTCGCGAATGATATCAAGCATCGCAATGGACTGCTCGTCCTTGGTCGTACGGCCCTTGATAACGACGTCGTAGTACGTGGGAATGACCGAATACTTGCTCTCGGCGCTCAGCGCGTCCAGCACGGTACCGCAGAACTCGGGATCGTTGGTCTGCGCAGGGATAATGAACAGCGTGTAGGTATCGCTGGAATGCGAGCGATACTCCTTTTGCGTCGCATCATACTTGGGCATGGGGAGAATACCGAATTCACCCTCCATCTGACGAAGCTCCTGTGACCATTGCAGCGTTGCGGGCAGGAACAGCAGACGGTTCTCTACGAACATACCGACGCCCGTGGCAAAGTCACCGTCGGCGCCCTTTTCCACGTTGGTGTAAATGAAATCGTTATCCCAGATGTAACTGTGGATCACGCCGTAGATATCCTCGGTTCTCTCGTTATAGAAGCACAGCTCGTATTCACCGGCCTCGTTCATACGCGTCAGAGGAATGTCAAAATAGGTCAGCATAGCGCGGCAGATGAACTTGTTCAGATACATACCGTAGGTATCGTTGGTATCCCAAACGTCGTTACCGTCGTCCTGCGCGCACAACTCGGCGTAGGTGATAACGGTGTCGAGCGTCAATTCACCGTCCTCGGCCAAAACGTAAAGCTGGTCGTTCAGACCGTACTGCTCACCCACCTGCTTATTGAAATACAGCGCGTGAAGATTTCTCCACATGGAGTAGGACAGATCGCTGAGCACCATGTAGGTGCGGTTGTTGATGGTCGTATTCTCAAGCCAGCTCTGGACGTACCAGGGGGACTCGCTGTCGATGGCGTCGATCGAGTTGATATCGTAGTAGTAGCCCTTGACGGCACCGTCGGCAGCGTAAGCGCCGTAGACACCGGCCATCTGATAATCCTGATCGCCCGTGGTGTAGCTTTGGAACATGCGGTCGATAAAGCCTGCTCTGTTGGTCCAGCTACCGTCTGCCGTGATGTTCTCAAACGTGACGCCCAGGTACTCAGCTACGCGGTTGTTACGGTAAAAGATCGCCGTATCCATGGTGTCGCCGACCGCATCGTCCTCACTCTCAAAATACAGCTCGTGCACGCGGTGATCCTGCTCGTCGGTCAAAAACGTGTAGGTCTTGCCGTACTGCTGCTTGGGAATGCTCAACAGATAATCCTCGCCCTTGCTGGGATCGGAATCCGTGCTGCCGGGCGTTTTGCCGGGATCCTTGGTGGGATCCTTTGCGTCATCGCCACAACCGACAAAGACCAAGCAAGCCAGCACCATTACAAGCGCGAGTAACAATGAAAGCAAATTTTTTCCATTCATTTCGTAATTTCCTCCTAAAATGATTATTTAACAGTACTATTATAAAACAAATTTGTTCTAATGTCAACCTCAAATACAGCATTTTTCATATTTCACTGATTTTTGTCAATATGTTATAATTTTTGAATTCTATTTTGTGAATAATGACAATAGAGCACGCCCGCCTCATCATTTGATCAGGCGGGCGTTGATTTTTCGTTGATGACAACAGGTCAGCGGACTTCCCAGTATTTTGCCATGATCTCGGACAGCTTTTCATCAAAAGCAGTTGCATGCTCATCGTAATACGACTTGAACGAGGTTTTGCCCTCCGTTCTCAGGCACTCACCGAACTTGGTCCACAAATAATCCATGGTGGAAAGATGAGCGAAGGCAAAATCAAATCTCAAATTGTCACGAATGATATCCAGCATTCTGATGGACTGCTCATCCTTGGTCGTACGACCCTTGAGCACGGTGTCGTAATATGCGGGAATGACCGAATACTTGCTTTCGGCACTCAAGGCGTCCATTAGCGTGCCGCAGAATTCACCGTCCTCGGCGTGCGAGGGAATGATGAATATATTGAAGTTATCGTTCGAGTGCGAGCAATACTCTTGCTCGGTGTCATACTTGGGCATGGGAAGGATACCATACAAGCCGCTCATCTCACGCAGATCCTGCGAATATCCGAGCGTTGCGGCCAGGAACAGCACTCTGTTGGTCGTGAACATCTCGACCTCGGTCGCCAGCTCGCCGTAATAAACGAAATCGTTCTCCCAGATGTAGTTGTAAAGCTCACCGTAGATGGTTTCGGTACGTTCGTTGTACAGACAGACCTCGTACTCATCATTGTCGTTCAGACACGTCAGGGGAATGTCACAGTAGGTAACCATGGCACGCAACGGATGCAGCGACAGAGCCATACCGTAGGTGTCATTCTGATCCCATATATCGTTACCATCCTCCGAGGCTGCCAGCTCGGCGTAAGTCATAACGTAGTCCCACGTCAGCTCTCCATCCTCGGCCACCGTGTAGAGCTCCTCCGAGATGCCCAGCTCATCAGACATCTGTTTGTTGAAATACAGCGCGTTCATATTCTGCCACATGCGATAGGAAAGATCGCCCAGGATCATGTAGCACTGATCGTTGATGAGCGTATTCTCCAGCCAGCTTTGAACGTACCAGGGAGAATTGATATCAATCGCCTCGATCGAATTGATATCGTAGTAGAAGCCCTTGATCGCGCCCTCCGAGGCAAACGCCTCGTACACCGATGCAAGCTGATAATCCTGATCGCCTGCGGTGTAGCTCTGCTGCATCAGGCTCAGGTACGACTCCCTGCTTTCGAAGCGTCCGGGAGCGGTCATGCTCTCAAAGGTCACGCCCAGATGCTCGGCCACGCGGTTGTTGCGGTAGAAGATGGCCGTATCCACGGTGTTGCCAAGAGCGTCCTCCTCATTTTCAAAATAGAGCTCGTGGATCATATCCTCGCCCACGTCGGTCAGAAAGGTGAACGTCTTGCCGTAGGATTGCTTGGGAATGCTCAGCAAATAATCTTCACCCGCAGGCTCCTCCGGCACGGTTCCCGACGTGGTACCGGGGTCGGTCGAAGGATCATTCGGTCCGTCCGGCGTATCATCGCCGCAGCTAACAAATACAAAGCAAAAAAGCAGCATCAACAGCGCAAGTAAGAGCGTAATCACCCTGTTCCATGTTTTATTCATATTTTCCTCCTAAAAAGCAAGCTTATCGATACCATTATTATACCTTGCACAAATAATTTTGTCAAGGAAAATTTCCACAAAATTTCTATTTTTATTCCATTTCCTCCTCATTATGCATATTTTTATGATTTTTTATATATTTTTCCTGTTTCGGCAACAAGCAAGAGAAACCGCCCCGCACGTCGTGCGAAGTCGGAGGCCA
>JAZQMI010000091.1:0-2038 GCA_045543375.1 Eubacteriales bacterium | reverse complement strand
CTTGCCGCCTCCTTGGCGACCAGCTGACCCACGCGGGTGATCTTAAACGCCGTCTTTTTGATGACGTCGGCCAGCTCGGACAGATCGCAATCGCCCGCCCGCTTGATGGCCGAGGCGACGACGCCGGGACCGGAAACGCCGACGTTGATAACGCTATCCGGCTCGCCGATGCCGTGGAAGGCACCCGCCATAAAGGGGTTGTCCTCGGGGACGTTGGCAAATACGACCAGCTTGGCCGCGCCGATGCTGTCTTTATCAGCGGTCAGCTCGGCGCACTGCTTGATGACGTGACCCATCTGGGCTACCGCGTCCATATTGATACCCGCCTTGGTCGTGGCGACGTTGACGGAGGAGCAGACGGTTTCGGTTTCGGCCAGCGCCTGGGGAATGACCGAGATCAGATTGCGCGCACCGACGGTGTAGCCCTTGTGGACCAGGGCGGAAAAGCCGCCGATAAAGTTGATGCCGAGCGTTTGCGCGGCGCGCTGCAGCGTGTGAGCGATCTTGAGATAGCCGTCGGGCGAGAGAGAACCGCCGATGAGAGATACGGGTGTGACGGATACGCGCTTGTTGACGATGGGCACGCCGTATTCCTTTTCGATGCCCTGACCGACGCTGACCAGATGCTCGGCGCGGCGGGTGATCTTATCGTATACGCGGTCGCAAAGACGGTTCTCGTCCTCGCTGATGCAATCGAACAGCGAGATGCCCATGGTGATGGTACGAATATCGAGATTTTCCTCGCGGATCATGTTAATGGTTTCCAGAATGTCCTGTGTGTTGAGCATGGCAGACCTCTCAGATGTGATGCATGGTGTTGAAGATATCCTCGTGCATGGTGTGGATATCCAAGCCCTTGGTCTTGCCCAGATCGGACAGCTCGTCCGCAAAGGCGGCAAAGGGAACGGTCAGCGTGTCAAGCTCGGCGATCATGATCATGGCGAAGTATTCGCTCAGAACGCTTTGCGTGATCTCCTTGATGTTGACACCTCTTCTGGCGCAAACGGCACTGACGTCCGCAATAATGCCGACGGTGTCCTTACCGGTAACGGTGATAACAGCCTTCATAAAAAACAGCCTCCTTGTGTCGTTGATGATATCAAAGGTAAGTATAGCATATTTTTTGAAAAAAATCTACACTTATTGTAAAAAAGAGCACCGATTTTTCATCGGTGCTCTTACAATTTCCGGTTTAGCGAGCGTTTTTGACGTAAGCGTCGGCAGCCGAGCCTGCGGGGACGGAGATGGCGGTGTCCTCAAGGTCTCTTGCCGTGGGGTTGAAGGCCCAGTCACCGATCTCAACGAGCGATGCGGGCAGCGTCAGCGCTTGGACTGCGGTGCAGTTGTAGAAGGCCTGCGCACCGACGGAGATGACACCCTCGGGCAGCGTGATGGCCGTCAGCGCGGTGCAGTTGGCAAACGCGTATTCGGCAATATTGGCAAGCGTTGCGGGGAAGGTGGCCGTGGTCAGCATGGGGCAGTCGGCAAAGGCCTGAGCACCGATCTCCTTCAAGGCGGTTCCGGACAGCTCGGCAGCGGTCAGCGTGTCGCAGCCGTAGAACGCACCCTTACCGATCACTTCAAGCGTAGAGGGGAAGTTGACGGTGGAGAGCACCTCGCAGTTGGCAAAGGCGTACTCACCGATCTCGACCAGACCCTCGGGCAGCGTGACCGAGGAAAGGTTGGAATACGAGAAGAAGGCCTCATCGGCAATGGCAGCAACCGTATACTCACCGATGGTCGCGGGAATGGTGACGGCGTGAGGCTCGTCGCTGCCCGAGAAGGCGGTGATCTCAACGGTGGTGCTGGTTCGATAATCGTAGGTAAAGGTATTTCCGTCGTTGTCGGTATAGGTCAGATGCTGTGCACCGATGTTGATGACGGGGTCATCGGTGATCTGATCCTCCTTGCCGCAGGCGACGAGGGCGCAAAGCATCAGCGCAGCAAGCGCGAGAGCAACGATCTTTTTCATCATGGGAAAATCCTCCGTAAAATGTTCACTTACAGTTCATTATACAGCAAGACGGCAGAAAAGTCA
>JAZQMI010000090.1:0-8335 GCA_045543375.1 Eubacteriales bacterium | reverse complement strand
AAACATAGCCACGATGGGCGACGCCTCGGAATAAGCACCCGTGATCTTGCGGCGGTAAGCCTTGGTTTCGTAGGCACTGAGCGGAATGCGGACGCCCTTGCCGTTCTCAAACAAAAGGACAAGATGATCCTTGGCGGAAAGACCACCCCCGAGCTTCATCATGAGCATCGGCTTCTCACCGTCGCCCATGCCAAGCTTAGGTGGAAGAAAGTCGCCCATAGAGGACGCCTTGGTGGTGTCAAATTCTGCCACGCGGGCACGGAAGAGCTGTGCGCGGTCGGTGAAGAACAGAAGCTCGTCACCGGGCTGCACTTCGATCACGTCGAGCACGCTGTCGCCTTCCTTGAGGCGCTGTTCCTCAACGGCACCTGCACGCGGCATGGCAAGGCGTTTGAGATAGCCCTCGCGGGTGAGCAGGATGCGAGTGGGGACGGCCTCCTCGGTTTCGCTCTTAGCGGGGTCAAAGGTGGGGAAGGGCGGCTCCAGAATGATGGTCTTACGCGGCTGGGCGTATTTTTTCTTGATCTCGGTCAACTGCGCGGCGATCTTGGCCTTGAGCTTGAGCTCGTCTGCCAGAGTTGCCTCGAGCTCGGCGATCTCCTCTTGCAGTGCCTTGATCTCGCTGATGCGGTCAAGAATGTATCGCTGATTGAGGTTGCGCAGCTTGATGTCGGCGATGTAATTGGCCTGGATCTCGTCGATGCCAAAGCCCTCCATCAGATTGGGAATGACCTTTTCGTCCTCCTCGGTCTTGCGAATGATGCGAATGGCCTTGTCAATGTCAAGCAGTATCTTGCCAAGACCCATGAGCAGGTGCAGCTTGTCCTGCTTTTTGCCCAACTCATAGCGCAGCTCGCGCGAATAGCAGCCGATGCGGAAGCGGATCCACTCGGTGAGAATTTCCTTGACACCCATGCGGCGCGGCACGGAATCAACAAGGATATTGAAATTGCACTTGAAGTTGCTCTCCAAAGGAGTGTAATGGAACAGCTTGAGCATGAGCTTGTCGGGATCGACGCCGCGGCGCAGGTCGAGAGTGAGGCGGAAACCGTTCTTGTCAATCTCGTCGCGCAGATCCGTGACCTCCTTGAGCTTGCCTGCCTTGACCATTTCGGTCAGCTTTTTGATGATGAGCTCGATGCTGGTCGAATAGGGGATCTGGTTGATATCAATACAGTTGTTTGCCTTGTCGTAGGTGTAGCGGGCACGTAGTCGGATGCTACCTTGTCCCGTTTCAAATACCTCGCGCATAGCCTCGGCATCGTAGAGCAGTGCGGCACCACCCGAAAAATCGGGCGCCTTGATGATCTCCATCAGCTTGTCCGTCGAAATATTGGGCTTTTTGAGAATGGCGATGGTGCCGTCACAAATCTCACCCAGATTGAACGAGCAAATGTCCGATGCCATACCGACGGCAATACCCGAGTTGGGCATGACGAGCACATTTGGGAAGGTCGTGGGCAGCAGCACGGGTTCTTTCATGGTGCCGTCGTAGTTGTCGATCATCTCAACGGCGTCCTTGTCTATGCCGCGGAACAACTCACTTGAAAACTCCTCCAGCTTGACCTCGGTGTAACGCGAGGCGGCGTACATCATTTCGGACGAGTACTGCTTACCGAACGAGCCCTTCGAGTCGACCAAAGGGTGCAGCAGCGTTTCATTGCCGCGCGTCAGACGCACCATGGTTTCGTAAATGGCAGCGTCACCGTGGGGGTTGAGCTTCATGGTCTGACCCACGACGTTGGCACTTTTTGTACGGTTGCCCGTCAAAAGTCCCATTTTGTACATGGTGTAAAGCAGCTTGCGGTGAGCAGGCTTCAGACCGTCGATCTCGGGGATCGCACGCGAGATGATAACGCTCATCGCATAGGGCATGTAGTTTTTTTCGATGGTTTCCGTAATAGGCTGGGGACGCGCGGGCGCGTGGACGATGATGTCCGGCTGGGCGGCTTTTTTCTTTGAAGTCTTTGCCATGTTATGTGTCCGTGGTTCCTTTCGTGAATTTATGGAATGCGCTTGACCGCAAAGGCGGCGGCGCGTATCATTCGATTGTAAAGCGCAAGCCCCAAGCCGTCGGCCGGCGGCAGGTGCGCGTAAATAACGTCGGGCGACAGACGATCCGCCTCGCGCAAATATCGGAACAGCACCCGCGATTGGCTTGCCAGATCATCACAGCGACCGACAGGGAACAGCAGCTTGTTGTCAAGATGCGGCAATTCCTCGTCATAGCAAAGAATTGCGCACGCTCTTGCTTGCTGCTCCTTTTGCAAAAAGGCCAGTACCGCCTCGCGCTCTCCGTCCAAAAGGACAAGCGACGCGTCGGGGGCGTAGTGTCGATACTTCATGCCCGGAGAGAGCGGACGTTCGTTTTCTGCCAACTTGTCCGTTACGGCACTCGCGATGCGCACGTCAGATACAACCATGCACAGCGCGTCGTAGGTGATCGCACCCGGGCGCAACAGCGTCACGGCGTCCTCACCGTCGATCTTGACGATGGTCGATTCCAGACCGATGTCACACTCGCCACCGTCAATGATCATGTCCACGCGTCCGTCCATGTCGTCGGCAACGTGAGAAGCGCAGGTGGGCGAGGGCTTACCCGAGCGGTTGGCAGACGGCGCGGCAATGGCCACACCGCACGCTTCGATCAGCGCATGTGCCACAGGGTGCGAGGGGCAGCGTACGGCGACTGTGTCAAGACCACCCGTCGTTTCGGTGGGAATGATATCCCGCTTGGGAAGAATGACGGTCAAAGGCCCCGGCATAAATGCCTTGGCAAGGCGCTCATAGGTCGGGCAGACGTGTGCATAGCGCGCAGCATCGCTCGGCTCGGCAATATGAATAATCAGCGGATTATCGGACGGGCGTCCTTTGGCCTCGTATATTTTTTTTGCGGATGCGGCCCGCGTGGCGTCACCACCAAGACCGTATACCGTTTCGGTCGGGAATACGACCAGACCGCCGTGCGTCAATATCTCGGCAGCCTCACTCAGCACTTCCCGAGAAAGCGCATCGGTCGCTGAAATATGTTTGGTTTTCAAGGGAAGCTCCTTTCGTTATTCTTTGGATATCTGCTCGTGCATTTTTTCGGCGGTATCGGCGTTGATGAGCATGTCGATCATGCCGCCGATGTCACCGTCAAGAAAGGCGTCGAGCGTGTGCAGCGTTAGACCGATACGGTGATCGGTGACGCGGCCTTGAGGAAAATTATAGGTGCGAATACGCTGCGAGCGGTCGCCCGAACCGACCTGTGAGCGGCGGGATGAGGCGATCTGCTCGTTTTGTTGTTGTTGCTCGATATCGTAGAGCTTGGTGCGCAACATTTTGAGTGCCACGTCGCGGTTTTTGAACTGACTGCGCTCTTGGTCGCACTCGATGACAAGCCCCGACGGCTTGTGCGTCAGCCGCACGGCCGATTCGGTCTTGTTGACGTGCTGACCGCCTGCGCCTGAGGATTTGCAGCTTTCAAAGACAAGGTCGCTTTCTTTGATCTCAATGCTGATATCTTCCGCCTCGGGCAGTACGGCAACCGTGGCCGCCGAAGTCTGGATGCGCCCTTGAGATTCGGTCTTTGGCACGCGCTGAACGCGGTGCACACCGCTTTCAAAGCGAAAACGCGAGTACGCGCCGTCGCCCTCGATCATAAAGGTGATCTCGCGGTAGCCGCCAAGCTCGGTTTCGTTGGCACCCGTCACGTGCGTGCGAAAGCCCGCCGCCGTGGCGTACATGCAATACATGCGGTAAAGATCAGCGGCAAACAGCGCAGCTTCCTCGCCGCCCGTGCCCGCACGGATCTCGACCAGCACGTTCTTTTCATCGTTGGGATCGCGCGGCAGCAGCAGAACCGTCAGTTCGCGGCGCAACGCCTGCTCGCTCTCGCGACACGCATACAGCTCCTCGCCGGCCAGTGCGCGAAGGTCAGCGTCAATCCCGACGCCCTCAAGCAGCTCCTGCGCCTCTTGCGCTTGTGCAAGGACACGACAAAGCTCGCGATATTTCTGTACCGTCGGTTCCATGGAGCGATACTGCTTCATGCGGCGTGCGTATTCGGCAGGATCTGCGAGCAGCGCGGGATCGGAGAAGGATGCCTCAAGTCCCGTAAACAACTGTTCAATTTCTTTGAGCTTGCGTTCCATGGGCATCCTCCTTTCCGTGAAAATTCAAATGATTGATTTATGCGCCAAGAAATGCAGCAAATGCGCGGTGAGCCTCGTAAAGGTCAGCCTTGGAAATCAGCTCATAGGGGGCGTGCATAGCCGTGACGCCGACACCAATATCGATGGTGTCGATGTTGTGCTTGGACAGGTACTTTGCGACCGTTCCGCCGCCGCCTGCGTCAACGCGACCCAGCTCGGCCATCTGCCAGACGACACCGGCCTTGTCAAGCACTGAGCGAACCCATGCAGCGTACTCGGCGCTGGCATCGTTGGTGCCGCCCTTGCCGCCCGAACCGGTGTACTTGGCGATCGAAACGCCGCAGTTGATGATGGACGAATTGCGGATCTCGAAGACGTCGGGGAAGTTAGGCT
The DNA here is from genome assembly GCA_045543375.1 of Eubacteriales bacterium. Lineage (GTDB taxonomy): Bacteria > Bacillota > Clostridia > Oscillospirales > CAG-272 > SIG644. The sequence goes on along the minus strand of JAZQMI010000090.1, from coordinate 3,806 downwards.
CAAAGTTCGCCGTGACGTCGGAGGACAGGCACTTGGAGTTGGCGCGAACGATGGATGACTTGCCGCCAAGAGCCTCAGCAAGCAGGTCGATCAGATCGAGCACAACGTCGCACTGCATACCCGTCGCACCCTCGCTGCCCGTTTCTTCCTTGTCGGCAAGAATGATCATCTTGGTGTGTGTGGTATTATCGTTTTCAAACAGCGCGGTCATCGAGGGATAAGCGCATACGCGGTCGTCGTGACCGTAAGCAGCCAGCATGGAGCGATCAAAGCCAACGTCGCGCGTTTTGAGCGCAGGTACGACGCAAAGCTCGGCCGAAAGCAGATCTCTCTCGGTAATGCCGTACTTGTCGTTGAGCAGCTTAAGCGCATGGATCTTGACGGCATCCTTCTCGGCATCTGCCAAAGGACGCGAGCCGATCAGAACGTTGAGCTTCTCACCGGGGATCGCCTTGCCGAGCGGTTGCTCGCTCTGTGCGCGACCCAGATGGGGAAGCAGATCGTTGATATAGAAAATGGGATCGGCATCGTCCTCGCCGACGCAAACGTTGACGACCTCGCCGTCAGCCTTGACGACAACGCCGTGCAGGGCCAGCGGAACAGTGACCCACTGATACTTGCGAACGCCACCGTAGTAGTGCGTTTTGAAGAAGGCCATGCCGTTGTCCTCGTAAGCGGGGCAGGGCTTGAGATCAAGTCTGGGAGAGTCGATGTGCGACGCGACGATGCGGATACCGCAGTTGATGGGCTCGGAGCCGATCTGCATGACGAACAAATTCTTGCCGCGGTTGTTGTAATAGATGCGGTCGCCTGCCTTGACGGGATCGCCAAGATTCCATGCGCGGTATCCGTTCTTCTCAAGCAACGCGATGGAGGCGATGACGGCCTCGCGCTCGGTCTTGGAGGCGTCAAGATAGGCGGCATAGCCGCGTGCATACTCGTAAGCCGCATCGATCATGGCGGGCTCGTTTTCAAAGACCTCGTAAAAGCTCTTTTTGGAGTAGGTCAGCTCCTCGTACTTTTTCTTTTCGGACATGAGTAAATTTCCTTTCTTTTTGTTTGTATTTCTATTTTGATTTTTCTCAGTCAAATGACGCCGGCCCGTCGTCGGGGTATAGCCGCGCGTAAGCGTCGTAGGCGTTTTTCACCTTTCTGACGTACGCCCGTGTTTCATCGCTTGGAATGGAGTGGGTCAGAAGGCGTCCTTCCTCGTCGGTCAACTCGCTATCCTTGAGCCACTTGTCCACGTTGCCGTGTCCTGCGTTGTAGGCAGCGCAAGCCTCAGGCCAATGCCCGTAGCGGTCGTACAGCCAGCGCAGATAGAAGACGCCGTAGCGTACGTTGACCTCGGGATCGGATATTTTTCTTGTGGGAAGGTTTTCTCGCAACTGATATTCCGTCAGCCATTCGAACGTCACGGGCATGAGTTGCATCAGCCCGACTGCCCCCGCAGGGGACACAACGTCGGCGCGAAAGCCGCTCTCGGTTTCAATGACGGCGTAGATCAGATTGACGGGCACATCGTATTTTTCGGCATAACGCGTGACGTATTCCGTATAGTGGCGCGGATATAACTGCTTTTGCAGATGATCGCGCGTTACGATTGCAACCAGCACGCACACCAGGAGCAGCGCAATGACCGCTCCGCGAATTTTTTTGTTTTTCATAAAGGATGCCCCAATCGTGCAAGAATGGCATCTGCATCATCGCGCAGCTTTGTCTCCTCACCGTCGTTGATTACGACGATGTCAGCATGCGAGCGGTAAAAATCGTCGTCGGGCTGCGCGTCTATGCGAGCGGAGAGCGCCTCGCGGCTCTTGCCGTCACGTTCGAGTAGGCGTTTCAGGCGTACCTCGCGGTCGGCAAGCACGGCAACCACGACATCGCATCGCTCATGTAAGCCCGCCTCGATCAGCAGCGGCGCGTCGATCACGGTAGTCGCAAAGCCTTGTGCCCCGTACTCCGACAGTAGCTCGTTCGTCCTTTCGGTCACGTATTGATGTGTGATGCGATTGAGCGTCATGCGGCGCGCAGTCGAGCTCTCATCGTTGCCAAAAACAAGCGCGGCCAGTGACGCGCGGTCAAGCGTGCCATCTGCGGCAAGAATACCGTTGCCGAACTTTTGCACCAATGCGTCAAGACAGCGTGAGGGAGGCACGAGCAGATCGTGATATATGCGGTCGGCGTCAATGATCGGAATACCGCGAGCGGCAAATTGCGCTGCCAACGCACCTTTTCCGGCACCGCTGGGACCGGTCAATCCAATGATGTTCATATCGGTTTGACCTCCACTCGAACGCCGCCCTTGCGGTCGGATTCCATGGCAGCCAGCATGACCGCTTGCACGTAAGCACCGTCGGCAAGTGAGGGTGAAAAATGTGTGCCCGTGGCGACCGCATTCAGATATTCATACATCGAGCCAACGTGGCAGCGCAGCCAGCCAACGCTCGCTTTGGGCGAGGGAAATGTATCGCCGGGGGCGGGGAAGCGACCGCCGCATTCGATGCGGGTAAAACCGCGCTCACCGCCGATGGGCGACGCAGGGCGATCGTTGTCGTAAAAATACAGCCATTCAGGCTCCATGAGATCGTATTTGATGCTGCCGCGCTCACCGAAAATGGCCAGCGTCAGATCGTCGTTGGCGCCCGTGGCAAGCTTATTGGCAACGATGGTGCCGCACGCACCGCTTTGCAGCTGCGCGGTGATATAAAAGGCCTCGTCGGCGTCCGTCCTCCAATCGCCGTGTCCCTTGAACGCGATCTGCGATAGCCCTTGCACCGATGCAAAGTCGCCGCACAAATGACGGATCAGGTCAATGATATGCGAGCCGAGATCAAACAACACACCGCCACCAAACGCAGCCGTCTGTTTCCAACCGGGTGCCTTGTCGGCAAAGGTGGAGGAATTGTGGTCGTAGCAAATGCGGAAGGAGAGGATGCGACCGAGCCGCCCCTCGTCGATAAGCTGCTTGGCGCGCAGCATGGGCGCCATGAAGCGGTTGTTGAATACCATGCCGCAAATGCGGCCACTCTCTCGCTCGGCGTCTGCGATCAGGCGTGCCTCGTCCGCCGTCACGCACAGCGGCTTTTCACACAGCACGTGCTTGCCTGCCGCAAGCGCCTTGCAGACCATATCGCAATGCGACGTGTTGGGCGTGCAAATATCAATAATATCAATGTCTTCGCGCGCGATCAGCTCGTCAAAATCACGCGCCGCCACGCCAAGACCGTATTCCTCGCAAAGCGCGACCGAACGCTCGTAGTTGGTAGTGCACAGCCCCGAGACGCAGGCACGGAAGGGGAGCGTTCCGTAAATATAGGGCAGATTGCGGATGGCGTAGGCGTGCGTGCGCCCCATGCTGCCAAAGCCGACCATGCCGACGCGAAGTGTCCGTTTCGTATCCATTTTGCTCTCCTTTTCCGCACATTGCGCTGATATAAATTTCCAATATATTATTATACACCATATTTTGCAATATTTCAAGGGTGAAAACACATATTTGGTGATTTTGGCGAAAAAAACTTGCTTTTTTGCCCATCTTAACGATATGAAAAAGAATTCAAAGAAATTTTCAAAAACCCCTTGCAATTTGTTTTTGTTTGGCAGGGGCAGGAGGACTCGAACCCGCGACCCACGGTTTTGGAGACCGGTACTCTACCAACTGAGCTATACCCCTGTACGTTGCCTTTTTCGCAACGGACATATTATATCACAAACAAAAACAAATTGCAAGGGGTTTTTGAAAATTTCTTTGAATTCTTTTTCATATCGTTAAGATGGGCAAAAAAGCAAGTTTTTTTCGCCAA
>JAZQMI010000089.1:0-9932 GCA_045543375.1 Eubacteriales bacterium | reverse complement strand
ATGTAGCCATGTCGTTCTGTGAGCCAAGGAGTTGAAAAATGATGTTGTCTTCCTAAGACCGCTTGGCCTCCGACTTGTACAAAAAGGTACAGGAGCGACTTGACGGCATCACGCTGCGCACGCGTCAGAATTTGACGGGTGTGCGCGTCATTCGCGCTTTCCGCAAGGAGAGCGACGAGATCGAGGGATTTGAGGTGACCAACGCCGTGCTGACGGGCGCGCAAAACCGCGTCGGACGCATCTCGGCCTTGCTCAATCCCCTTTCCTACGCCATGGTTAATCTGGCCATCGTGGCGCTCGTCTACGTGGGCGCACTCCGCGTGGACGTCGGCGACATTTCACAGGGTGAGGTCATCGCGCTGTACAACTACATGTCCCAGATCCTGGTCGAGCTCATCAAGTTCGCCAGCCTGATCATCACCGTCACCAAATCTATCGCGTGCGCCCGCCGCATCGGCGATCTGCTTGACACTGCGCCCTCCATGGACGAGGTCGTGGGCGGCAGAATACCCGACGAGGCATGTGATGAGGCAGTCCGCTTTGAAGGCGTCAGCATGCGCTACGACGGCGCGGCCGAGGACACGCTGCACGGCATCAGCTTTGTCGCCAAGCGCGGTGAGGTCATTGGTGTCATCGGTGGCACGGGCTCGGGCAAAACGACGCTTATCAACATGATCGCGCGCTTTTACGATGCACGCGAGGGCGAGGTGTCCGTCGACGGTATTCCCGTGCGCGAGTGGGACACCCAAGCGCTGCGCGAGCGTATCGGTATCGTACCGCAACGGGCGGTGCTCTTCCGCGGCAGCATTCGTGATAATCTTTTGTGGGGCAACGACAAGGCCGGCGACGACGAGTTGTATGAGGCTCTGCGCATCGCGCAATCCGAGCAGGTGGTGCTGGACAAGGAAGGCGCGCTTGACGCCGCCGTGGAGCAGCACGGTCGCAACTTCTCGGGCGGTCAGCGTCAACGCCTGACCATCGCCCGTGCCCTCGTCCGCAAGCCCGGCATTCTCATTCTGGACGACAGCTCGTCCGCGCTCGACTATGCGACCGACGCCGCACTGCGCCGCGGACTTCGCGAGCTGCCCTTCTCGCCCACCGTTTTCATCGTTTCTCAGCGCGCGACCTCGCTGCGCCATGCCGACAAGATCCTCGTGCTTGATGACGGTGAGCTGGTCGGTCTTGGCACGCACGACGAGCTGCTCACCTCGTGCGATACCTACCGCGAAATTTACGAGTCGCAGTTCAAAAAGGAGGGCGAGTGATATGGCAAACAACAAAAAAACTTCTGCCCGCCAGACGCGCAAGACGCTCGGTCGCGTGCTGCGCTATCTTCGCGCTTACCGCCCTCACATCGTGCTCTCGGCATTGCTCGGCGTCGTTTCGGTCGTGCTGACGCTGTACATTCCCATTGTGATCGGCGATGCGATCGACCTCATCGTGGACGCGGGTCACGTCGACTTTGACGGCATTCTTCCCCTGCTCGTTCGCATTGGCATCTGCTCCGTGGTCATTGCGCTTGCGCAATGGCTGATGAGCGTGCTCAACAACAAGATCACCTTCGAGGTGGTGCGCGACACACGAAATGCCGCCTTCCGCCGCATTCAGAAAATGCCGCTCTCTTATCTTGACACCAAGCCGACGGGCGATATCGTCAGCCGTGTGATTTCGGACGTGGATCAGTTTGCCGACGGTCTTTTGCTCGGTTTTTCCCAACTGTTTACGGGTGTTCTGACCATTCTCGGCACGCTTGTCTTCATGCTGACGCTGCACCCGCTCATTACGTTGGTGGTCGTTTTGCTGACGCCGCTTTCGCTGTTTGTGGCACGTTACATCGCCACGCACACGCACGACATGTTCGTCAAGCAGTCGGCGACGCGCGGCGAACAGACTTCGCTCATTGAGGAAATGATCGGCAATGCCAAAGTCGTCAAGGCATTCTCGCATGAAGACGAGGCGCTCTCTGCGTTTGACGAGATCAACGAGAGATTGCAAGCATGCTCGCTCAAGGCCATCTTTTATTCCTCGCTGGTCAACCCGTCCACCCGCTTTATCAACTCGATGGTCTACGCCGGCGTCGCGCTGACGGGTGCCCTGACCGTGGTGAGCGACCCCGCCGTCTTTACGGTCGGTATGCTGTCCTGTTTTCTGAACTACGCCAACCAGTACACCAAGCCGTTCAACGAGATTTCGGGCGTCGTGACCGAGCTGCAAAACGCGCTGGCCTGCGCTGCGCGCATCTTTGAGCTGATCGAGCAACCTACCGAGCTTGACGACAGCGAAAACGCCGTTCTCTCCCACGCCGACGGTAACGTAAGCGTTGAGGGTGTGTATTTTTCCTACGTACCCGAGCGTCCGCTCATTCGCAATTTTGATCTGAATGTCAAACCGGGACAGCGCGTTGCCATCGTCGGACCGACGGGCTGCGGCAAGACGACGCTGATCAATCTGCTCATGCGCTTTTATGACGTGGACGAGGGACGCATCACAGTCGAGGGGCTTGATTTGCGCGATATGACGCGCGCCTCGCTGCGTGAGAACTACGGCATGGTGTTGCAGGACACCTGGCTGCGTGCGGGCACCATCCGCGATAACATTATCATGGGCAAGCCGGACGCGACCGACGAAGAGATCATCGAAGCCGCCAAGGCGTCACACGCGCACAGCTTTATCCGCCGCCTGCCCGACGGCTACGACACTCTCATCGGCGAGGACGGAGGCAATCTTTCGCAAGGACAAAAGCAGCTTTTGTGCATCACGCGCATCATGCTTTGCCTGCCGCCCATGCTGATCCTGGACGAGGCGACCTCGTCCATCGACACGCGCACCGAGCTCAAAATTCAGGACGCATTTGCCCGTATGATGAAGGGGCGCACCAGCTTTATCGTGGCGCACCGACTGTCTACCATTCGTGATGCAGATGTCATTCTGGTCATGAAGGACGGCAACGTGATCGAGCAAGGCAAGCACGACGAGCTACTCGCGCGCGGCGGCTTTTACGCGACGCTCTACAACAGCCAATTTGAGGCTGTATAAGCAAAAACGCGCACATTCCACAGAATGTGCGCGCTTTATTTTATTCCTCGTCTGCGGCATCGTGCTTGGCCGCGTAGGTGGCGTAAAAGCTGTTTTCTACCTGCACGGGCGAGCCGTGTGGGTCATTGAGGATGGGCAAATAGCGATCGCCCGCAAATACGAAATGCTCAAGCAGCTCGATCTGGATCTTTCCCAGTGCTATTTTGAGATTTTTCGTCGCTTCGATATCATCGGACGAAGGCACCGCAATGCCGTTTGGATGATTGTGCGCCAACACAATGGCGGATGCATTTTCATGAACGACGTTTTCCATGATGGTACGCGGCGACACCTGCACACAATTGACTGCTCCCTCATTCAGGCACACGCAGTTAAGCAAATTCAAGCTGTTATCGTAAAGCAAAAGATATAGTTTTTCCGTTGTTTCACCGACGAACAAGTGCTGCATATAGGCGATCAGCTCTTTGGTCTGACGATAACTTTTGGGTGCTTTACACGCCTTTCGGGCAATGCGTCGGAACGTTTCGCCCATGAGCGTGAGCATAAGCGCGGCGGTCGGCCCTACGCCGTCCATGCGGCGCAGCTCGCGCACGTCCGCATTGAGCACCCCCTCCAGTGAGCCAAAGCGATCCAGCAAATGATGCGCCGTTTCATTGGTGTTACTGCGTGGAATGGCGTGGTATAACAGCATTTCGAGCACTTCGTGGTCGGAAAAGGATGTCGGCGCATGCAAAAAGCGCTCTCTCATTCGCTTGCGGTGTCCATCGTGGGGATTTTGAGTTGTTTTCTTGTTGTCTGTCATGATCCTAACACTCTTATGATCTGTTGCGGTTCCATGCGGCAAAGACTGTTCTTGCGGCTTGCTCGGTCATGGTGCACTCGGCGGCAACGGCGGGTACGGTGCGAATGAGCTTGGCAAGCAGGCGTGCCCCCCTATCCATGGTTGCACGGTCGGCGGCAAACACGACCTGTCCGATGAGCAGATCCAGATATTCCCGCTCGTCAACGGTTCTGACGCTATCCTGCTTCCCTTTGGAAATAAAGCAGATGCCGCACAGCGGCACCGAGGCGTTCTCGCCAAGTCCCTCCTTGCCGCACCAAGGCGTGCCGTAGCCCGTAAAGCCGTCCTTGCCAAGACGAATGATGGGCTTATCGCCGTTGATGATGTGCACGCCGTCGCCAAAGCAAGAGCGCCAGAGCTTGGCGTGCGTTGTCTTACCGCCGCCGCGCGGCGCGACGATGGCGTAGCCCTTGCCCTTGTAAGAGATCAGCGCGGCGTGCAGCACGAAGGCGTCGAAATCGGCAAGACGAAGGCTGAGCTGCTCATGAAGGCAAATGCACTCGGCATGCTCGTCCGTAAGACCGATGGGCAGCTCGCGCTGCTTGCGGGCGATATCGGCAGTCGTTGTGAAAATGCGCACGTCGGTACGCGTGCTGTCCGTTTTGTAAGGGCGGCAGATGCGCTCGGTCAGTGCGCCTTGACAGCTAATAGATACGTTCAGCTCGGCAACACGGATATTGAAGTTCACGCAAAGCGCCCCCTTTCCATCAAGATACGGAAATATTATATCAAAAATTCCCCGCTCTGTCAAGGGCAGTTGCTTATTTTGCACGAAGATAACAAAAAGAATATTTTTATCAAATTATTGTTTGAAATTTGTTGACGGGTGCGGATTTTTATGGTAAAATATCCCCTGACGGAGATATACTCCAAAATGCGCGTATGCGCTGTGAAAGGAGCACAATATGAAAAAAACGTTGCACATTATCCCCCACTCCCACTGGGACAGAGAGTGGTATCTTCCCTTTGAGAAGCACCGCGTTCGTCTGATTGATCTGTTTGACAATCTCATCAAGGTCATGGAGGACAACGAGGATTACACTTATTACCATCTGGACGGTCAGTTCATTGCCATTGACGACTATCTGGAAATTCGTCCGCAGATGCGCGAGCGTCTGCTCAAGCTCATTCACGACGGTCGCATTCAGGTCGGCCCCTGGTACGTGCTGCAGGACGAATATCTGACGAGCGGCGAGGCCAACGTGCGCAACATGCTCTACGGCCTTCGCATGTGCCGCGACATCGGCGCAGATCCTGTCAAGACGGGCTATTTCCCCGACGCATTCGGTAACGTTTCGCAGGCGCCCCAGATCATTCGCGGCTTTGGCTTTGACAACGCGGTATTCGGTCGAGGTCTGAACGACGTGCTGGCCGACAACGCGCTCGTCAAAGAAAACGGCATCACCAAGAGCGAGCTCATCTGGCGCTCGCCCGATGGCTCCGAGGTCATCGGCGTCATGTTTGCCAACTGGTACCACAACGCTATGGAGCTGCCCACCGATCCCGCCGCGCTGCGCGAGCGCATCAAAAATATCGTTGCATCGACCTCCAAGTTTGCCCTGACCGATCACCTTCTCGGCATGAACGGCTGCGACCATCAGCCCATTCAGATGGATCTGCACAAGGCCATCAAGCTTGCCAACGAGGTACAAGACGAGGTCGAGGTCAAGCAGTCCAATTTCAAGGATTACATCGACGAGATGCGCAAATATAAGGATCAGTTCCCCGTCGTCGAGGGCGAGATCAACGGTCAGCTCTCGGCCGGTGCCTGCCCCTTGATCTGCACCGCGTCGGCACACGTCGACATCAAGCAGCAGAACCACGACGTTCAGCATCTGCTGGAGCGAATCGCCGAGCCCGTCAGCACCGTTTCGATGCTTTGCGGCGGTAAATACAAGCAGGATCTTTATCTGTACGCTTGGAAAAAGCTCATGCAAAACCACCCGCACGACTCCATCTGCTCGTGCTCGTGCGACGAGATCTACGAGGAGATGAAAACGCGCTTTGCCAAGGCAAAGGCTTGCGCCGAGCAGCTTCGCGACGGCTCGCTTGACCATCTGGCGGCGACCGTTGACACATCACGCGTGGACGGCGAGCACGCCATCGTGGTGCTCTCGCTCGAGCCGAACGCTTCGGTCGTGACCGTCAAGGCCAACGTCGATCTGAACAACGACGATCCCACCGAGGCCATCGCCATTTTCGATGAGAACGGCAACGAAGTGCCTGCCAAGACCAAGCTCATCAAGGGGCAGTTCACCTACACGCTGCCCGAGGATCGCTTCCGTCAGAAGCGCTACGTCAACCGTTTTGAGGTCGAGATGCAGGTCGCTACGCACGGCATCGGCTATCGCGTATTCAGCGTAAAGAAGCAGACCGCGACCGTCAAGACGGCCGTCAAGTACGGCGAGCGCTATATGGAAAACAAGTTCCTCAAGGTCGAGCTCAACGACAACGGCACGGTCAACATCACGCACAAGAAATCCGGTCGCGTGTACGCCAACCAGAATTTGTTTGAGGACACGCAGGACCGCGGCAATCTCTACAACTACGTTCAGCTCAAGGGCGACGTTGCCGTCACCACGGCTGACGTTAAGGCCGACATCTCGCTGGACGAGGTCACCCCGTGGTCGGTCACCTTCAAGGCCGTCGTTCCCATGGACATCGACGCCGACATTACCAGCTACGTGACGCTGTCCGACGGCATCGCACGCGTCGATTTCCGCACCGTTGTGACCAACCGCGCCGAGAATCACCGTCTGCGCGCGCTGTTCACCTCGGATATTGAAACCAAGTCGGTCTTTGCCGAGGGTCAGTTTGACGTGGTTCGCCGCGACATTATGCCCGCCGAAACGTGGAAGAATCCCTGCAACGCTCAACGCGATCAGGCGTTCATCACGTTGGAATCCGAAACCAACAACGACGCGCTCATGATCGCCAACCGCGGTCTTTGCGAGTACGAGATTTTGCGCGACGGTCGCAACACGGCGGCCATCACGCTGCTTCGTTCCATCGGTCAGATCGGTGACTGGGGCGTATTCCCCACCCCGCTGGGTCAGAAGAAGGGCACCTGGACGCTGGAATACTCCATGATCCCTTACGAGCTTGACGCTCGCGCCGACGCTTACGCCCAGGGTTATACCTTCGCGTACCCGTCCGTCGTTGCCATCGGCACACCCAAGCACGACGGTGCTCTGCCCGCTGCGGCCGACTACGTTCGCTTTGACAACGACTATGTCCGTGCATCGGCATTCAAAAAGGCCGAGGATGCGGACAGCGCCGTTGTGCGTCTGTTCAACACGCACACCGCCCCCGTCACGCTGACGGTCGACGTTCCCGCCTTCAAGTGTGCAAGCCTTACCAACCTTGCCGAGGAGAAAATCTCCGATCTTGAAATCAAGGACGGTAAGATCACGGTCGAGATCGGCGCCAAGAAGATCGTGACGATCGAGCTGGCATAAAGACAAACGAAAAATGGCGACTGCAATTCGCAGTCGCCATTTTTGATTTGAATGCTTATTTCTTTGCCAGCTCGGTCGCGCCGGTCACAAGACCTGCAAGGCCCTGGATCTCGGACGGAATGATGATCTTGGTCGCCTGACCGTCGGCGGCGGCAGCGAATGCCTCCAGGCTCTTGAGTGCGATGACGCCCTCGCCCGGCTTTGCCTCGTTGATCATGCGGATACCCTCGGCGGTTGCCTTTTGCACCTGAAGAATGGCCTCGGCCTCACCCTCGGCGCGGCGAATGGCGGATTCCTTCTCTGCCTCGGCCTGAAGGATCATGGCCTCCTTGCTTGCCTGTGCGTCAAGAATGGCGGACTGCTTGCGTCCCTCTGCTACGAGGATCGCCGAGTTCTTTTCACCCTCTGCACGCAGAATGGACTCACGGCGCTCACGCTCGGCCTTCATCTGCTTTTCCATGGCGTCCTGAATTTCCTTGGGCGGAATGATGTTCTTGAGTTCAACGCGGTTGACCTTGATACCCCAAGGGTCGGTTGCTTCATCCAGAATGGCGCGCATCTTGGTGTTGATGATGTCGCGCGAGGTCAGCGTGCTGTCAAGCTCGAGGTCACCGATGATGTTACGCAGCGTGGTGGCCGTCAGATTTTCGATTGCCGTCATGGGCGTGGTGTGACCGTAGGCATACAGCTTACAGTCGGTGATCTGGTAGAACACGACGGTATCGATCTGCATACGGACGTTATCCTTGGTGATAACGGGCTGGGGCGGGAAATCCGCGACCTGCTCCATCAGGTTGATGTTCTTGGCGATACGGTCAAAGAAGGGCAGCTTGATGTGCAGTCCCGTCGTCCAGGTCGTATGATACGCACCCAGACGCTCCACCACCATAGCTCTTGCCTGCGGCACGATCTTGATGTTGGCGATGACCAAAACGAAGAAAAGAACGACGATAATACCGATAACATAAGGTCCCATAATAAATCCTCCTTAGACTTTCTATATGTATTTTAGGGATTACGGTTGCTTGCGGCAGATCAGCTTGACGCCGCGGATGTCTACGACCTCCACCCGATCACCGACCTCAAGTGCCTGGTCCTCCTGCTCGGCGCGCGCCGACCATTCCTGACCGTTCAGCTTGGCGGCACCGCGGCCCTCGACGTTGCACACCTGCTCGGTGACGACGGCGATCTGACCGATGAGCGCCTCGGTGTTGGTCTTTTCTTTTTTGTTGAAGGGGCGGAACAGCTTTCTGCCAAAGAGCAGCAGCACCACGGCAAGCACGACAAAAGCGGCGATCTGCCACGGCTTTCCGACGTCAAAGAGCGACAAAACGAGCGAGATCAGCGCACCCGGCATAAACCAAACGGCGACAAGCCCCATGGTGGTCGCTTCGACGAGAATGGACAAAACGAGTATGCCCAACCAAACCCATGTCATCATAAGATATTCCTCCTTTTATGGTGGGTAAAACGAAAGTGAATTATTCGTTCTGTATCAATTATAGCATATACGGCACCGACCGTCAAGGGTTTTTTCGTTAATATTTTGTGTACGGTTGCAGCGCGTCGATGGTGGGCGTGCCCTGCTCGTAGGCGATGTAGACCAGCAGCGTACGCGAGGCGTTGCTGCCAATGTCGCGGCGGAAGGTACCGTTATTGCGGTAGATCTTATAATCCAAAAGATATGCCGTGCGATCATCGCCGGTCGAATACGGCTCGATGCGGATATCGTACAGCATTTGCATGGTGAAATCTTCGGGCAGCTCGTTCGTTTCCAGATACGCCGTTGAAAAATACAACGGATAGGTCAGCTCGTCGCCGCGAATGATGCATTCCAGATAGTCGCAAAAGAACGGCAGACACGGATCGACCGTGGCAAGCTCGTGTCGCTCGGGGACGTACGTTTCTCCCGTCATGGGATCGGTATAGTAAAGATAGCGGTCAAGTCCCATGTAGTCCTCGCGCTCAAAAATGTCCTCGTCCTCGTTGATGGGATAAAAGTCGATCTCCTGCTCGGAGGCTGCGTCGTTGCCAAACCATTTGCTGACCAGCTCCTCGGGGTCAAGTGAGGCAGTTGCAAGTGACAGCACGACAATGCCGGCACAAACGAGCGCGACGATACCGATAATCTTGCGCGGCGACGCCTTTTTTTGTTGCTTTTCGGACATATCGATCCCTCCCGTCATTCTTCTGCATATAGTTTAACATAATATTACAAGGATTGCAATGCTATGGCAACAAATTTTGTAACTTTTTTGAACGTAAAATTCTTGCAGTACAGCATTTTTTATGTTATAATATAAGATGAGTTATTATTTGAAGCCGAAAGGAGCGTCGGTATGAATCGTTCAAACAAGATAAGCAGTAACAAAAGCACCGGGCTTTTGATCGTGCTTGAATATCTGGAGCTGTTCTTGATATGTCTTGCCGTCATTTTGCTGATTTTCAGCTTCGGCGCCCGCATTTGCACCGTGGACGGAAGTTCCATGCTGCCCACGCTGCTCGACGGCGAGCAGCTCATTGCCTGCAATCTCTTTTACGAGCCCCGACAGGGCGATATCATTATTTTTCACCAGACAAGCGACCTTGTGGACAGT
>JAZQMI010000088.1:0-18345 GCA_045543375.1 Eubacteriales bacterium | reverse complement strand
GTGCAATTCTCCCGTCATCCTGGGTGTTTCCGCAGGTGCAGGCAAGTATATGGCCGGCTTCAAGGTCGTAGCCGATATGGTCAAGGCCATGATCGAGTCTTTGAACATCACCGTTCCCGTTGCCATCCATCTGGACCACGGCACCTACGAGGATTGCTACAAGTGCATCAAGGCAGGCTTCTCTTCCATTATGTTTGACGGTTCTCACTATCCCATCGAGGAGAACATCGCAAAGACGCAGGAGCTGGTCAACGTTGCTCACGCGCTGGGTCTGTCCATTGAGGCAGAGGTCGGCTCGATCGGCGGCGAGGAAGACGGCGTGATTGGTGCAGGCGAGTGCGCCGATCCCAAGGAGTGCAAGCTGATCGCTGATCTGGGCGTCGATATGCTGGCTGCCGGTATTGGTAACATCCACGGCAAGTACCCCGAAAACTGGAAGGGCCTGTCGTTTGAAACGCTGGATGCTGTTCAGCAACTGACGGGCGAGATGCCTCTCGTTCTTCACGGCGGTACGGGTATCCCCGCCGATATGATCAAGAAGGCTATCAGCCTGGGCGTTTCCAAGATCAACGTCAACACCGAGTGCCAGCTCGCATTTGCCGCTGCCACCCGTGAGTACGTCGAGGCAGGCAAGGATCTCACCGGCAAGGGCTTTGATCCCCGTAAGCTGCTGCTCCCCGGCTACGAGGCCATCAAGGCTACCGTCAAGGAAAAGATGGAGCTGTTCGGCTCGGTCGGCAAGGCTTAAATTAAACGCAACGCGTGCACCGCTCGGATGAGCAGTGCGCGCGTTTTTTTATGTTTTTTTCTAAAAACAGGGCATATTCCACAAAAAATAAGATAAAAATTCAGCGAAATGAGCGATTGAAATGGATAAAAAAATATGATATACTTATCATGCGATTTTATGATTTTTACATTGGATAAGGAGGATTCTATGAAAAAAGTATTGGCACTGATATTGTCCGCGCTCATGCTGCTGTCCTGCCTGACGGTGGCTTCGCTTGCTGAGGAGAATGAGGGACTTACCGTCATTCAGATCACCGACGGTACGACCATGAACGGCTGGAAGAACGAGCTGGAGGCCGCGGTGGACGCCGAGATCGGCGCGATCACCATTAAGCTGTCCGGTACTTCCTATAAGAATGGAGGTTGGGGAGCACCCGAAGGCGGCAAGGGTATCAAGTTCCAGTACAATGCCGCCAGCGATCCCAACAACGCCGCTTCGTTTGACGTATCGGGCATGAACTGTCTGGTACTTGATCTGTACGTTTCCAATGCGGCAGCCGTTGCCGCCGCAGGCTTTGACATTGAGCTTGGCTCCAAAAACGGCAAGTCGCTGATCTATCAAACCAGAACCTGGGCGGATTTTGCCGGCAAGGAGCTGGTTGATGGCTGGAACCATCTGGAGATCCCGCTTAGTAAGATCGACGCGAAAAAAGGCGATCCCTATGATCCCGCCGCATGGGACTATCTCCGCATTTATAACAGAGATGAGTTCGCAGCCGGCGACAACTTCGCCATGGCTGTGAAGAATCTGGGCTTTGCCGCAGGCTCTGAAACCGAAACGCCTGCCCCGGAAGCTCCCTCTATCCCGGACGTTGACATCGGTGTAACGACGGGCATGACCATGAAAGGTTGGAAGAATGAACTCGGGGCAGCAGTGGACGCAGAGATCGGCGCGATCACCATCAAGCTGTCCGGTACCGCCTACAAAAACGGCGGTTGGGGTGCACCCGAAGGCGGCAAGGGTATCAAGTTCCAGTACGACGCTGCCAGCGATTCCGGCAACGCCGCTTCGTTTGACGTATCGGGCATGAACTATCTGGTGCTTGATCTGTACGTTTCCAATGCGGCAGCCGTTGCCGCCGCAGGCTTTGACATTGAGCTTGGCTCCAAAAACGGCAAGTCGCTGATCTATCAGACCAGAACCTGGGCGGATTTTGCGGGCAAGGAGCTGGTCGACGGCTGGAATCACCTTGAGATCCCGCTGAGCAAGATCGACGCGAAAAAGGGCGATCCGTACAATGCTACCGCTTGGGACTATCTCCGCATTTATAACAGAGATGAGTTCGCAGCCGGCGACAACTTCGCCATGGCGATCAGAAACGTCGGCTTCAAGGCCTCCAGCGCGGCTGCCGATGCAGCACAGGAGGCCGCCAAGGCTGCGGCCGAGGTGATCATTGCGCTGTATACGCCCATTGCCGATATCAGAAAGGGTGACATCACTGCAGAAAATTACGAGGCCGTCATGGCACAGCTGACTGCTGCCGCCGACGCCTTTATGGCAGCGGACATAGCGACGCAGGACGTCGTGAACGAGACCCTGGATACCGCTGCGATCGAGCGAGCCGTGATCAAGGCGCTTGAACAATATGAGAAGGAGCTGGCGGAGGCGAGCAAGCCCGTCGATCCGGTCGATCCCGAGCCCACCGATCCCGCTGACCCCGATCCCACCGAGCCCGACCCCGGGCCCACCGATCCCGAGCCCACCGATCCCGAACAGACTGCGGACGAGGACGAGGCCGGCGTGAAGCCCGTCGTCATCGTTGTGATCGTGGTTGTCGTCCTTGCTGTCGTGGCAGTGATCGTCATCGTTGCGACCAAGAAAAAGAAATGATCGCTACCGTAAAGAAATAAGGTAACAAAACAGAGGAGAGCCGCACGCGGCTCTCTTTTTGTTTTGGTTTTAGGCTGATTTCACAAAAAAAATTGAAAAACTTTGGAGGAATGCACATTGTCATGGTGTGGAAAGTGTGTTATACTTATAGCACAAGCTTGTAAGACAACACCATCACGGAGGAAAAACGTTATGAAAAAATCATTGGCAATCGTGCTGTGCGTGCTCATGCTCGTCAGCAGTCTGACCGTAGTTTCTTTCGCAGAACAAGAGGAAGCCCCTGCGCGAGTGGAGATCACCTCGGGAAGCACCATCGACGGCTGGTCCAATAACTCCGGTGCCGACAGCGGTATCGCTGTGCCGGCCATTAACACAGAGATTGATGACGAGGGTAAGGGTGCCGTAGCAATCACGCTGACCGGCGAGGTTTACCCGAACGGTGGTTATAACAATCCTGCGGGCAAAGGAACCAAACCGACCAACGGCCTCAAGCTTGCATACAAGGCGGGCGAGGATAAGCCGAAGGGAATCAACAAATACGACCTGACGGGTATGAACTACATCGTATTTGATCTGTATCTGTCCGACGCATCCGTACTGTCCGGAAAGAAGATGTTCTTTGAGCTGACCTCTGCGGGCTCGCTGGATAAGAAGGAAATCTGCTGGGAAATGTCGCTTGACGAGCTGAAGGGCGATACCCTGACCGACGGCTGGAATCATTTTGAAGTCGCGCTTGACTCGAATAACAGAACGACCGACACGGAAGGTCCATTCGATTCCACACAGTGGAGAATGCTGCGCTTCTACAACGGTGATGGCTTTGATGCCGGTGAAGGCTATATCTTTGCTGTCAAGAATGTCTACTTCTCGTCTGTGAGCGAGGCTGCTGACAGAGCCAAGGCTCAGGCACAGAGCATTATAGAGATGTATCAGGCGATCGAAGGCATCAAGGCGGAGAATATCACGGCCGAAAATTACGAAACGATCAAGGCACAGCTTGCCGCAGCCGTTGAGGCTTATCAGGCAGCTACGGTTGGCGTTCAGGCCATCGTTGACGAAGCTGTCAGCACCGGTAAGCTGGAGCGATCCGTTACCAGAGCGATCGAGGCGTATGAAGAAAGCTTGAAACAGCCCGCTGAAGACCCTGAGGATCCCACTGATCCGGTCGATCCCGGTACGTCGGATGCGCCCGATCAGCCCGATACGCCAACTGATCCCACTGACCCCGAGCCCACCGATCCCGAGCCCACCGGTCCCGCTGATCCCGATCCCACCGGGCCCGAACAGCCTGCGGACGAGGACGAGGCCGGCGTGAAGCCCATCGTCATCGTTGTGATCGCGGTTGTCGTCCTTGCTGTCGTGGCAGTGATCGTCATCGTTGCGACCAAGAAAAAGAAATAATCCGCACCGTAACATAACAAGGTGACAAAACGTAGGAGAGCCGCACGCGGCTCTCCTTTTTTGGTAGAAACATTGTGCGAATTCAACAAAAACAGGAGATAAAATTCGGCATAATGCAAGGTTGTCAATAATTTCGAAGTATGCTATACTTATTGTAACAATATGTAAAATACATATGATTCACGGAGGAAGAAAATTATGAAGAAAGTATTCGCTATTTTGCTGTGCGCATTGATGCTTATCAGCAGCATGACCGTCGTTTCCTTGGCAGAGGAAGCGGAAACCGCCGACCGCGTTGCGGTCACCGACGGCAGCATGCTGGACGGTTGGTCGAACAACGCACGCGAGAACGAGGGCCTGCCTTCGCTCGCCCTGAACACCGAGATCGATCCCGACGGTTACGGCGCCGTATCCATCACGCTGACCGGCGAGGTATACGCCAACGGCGGCTGGAGCAATCCTGCGGGCAACGGCCAAACGCCCACCAACGGTTTGAAGTTTGCCTATCGGGTAAGCGAGGACAAGACCAAGGGCGTCAGCTCGTACGACGTTTCGGGTATGAATTATATCGTATTCGATCTGTACGTGTCCGACGCGTCCGTGCTGACCGGTAAGAGAATGTTCTTTGAGGTGACCTCGTCCGGTACAGTCGACAAGCAGGAGATCTGTTGGGAAATGTCGCTTGACAAGCTCAAGGGCTCTGCTCTGGAGGACGGCTGGAACCATTTTGAGGTCGCGCTCAATACTTACACCAAGGTAACGGAGGGCCCGTTCGATCCCACGCAGTGGAATTTCCTGCGTTTCTACAACGGTGACGCCTTTGACGCCGGTGATGGCTTTACGTTTGCACTCAAAAATCTGTATTTTTCGGTGCTCAACTCGGACGGTAAGCTTCCCGAGGAGCTGGAGCAGCCCACCGAGGAGCCCGATCAGCCCGAAACGCCTTCCACCGACACTTGGCCGCTCATTCCCGTAGAGGGTGGCTTCGTCTTCCAGAACGACAAGTGGCTCGACAGCAACGCCGAGGGTCTGCCCAAGGCAACCTGGGCCGACGAGCTTGCCGAGGATGACGGTGCAAGACCTTGGTCTGTTACCTACACGGGTCTTGTTGCCAAGAACGGCGGCTGGAACCGTCCCGAGGGCGCAACCGGCTGGAAGGTCGGCTTTACGGTGCCCGAGACCGTGGACATCAGCGGTAAAAAGTTCGTCGTGCTGGATATCTACATTTCCGATGCGTCCGCCATTGAGAATATCAAATTCGACTTTGAGCTGAGCTCGCGTCCCGGTGCGGGCGTTGACCTGGAGGAAAACAACCGCAGAGATACGCTGGCAAATCTTGCCGGCAAGCCCATCGTCGACGGTTGGAACCATCTGGAGATCCCGTTGGACTCCATGACCCAAGGAAGCGGCACCGATCACGTGCCTATGGACGCCACCAGATTCAAGACGCTGCGTATGTATACGATGGACGACCTCGATCTTGGCGACAAGGAGCTGGTCGTTGCATATAAGAACTTTGGCTTTATCGAGGCCAGCGTAGCTGCTGATGCTGCCAAGGAGGCGGCCAAAGAGCTGATCGCGCTGTTCGAGGCCATCGCAGACATCGGCTCGGGTGATATCAACGCCGACAACTACGAAACGGTCAAGGCACAGTATGCTGCTGCTATGGCGGCCTACGAGGATGCCGAGATTGCGACGCAGACGGCTGTGGACGAAGCGGGCATCAACGTGTCCAAGATCAAGCGCACCATCGAGAGAGCGCTTGAAAAGTATGAGGCAGAGTTGAACGAGCCCACCGAGGAGCCCGATCAGCCCGGTACGCCCGACAACCCCGATACGCCCGATACGCCCGATACTCCGGACACCCCCGATACCCCCGACACGCCCGATCCCATCGATCCTACCGATCCTGAGGCTCCCGCTGACGAGGGCGGCCTGAGCCCTGTCGTGATTGTCGTGGTTGCCGTCGCAGTCGTTGCCGTTGTGGCCGTGATCCTGATTGTCGTTTTGAAAAAGAAAAAATAAGATTATACAATCAAAAAGAGAGCTGCCTGCAGCTCTCTTTTTGATGCGTTAGGCATAATATACAAAAGCTAAAATGCTTTTTTGGGAATTATGCGGTATTGCCAAACAAGGCAAAGTATGTTATAATTGTACTATATTCCGATGAAAATTCATCGATTTGGAGGAAAATTATGAAAAAATTATTGTCTGTTCTGATTTGCATGCTGATGATCGTGTCTTGCATGACGCTCATCGCGCCGGCAGAGGAGAGCGAGGAGGTCGCCCGCGTGACGGTTACCGACGGCAGCACCATCGAGGGCTGGTCGAACAACTCGTCGGCGGAGAGCGGTATCCCTACGCCTGCCGTCAATACCGAAATTGACCCGGAGGGATACGGCGCGGTCGCCGTGACATTGGTCGGCGAGGTGTACGCGAACGGTGGCTATAAAAATCCCGCCGGTGACGGTCGAGAGCCCACCAACGGTCTCAAGCTTGCCTATCAGGTTGCCAAGGATACGAACAAGGGTGTCCAGTCGTATGACCTGACGGGCATGAGCTATCTCGTATTCGATCTGTACGTTTCCAACGCCGCCGTGATGAATGCGGTCGAGGTCTATCT
This sequence comes from Eubacteriales bacterium, assembly GCA_045543375.1. Classification (GTDB taxonomy): domain Bacteria; phylum Bacillota; class Clostridia; order Oscillospirales; family CAG-272; genus SIG644. The sequence goes on along the minus strand of JAZQMI010000088.1, from coordinate 11,701 downwards.
GGAGCTGACCTCGTCGGGCAAGTCTGACGTGCAGGAGCGCTCATGGAAAAAACCGTTGACACAGCTCAAGGGTGGCCCGCTTACGGACGGCTGGAATCATTTTGAGATCGCATTGAATACCAATACCTTTGAGCAGGATCCCGGCCTGAATATGGCTGCGTGGAGTTTCCTCCGTCTGTATAACGCAAACGCCTTCAACGCAGGCGATGGCGTTACCGTTGGCTTGAAGAATCTGTGTTTTACCGCGGCGTCGTCGGTGTCGAGCGATGAGCCTGCGGTCGATCCGTATCTTCCCGTTGACGGCGTGATCGCGCTGCCGCTTTCGGGCTGGTTCGATTACGTCAACGAGGGCTTGAACGCCGCAACGATCAGAACCGATCTGGACGAGAGCGGTGAGGCTGCGTGGGCGATCGAGTATACCGGCACCGTATATAAGAACGGCGGCTACGGCGCGCCCGAGGGTGCGACCGGCTGCAAGGTTGCTTATAACGCGGCTCAGCCCGTGGACGTTTCTGCAATGAGCTATCTCGTGTTCGATCTTTACGTATCCAACGCCGCTTACATCAGCAGCGTCAATTTCCAGATTGAGCTCAACTCGCATCCCACGCATAAGATCGATATGGAGGAAAACAACCTGACGCTCAGCTTTGCTGCCGCCTGCGGCGGTCGGGTGGTCGACGGCTGGAACCGCGTGGAGATCCCGCTGTCCTCGTTCAAGCAGGGCATGGGCACGGACGGTGTTCCCATGGACGCTACCAGATGGACGTTTTTGCGCCTTTACACGACCGACGTCATTGAGCTCGGCGAGGATACGCTGACCGTCGCTTACAAGAATTTCGGTTTTGCCGAGAGCAGCAGCGGCACCGCTGTCGGCGGCGAGGATAACGCACAGCTCACCGAGGCAGCCGAGGCGGTGATCGCCATGTATGAGGCTCTTTCCGACGTCACCGTCGGTAAGGTCAACGCCAAGAATTACGAAACGGTCAAGGCGCAGCTGGACGCCGCGATCGACGCCTACAACGCTGCGGACGCTGACGTGCAGATGCTCGTGGACGAGGCGTTGAACGTGGCCAAGATCGAGCGTGCCGTCGGCAGAGCGCTGGAGCAGTATGAAAACGAGCAGAGCACTCCTGCCGATCCCGACGAGGATACCCAGCGGCCCTCGGAGCCTGCCGATCCCACCGATCCCTCCGAGCCCCAACGACCCGCCGACGAGGGTAAGCAGCCCCTTGATCTCATGGTCATCGTTGCTGCCGCCGAGGGCATCGTCATCGTTGCTTTGGCCGTTGCGCTGATCGTCGTGGCCAAGAAAAAGAAATAAGATCGTACCAAGAGAGCCCTGCGGGGCTCTCTTTTTTGTACTGTTGCGTTTGGTCTGTTATTATGACATGTTTTATAATGTGATGCGCTTTTTGGTAAAAACAGCGCAGCGAAATGCACAAAAACGGGTGGCGTATTTCGTCGTTATGCGAGATTGCGCTCAAGGGGAAAATATGATATACTATTCACAAGAAGCACGAATATGTGCTCGATTATCAATGAGGAGGTAACGAAATATGAGAAAAATCTTATCCGTCGTGCTGGCATCGGTCATGCTGTTGTCCTGCCTTGGACTGAGTATCGCGGCAGACGAGGTGTTCACCACCACCGCTGCACCAGAGGGCGAATGGTACGTGTTTGAGGAAACCATTGTTTCCGAGGTCTTGTCGAACGGCAACGGAAAATACCGTTTTGCGGACACCGATCCCAGGTACAAGGGCTTTGATACTGCGGGTAACGTGCTGGCTCTTGACAGACGCGCGGCCAACATTACGGCGGAGGCGGTCAAGACCGACGAGAACGGCACGCTCTACGCCGATGGCGACGGCTGCTGGCAGGGCCGTGACTCGGATAACGGCTTCTTCGTTTATCAGTACGGCATCGCGCAGGGCGCGACCAAAATGCTGTGGACGGCTACTGTGGGCGGTCAGTACGGCGTGTACGTATGGGTCGGCGGCGCCACTCCCGAGGCCGATGCGACCAAGTGGGTGCAGCTTGCCGTGCACGAGGGTGACGGTAAGGTCAAAGAGTGCAATTATTTGACGCTTGAGGCTGATCTGACTCAATTTGAGGGCTACGACAAGGCCACCAACCTTTACATCAAGATCAACGACGAGGACCCCAGCGATGGCTGGGGCGGCCGTATCGCGCTCGGCTTGAACTATCCCATCACGCTGTCCTATGACGTAGACGCTCCCGCCGTTGAGGAGGATCCGAGCGCCGGTGACGAGCCCATCGTCGACGGCGAGGGTAAGCTGCACGAGAAGCACGTCTTCACGGTTGCTACGAGTGAGGAGAGAGCTCATCTGTACGAGGATACCGGAGCCACCAATAAGAGTGGTATCCATTATGCAGATAGTGACAGATGCTTTACCTATATGTACACCATTGAAAACAACGTCAAGATGACGTCGGTGACCTGGTCGGCGCCCATCGGTCAGCAGCTTTATTTGCAGGTGTCGAGCGACGGTATCACTTGGACGGACGTTTACAAGTGGGACGGCACGACGAATGAGGACGGAAGCGGCGGGTTGCCCTTTGTGTACACGACGTACGATCTGACCTCGCTGCTCGCTCTGCCCACCTCGACCGTCTTTATCAAGATCGCCGACTCGCATCCCGACGGCGGCTGGGGCGGTGCGATCGACTCTTCGATGCCCGTCATTCTGGACGTCACCTACGAGGAGCTGACCGAGGAGGAGAAGGCTGCCGCCGAGGCCGAAAAGGCTGCTCAGGAGGCCGCTCGACTGGAGGCTGAAAAGGCCGCAGCGAAGGCAGAGGCGCAGTCGGTGGTCGATCAGCTCGGTACGCTTGCCGGCTATACGGTGGACGATCTGAACGAGGATAACTATAAAGAGATCTTCAAGGAGATCAGAAACGCCAAGCGCGCTTATAACGATTTGAGCGAGCAGGCCAAGGAGGCTGCCGACGAGGCGGGTGCACAGGCAATGCTGGAGGCTGCCGAGAAGCTGAAGGCCGACTACGAGGCTATCCTTGAGGCCAAGGAGAACGAGCCGACGACGGAAGATCCCGAGCCTACCACGCCCGAGATTCCCGATGAGCCCGATACGCCCGACACGCCCGACGAGCCCGAACAGCCCGCGGACGAGGGCGGCCTGAGCCCCGTCGTGATCGTTGTGATCGCCGTGGTCGTTGTTGCCGCTGTTGTCGTGGTTGTCGTGATTGCAACCAAGAAAAAGAAATAAGACCACACCCGAAAAAAGAGGGAGCCCTGCGGGGCTCCTTCTTTTGCATTCTTGCATTTGGTCAATTATTGCATCGAATTGTATAACGAATTTTATATTTTTAAAGAAAAATCACAGCAAAATAGACAAAAATAAGCAGTTGAATTTCGTCGATATGCGAGGTTGCGCCAAATAAAAAAGTGTGATATACTATTGACAAAGAGCACGGTGAGTGCTCTATTACCATCAGGAGGTAACGAATATGAAAAAGTTTTTATCCATCGTGCTTGCTGCTATGATGCTGCTGTCCTGTTTTGGACTGAGCGTTGCGGCAGACGAAATGCTCACCACCACGGCGCCCGTTGACGGTGTTTGGTACCCGTTTGAGGAAACCATCGTTTTCGAGGTCGTTCCTGCCAGCGGCGAGAATTATACCTTTACGAGTGACTCTGAGCCGCTTTACAAGGGTGTTGATACCGCTGAAAACGTCGTGAACGTCGGTAGATTTTCTACCGATATGAACAATTCCAAAGGTGAAAAGATCAAGACCGATGAGAATGGCAAGACCTATACCGAGGGCGACGGCAACTGGAACGGCCGCAACTCGGACAATGGATACTTTGTCTATCAATACAGATTGGCGCAAGGTGCGACCAAAATGCAGTGGACGGCTACCATTGGCGGTCAGTACGGCGTTTACGTATGGGTCGGCGGTGACACGCCCGAGGCTGATGAATCCAAGTGGGTTCAGATCGCCTATTTCGGCGGCGACGGTAACGGACCTGCCGGTTCGCAGCAAATGCTCGAGTGCGATCTGACGCAGTTTGAGGGTCTTGCCCAGGCAACGCATCTGTACGTCAAAATGAAGGATGAAGAGCCTTCGGGCGGTTGGGGCGGACGCATCGCGCTTGGCCTGAACTATCCCGTCATTCTTTCCTATAACGTAGACGCTCCTGCCGTTGAATATGATCCCAATGCATCGTCCGACGGTCTGTTGCATGAGATCTATCGTTTCAGCGTTGCTACCGCAGAGGAAAAGGCGTATCTGTACGAGGATACGGCAAACTATAATGGCGGTATCCATTTCGCCGATAAAAGCTCGTCCTTCACCTACCTTTACAACATTGAAAACTACACTAACATGACCTCGATCACCTGGAGTGCTCTCGTTGCCAACCAGTTGTATTTGCAGCTTTCCGAGGATGGAGCGACATGGGTCGATGTTTACAAGTGGGACGGCACGCCCGAAGAGAACGGAAGCGGTGGATTGTCCCCCGAATACATGACCTTCGATCTGACGAAGTATGTGACCGGCACCAGCTCTACGCTCTACATCAAGATCTCCGACTCCTATCCCGAGCTTGGTTGGGGTGGTCAGATCAAGGATACGATGCCTGTCACGCTGGATATCATCTATGAGGAGCTGAGCGAAGAGGAAAAGGCTGCCCTTGAAGCTGCAGAGCAGGCAAGAAAAGAGGCCGAGGAGGCTGCAAAGCGTGAGGCTGAGAAGGCCGCTGCTCAAGAAGAGGCACAGGCTACCATCGATCAGATCAACGAGCTTGCCGCTTATAAGCTGGAAGACTTGACCGAGGATAACTACAAGGATATCTTTACCAAGATCAGACAAGCAAGACGTGCCTATAACGGTCTGAGCGAGCTTGCAATCGAGGTTGCCAACGAGTCCGGTGTACTTGCTGTGCTGGAGGCGGCCGAGGCAATGAAGGCCGAGTACGAGGCCATTCTTGAGGCCAAAGAAAACGAGCCCGCAGACGATCCCGCTGAGCCCTCCGATCCCACTGCTGATCCCGCCGTTGATCCCGAGCCGGAGCCTGAACAGCCTGACGATTCCAATACGCCCGACGAGCCCGAGCAGCCCGCGGACGAGGGTGGCCTGAACCCCATCGTGATCGTTGTGATCGCCGTGGTTGTTGTTGCCGCTGTCGTGATCGTCATCATCGTCAGCAAAAAGAAGAAATAATTGGTGATCCCATGAGGGGCGGCGAGTATTCGCTGCCCCTCTTTTTTCTTTCTTGATGGTGAGAATGTACAAAAACGGGGAGGCCGTTTTGACACACCGTACAAAAGAGAGACGCATCGTGCGGCAAATCTTGACAGCGGCGCAGCGGCGTGGTATACTAAATATATCCAAATTGCTTGCGATGGGAGGAAAATTCGTGAGAAGACTGATTGCTGCGCTGATCGCACTGACCATGTTCGCCGCCGCGCTCGGCGTCCATGTGTGTGCGGAGGAGCTTTTGTACCAAACGTTTTCCTTTACCGTCGGTACAGAGGAGGAAACGCCCTATTTAAAAATCAAGGGCGCATGGAACGGCAAGAATACTCGCTATGCTGACGCGCAAGGTCAGATCATATACACGTATAACCTTGCTCATATCGATAACGTGCGCACTCTTGAGCTGTCGGGTATCATCTGGCAGCAGCTTCATCTTTCCGTTTCGACCGACGGTGCGAATTATACGACGGTCTACCAGTATAAAACGACCGACCCGAGTGACCATGGTCTACCCCAGGCCAAGCGCACCTTCCTTTTGACCGATTTCGTTGATCTGAACTCGTGCAGCACGTTGTACGTCCGCATTGCGGATGCTTACCCTGATGCGGGGGGCTGGGGCGGTGCCGTACGAAACAACGAGCCGATGACGCTCAAGGTCGGCTATTTTGAAGATCCCACGATCGGTTTCGAGATCCATTCCTTCGACATTACCTCCGAGCAGGAGAAGAACTACCTGATCAAAGAGGGCTCACTCAACGTTGAGAACGTACGGTACGTCGACGGAGCCAATGAATTCATTTATCGTTATTCCATACGCAATACGCTCAACGTACAGAAAATAGAGTTTTCTGCCGTCATGGGACAGCAGCTACATCTGTCTGTTTCAACAGACGGCGAGAATTATACGACAGTCTACTGCTACGAATCGGACGATCCGGATGACCGCGGCCTGCCGCGGAGCAAGCGCACCTACGACCTGCTTGGGTTCGTTGATGTTGATCAATGCAAAACGCTCTACGTTCGTATTGCCGACGCTTATACCCAGAACGGTTGGGGAGGAGCCATTGCGGCGACCGAGCCGGTGTCGCTCAAGGTGACTTACATCAAGCCGACGATCGAGCAGCTTAACGCCGCTGAAATGACACCGACCGAGCATTGCATGCCAGTGTTCGGCTGCAACAGTGAGTGGGGGGGCGGGTACGTGCTCGACACGACCGACCAGAATGCCGGCTATGCGGCGTTGTCGCTCACGCTTCGCGCCGGTGACACGCTGGGGCAGACTATGCTGGAGCAGCCGGTTGACGCTCGCGGCATGGACACGCTGGAGTTTGATCTGTATGTGTCTGACACTGCGGTGTTCGATCTGCCTTTTTCGGGATATCTGACGTTGTCCAGCGCAGGCAGTAAGGACGCAGCGGCAGTTCGCTGGAGCATCAGAGCACTCTTTGCCGCCATCGAGCAAAAGCAGAGCGGTTGGAATCACGTCGTGCTTCCCATTTCCTCGGCAAGCATCGTCAACGGCGGTGGTGGGAGATTCAATATCGGCGCGATCAATCATATCAGCCTTGGCTGGACGGATATGACAACCGTCGCGGGGAAACTCGAATGGAAGGTGGACAGCTTTTGCCTGACCGATCTTCAAAAGGTCAAACGTGATGAGATCGTTGCGGCAAATCACTGGCTGATCGAGCAGATCTACACGTTGGAGGAGCTGATCGCGCAGGATGTGGATGAGCATACCTTCAAGACGATCGCACGCCTGACCACCAATTCGCGATATGAGATCGACCACCTGACGCAGGACGAACGCTCCATCCTGGGCGAGTTTGGCCTGATTGCCGTACTTGGTGAGGCAGAGGAGCTCGTTGCGGCGTATGAGGAGCAAATTGCGACCCAAACGCCCGTGGACGATGCGATCATCGTTCCCGAGCCCGAACCCGAGCAGCCGGATGAGCGAGAGCCCGAGCAGCCGGACGATCCTACTGTCGAACCGAAACCGGGAGATCAGAAGGATGCGGGAATTGCACTTTGGATCGGTGCGGCGGCACTCATTCTTGTCATTGCGGCGGTCGTTGTCGCGTTGACCCTAAGAAAAAAGAAAAAATAAGTCACGCAGGAAAAAGGAGCGAGAGATCGCTCCTTTTTGTATGAAAAAATTATAAAAACCCCTTGATTTTTCAAAAAAGGTGTGCTATACTATATGCGTTTGACAGCGTCACACGCCGGTGTGATGGAATTGGCAGACGTGCTGGACACAAAACCCAGTGGTAGCGATACCGTACCGGTTCGCCCCCGGTCACCGGCACCAAACAAACGCGGCTCCACAAAAGTGGAGCCGCTTTTGTTTCGCTGTGTGGCAACGCATCGAACTCTTTTGCGCGGTCCTGATGGGAGAATGACGTACATCGCAAGTAGTAAAAGGGTTCGCATTTGAGGGGGACGGTGCAAAAATTCGGCATCCTGTGCGGATATCCCGGATTATTACGAAAGAAAATTGCTTTGTTACGCCCAACCGCTTGAAAAACTGCCGAAAATATGATATACTGTTAGGCAGAATGCTCCGACCGAAAGGGAATACATATATGCAACAACTCAAAGAGAGATATCTTGCCGCCAAGCGTGCGCTGTTTGACCGCGTTTACGACGAACTGAATACCGAGCAGCGCGCGGCGGTGTTTGCCGTCAACGATCCGCTGCTCATCATCGCGGGTGCGGGCAGCGGCAAGACGACGGTGCTCGTCAAGCGTATCGCCTTTATCATACGCTACGGCAACGCCTACGAAACGGAATATATGCCTTTTGATATGACCGAGGGGCAGGTCGCCGAGCTGGAGCGCGCCGCGTCGCTTTCCAAACAGGAGATCGAGCAAATCCTGCCCGAGTTTATCAGCAATCCGTGTCCTCCGTGGCAAATGCTGGCCATCACCTTTACCAACAAGGCGGCGGGCGAGATCAAGGCGCGTCTGCGCGCCGCGTTTGAGGATGAAACGGTGGCAAATGACATCTGGGCGGGTACCTTCCACTCGATCTGTATGCGCATGCTGCGTGTGCACGGCGAGCGGCTTGGCTATCCCAAGGAATTTACCATCTACGATGCCGACGACACCAAAAAAGCGGTCATCGCCGCCATGAAAAAATGCAACATTGACGACAAGCAGTTTCCTGTCAAGAGCGTCGTATCTGCCATCAGCCGCGCCAAGGATCGCCTGATGACACCAAAGGATTTTGAAACCGAGGCCGGCTCGGATTACCGCCTTTGCAAGATTGCCAAGGTGTACGAGGCGTATCAGACGCAAATGGTCGCCTCGGGCGCCATGGATTTTGACGATATTATCATGCAGACGGTCAAGCTGCTGCGCGAGCACGAGGACGTTCGCACCCAGTATCAGCGCCGCTTCCGCTACGTTTGCGTGGACGAGTTTCAGGACACCAACCAGGCACAGCTCGCCTTGACCCAATTGCTTTCGGCGGGATACCAAAACCTCATGGTGGTCGGCGACGACGACCAGAGCATCTACCGCTTCCGCGGTGCGACCATCGAAAACATTCTGACCTTTGATAAGATATTCCCGACGGCACGTATCATTAAACTGGAGCGCAATTATCGCTCGACGCAGAACATTCTTGATGCGGCCAATGCCGTCATTGCCAACAACACGGGACGCCACGACAAAAAGCTCTGGACGGCACAGGGCGAGGGTGAAAAGATACACCTTCGACGTTTGGACGACCAAGGACTTGAAGCGCGCTTTATCGTTGACGAGGTGGTGCGCCGCGTCGCCAAGGGCGAGCAAAAATACCGCGATTTTGCCGTGCTGTACCGTACCAACGCCCAGTCCAACGCGCTTGAACGCGCCTTTGCCAAGAGTGCCGTGCCTTACCGTATGCTGGGCGGTACCCGCTTTGCCGACCGTAAGGAGATCCGCGATCTGGTTGCGTATCTGCAACTGGTCAACAATCACGCCGACCGCGAGAGGCTGTTGCGCATCATCAACGAGCCGCGCCGCAAGATCGGTGAAAAGACGCTGGAGGCGGTGGAGGCCATTGCCGCCGAGCAGGGTACGACGCTGTTTGAGGTCATGAAACGCGCAAACGAATTCGTCGCACTGCAGCGCGCCGCCCTGACACTGACCGCGTTTGCGGGTATGATCGAGGAGCTGACGGCACTTGTTGGCGTCATCGAGCTGCCGGCGTTGGTCGACGAGGTGCTCGACCGCTCGGGCTACCGACAGATGCTCATCGACGCGGGCAAGGAGGAGGCGGATCGCCTTGAAAACCTGGAAGAATTCAAGTCCAACGTGGTCGAATATTGCCGCACGGCAGAGCAGCCCACGCTGACGGGTTTTTTGGAGGAAAACGCACTGGTCGCTGACGTCGACCGCTACGACGATACGGCAGACGCCGTCGTCATGATGACCATTCACTCGGCCAAGGGACTGGAATTTCCCATCGTCTTTTTGCCCGGCATGGAGGACGGTATCTTCCCCGGCATGCAGACGGTCATGGCAGGGGACGCCGAGATGGAGGAGGAGCGCCGACTGGCCTACGTCGCCATCACACGCGCAAAAAACGAGCTGTATATCTTGCACGCCAAATGCCGTCTGCTGTACGGTTCCACGACCTACAATCCCATCTCGCGCTTTGTGGGCGAGATCCCCAAGACGCTTTTGCACGAGGAGCACGACGAGCATGAGGGCGAGCTGCGCTTCGGCGTTTCCGCGTCTGCACCTGCTTGGGGCAGCAGAGGTGGCGCACGCACGTCGGTCGGACGCACGGGCGGTGCGCTGAACAATGATATCACGGTGGGAAAGTCGTTTGTCAATCCCGCCGCGCAAGCAGCCAACCGAGCCGCGGCCACCGCGTTTGCGGCGGGTGACCGCGTGGCACACCCCACGTTTGGCGAGGGTGTGATCCTATCTACGCGTCCCATGGCGGCAGATACGCTGCTTGAGGTCGCCTTTGACCGCGTGGGCACCAAAAAGCTCATGGCTACGTACGCCAAGCTCAAGAAAATATAACGCGCAGGGAGGTCGCTGATCGGCCTCCCTTTTTTGCTGAAAATATTGCTTTTTGCAAGAAAAACATTGACTTCTTGCAAAAAATAGGGTATAATAATCAAAGTATGATTATCAATCAGAGAGGGGAAGTAGGACATGCCGAACGATCTACTCAAGCAAATGGAAGAGGGCATGCCGTCCTTTTCCAAGGGACAGCGCCAGATCGCCAATTATATTATCGAACATTATGAAAAGGCAGCCTATATGACCGCTTCGCGTCTGGGCGACGCAACGGGGGTGTCCGAATCCACCGTCGTGCGTTTTGCCATCGAGCTGGGCTTTGAGGGTTACCCCGAATTTCAGCGCGCTATGCAGGCCATCATTCGCAACAGACTCACATCATTCCAGCGTATTGAGGTCACCAATCACCTCATTGGCGACGGCGACGTGCTGGATAAGATCCTGTACGCCGATGCCGAAAAGATCAAGCAGACGGCCGAGAGCATCGACCGTGCCGCCTTTGACCGCGCCGTGGATGCGCTCATCAACGCTCGCAACATCTACATTCTCGGCGTGCGCTCGTCTGCATCGCTGGCAGACTTTTTGGGCGCAGGCCTTTTGCGCGTGTCGGATAACGTCAAGCTCATTCGTTCTACCTCGGGCAGCGAGGTGTTCGAGCAAATGCTGGACATCGGTGAGCAGGACGTGCTCATCGCCATCAGCTTCCCCCGCTACTCCAAGCGTGTGGTCACGGCGGTCGAATTTGCCCACAAGGCAGGAGCCAACGTCGTGTCGCTGACCGATTCGGCACATTCGCCCATTGCTGCCTTGTCCGATCAGCTATTGCTCGCGCAGAGCGACGTAGCGGCTTTTGTCGACTCGCTGGTTGCGCCCTTGAGCACCATCAACGCGCTGCTCGTTGCCATCTCGCGCAAAAAGCAGGGCGAGCTGACCGAGAGATTGCGCCGCCTTGAACATATCTGGGACGAGTACGAAGTCTATGATAAATCAAGATAATTTTGCTCCCACGCGCGTGGCTGTCGTGGGCGGCGGTGCCGCGGGCATGATGGCAGCGCTGACGGCTGCCGAGAACGGTGCCGACGTGACGCTGTATGAGCGTACGGGTCGGCTCGGTCGCAAGCTGCGCATCACGGGTAAGGGGCGCTGCAACGTGACCAATGACTGTGATACCAACGAATTTCTGACCAACGTCGTGTCCAATCCGCGCTTTCTTTACACGGCACTCGACCGTTTCTCGACCTCCGATACCAAGGCGTTTTTTGTGCGTTGCGGCGTACCGCTCAAGACCGAGCGAGGAAGACGCGTTTTCCCCGTATCCGATAAAGCCACCGATATCGTCGCGGCCATGTCCGACGCCTGCTATCGTGCGGGCGTTCGCGTCGTTTACGAGCGTGTCAGATCGCTGTTTTTGCGTGATGGCAAGCTGTGCGGCGTGGTGACCGACG
>JAZQMI010000087.1:0-5124 GCA_045543375.1 Eubacteriales bacterium | reverse complement strand
AAGCCATTGAGTTTATCAAGGACGACGAGCTCATCGAGGTCACGCCCAAGAATATCCGACTGCGCAAAAAGATCCTTAACACCGAGCTGCGCATGAAGGAAATGATGCGTATCCGCCGCGCTTTGCAGGCAAATAAATAAGCAGAAAACGAGGGAAAACCGAAAGCGGTTTTCCCTCGTACTTTTTTAATTTTTCGGGAAGCTGTCCTTCAGACCGACCACGCGGTTGAAGGTGTTTTCATTTTTGCTGTCCTTGCAGAAGTAGCCTACGCGGACGAACTGGAACTTGTCAAGTGCCTTGGCATCCGCGAGCGAAGGCTCCACGAGTGCGCCGTCAACGCGGGTGAGCGAGTCGGCGTTGAGGAAATCAAGATAAGTCTTGCCCTCGGGCACGTCAGCCGTGTTCTCAATGTTAAAGAGGCGATCGTACAGCATGAGCGTGGCGGGCTGGGCGTACTTGGCAGACAGCCAATGAATGGTGCCCTTGACCTTGCGGCCGTCCACAGGCATACCGTTGCCCGTTTCCAGATCGGCCGTCGCGTGAATGCACTTGATCGAGCCGTCCTCGTTCTTTTCGATGCCGGCGTACTTGATGATATAGCCGCCCATCAATCTCACCTCGCCGTCGGGCTTCAGACGGAAGAACTTGGGAGGCGGAACCTCGGCAAAGTCGTCGGCGTCGATATAGATCTCGCGCGTCATGGGAACGTCGCGCGTGCCAAGCTCGGGCTTTTGCGGATGGTTGGGCAGGGCAAAGATCTCTTCCTTGTCCTCGGGGTAGTTGTCGATGACCACCTTGACAGGGCTCATGACGGCAATGCGGCGCAGCGCGTTCTCGTTGAGATCGTCGCGCACGCAGGCCTCAAGCTGACGGACGTCGACCGTGTGGTCGGTGTTGGTCACACCTGCTTCGCGCACGAAGGTGAACAGTGCCTCGGGCGTGTATCCTCTACGGCGCAGACCCTTCAGCGTAGGAAGTCTGGGGTCGTCCCAGCCGTCCACGTGACCCTCCTCGACGAGCTGACGCAAATATCTCTTGGACATGACCGTGTAGGTGATGTTCATGCGGCCGAACTCCCACTGGTGCGGCTTTTGCTCAAAGCCGATCCTGTCGACCACCCAGTCGTAGAGCGGACGGTGATTGCGGAATTCGCTCGAGCACAGCGAGTGGGTGATGCCCTCAAGAGCATCCTGAATGGGATGTGCGAAGTCGTACATGGGATAAACGCACCACTCATCTCCCTGGCGGTGATGGTGAATGTGCTTGATGCGGTAGATGACGGGGTCGCGCAGGTAAGGATTGTCCGACGAGGGATCGATCTTGGCGCGCAGCGTGCGTGCACCGTCGGGGAACTCGCCGTTCTTCATGCGCTCAAACAACTCAAGGTTTTCCTCGACCGAGCGGTTACGATAGGGAGATTCCTTGGACGCGACGGCGCGATCGGTACCCTTGTAGTCCGCCAGATCGTCCTTGGACAGGTCGCACACGTAGGCGTCGCCCTGCTTGATGAGCTGAACGGCGAACTCATAGCACTTGCCGAAATAGTCCGAGCCGTAGAAGACGCCGCCCGTGGGGGTTGCGCCCAGCCACTCAAGGTCCTCGCGAATGGAGCGGACGAATTCGTCGGACTCCTTGGCGGGGTTGGTGTCGTCATAACGCAGATTGAAAAGACCCACATACTTGTTGGCTACGTCGGTGTTGACGCAAATGGCCTTGACCGAGCCGATGTGCAGATATCCGTTGGGTTCGGGAGGGAAGCGGGTGTGAATCTTCAGTCCCGGATTGGCCGTCAGATCGGCGTCGATGATCTCGTGTATAAAATTGCTGTTGATCTCGTCCATGTTATTTTATCCTTTCGATTTTTCAAATCTTATCCATCATTGCCTTGATGCGAGCGGTGGTCTTTTCCTTGCCGAGAATGTGCATGACGGTGTAAAGGTCGGGGGCGTTCATCTTGCCCGTAACGGCCACGCGCAAGAACATGCTGATGTCTGCCACGCTGCCACGGAATGCGCTCGGGTCGGCCTTGTAGGCTTTCATGTCGTCAGCATAGCCCAGCTCGCGGGCGATCGCCTTGACCTTGTCAAACCAAGCGTTCATGTCGTCGGCCTCGTCGTAGCTTTGCATGAAGCTCTCCAGCGTCGCGCGAATGTCGGCGCGGTCAAATTGCTCGGCGTACTCGTCTTCGATGTTGAACAGCTCGTCGTAGAAGAAGCCCATGTAAGGCTTGGCATCCGCCCACGTGGCCAGATCCTTACGCGGCTTTTTGCCGCCACGACCGATGGCAAAGATGCTTTCGGCAAAGTCTTTATCGCGTGCGAGCAGAGCACCGAATTCGGGGTCAAATTGCTGTGCCCAGACGGTCACGCCTGCCGTGACGGTCGCCGCGTCCATGCGCGAGAGCACGTTTTTGGATACGTCATTGAGCTTGTCAAAATCGAACAGACAACCCGAAACGGACATCTTTTTGATATTGAAGGGGAAGTCGGTGTAAGGCTTATCTGCGTTCTGCATGCGCCACTCCTCGTAGTTGGAGTTGAGCAGCGTCATGACGTACTCGCACACCGCCTCGGGACAATAGCCCATGCGGGTGTAGTCGTCCATGTTGGCACCCATGTCGCGCTTGGACAGCTTCTTTTTGTTGCCGTTTTCGTCCAGTCGCATGATCTGCGCGATGTGCATATATTTGGGAACCTTAAAGCCAAGGTAACGGAACAGTTGCAGATGCTTGGCAAGGCTGGGTAGCCACTCCTCACCGCGAATGATGTGCGTCGTGCCCATCAGGTGGTCGTCCACCGCGTGAGCAAAGTGGTAGGTGGGAATGCCGTCCGACTTGAGCAGCACGAAATCCTCGTCGTTGTCGGGAATTTCGAGATTGCCCTTGATCAGATCGGTCACCTTGACCTTTCTCTCGCCGTCGCCGTCAGAAAGAATGCGCAGCACGAAGGGATCCCCGGCATTCAGGTGCGCTTCGACCTGCTCGAGCGTGATCTCGCGGTTCTTGAGCATCTCGGCTCGACGCGCCTCGGATTGCGCCTGCCAGTCGGTATTTTTCAATTCTTCTTTCTTATTGACCTGCTGAAGCTCCTCGAGCTCCTCCTCGGTGGTGAAGCAGGGGTATGCCTTGCCCTCCTTGACGAGCTGCTTGGCGAACACGTGATAGATGGGACCGCGCAGGCTCTGCTTGTAAGGCCCGTAAACGCCGTGGTCGGCGACTTCGCCTTGCTCGTTCAGGATCGCGCCCTCGTCAAAATGAATGCCGTAGGTGGCAAGTGTTTTGATGAGCCCCTCGGCCGCACCGGGCACCTCACGCTTGGCGTCGGTGTCCTCAATGCGCAGGTACAGCACGCCGCCGCTCTGGTGAGCCAGACGTTCGGCAACGGTGGTGGGGAACAGGCCGCCGAAATGAACGAAGCCGGTAGGGCTGGGCGCAAATCGGGTGACCTTTGCCCCCTCGGGCAGCTCACGCGCGGGATATTTTGCCTCCATATCTGCGGGTGTTTCGTTGACCGCAGGGAAGAGCAGGTCGGCAAGACGATTGTAGTCCATGGTTTTGTTTCCTTTTCATTGTTTATTGTAGGGCGGGGGATTGCTCCCGCCGTTTTGGCTATATCAATCCCGTCATACGAATGGCGGCGCCAAGTCGCGCCGTCCCACCGTGACCGGGGTGGATCGTCAGGTGCTCGGGCAGCCTTTGCAGCCTTTGCAGCGATTCGATCAAGGTTGTGAAGCTGCCGCCCCACAGATCGCACCGACCGTAGCCGCCGTCAAACAGCGTGTCGCCCGTGATGAGATCGTTCTCACCGCAATATAGGCAGATCGAGCCGGGTGTGTGCCCCGGTGTATGCACGACGCGGACAGTCTCGCTACCAAGCGCAATCGTATCGCCGTCCGTGAGCAGCCTGTCCGCCGGCTGCCAGACGCGGTCTTGATGGAAGAAAAACGAAAAAGCATTTTTTTGGCTGTCGCCAAGATAGGATGCGTCCTCGCGGTGGATATAAACGGGAGTGTCGGGGAAGGCGCGGCGCAGCTCGTCGAGCGTCAGCATGTGGTCGAAATGACCGTGCGTGAGCACGATGCCCTCGCACGTGGCACCCTCCTCGCCGAGTGCTAAGAGAATGGCCGACAGCGAAACGGCGGGATCGACGACCAGCGCGTGTTCGTCCGACACGACAAGATAGCAGTTGGATGCAAACGACTGCGGCGCGATCGAACGAATGAGCATGGGATCGCTCCTTTCTTTTGATCTTCTTAATATTCTACCACAAATTGCCGCGTTTGTCTACAAAAAACAGAAAGAAAAAGCGGCAAAAACGCAAAAAAGGAACGGTTTTTTATCAACCGTTCCTTTTTCGTTGCGTTTGGGGTCAGCGAATGTCTACGTTGACCTTTTTTCCGCTACCTGCGGCAGCCGCCTTGATGACGGTACGGATCGCCTTGGCGATTCTTCCGTGGCGGCCGATGACCATACCCATGTCGTCGGGAGCAACGGTGAGCGTCAGGTCGATGCTCGAGTTGTCCACTTCTTCGTTGACGACGACGTCCTCGGGATGGTCAACGATGGCTTGCGCGATACCCGTCAGGGTCTGCTTCAAATCTGCCATGATGACCTCCGTACGGGGATCAGTCAATGATGCCGCTCTTCTTGAGCAGTGCGCGTACGGTGTCAGAGGGCTGTGCGCCGTTCTTGATCCACTTCTGAGCCTTGTCTGCGTCGATCTTGACGGTTGCGGGCTCGGTCATGGGGTTGTAGAAGCCGATCTCCTCGATGAAGCGGCCGTCACGAGGCATACGCTCGTCAGCGACGACAACTCTGTAGCTGGGGTCCTTCTTCTTACCGGTTCTCTTCAGTCTGATCTTAACCATGATTTTTTCCTCCAAAGTTTTATATAAATTTTTTATAAAAATCCGTGAATGCGTCAAGCAAACGGAATTTTCATCTTTTTACCGAAGGGCGAGCGCTTCATGCCGCCGCCCGAGAACTGCTTGATGAGCTTGCGCATCTGGTCAAACTGCTTGAGCAGCTTGTTGACCTCCTCGACGCTCGTGCCGCTACCCTTGGCGATGCGGATCTTGCGCGAGGCCTGAATGATCTCGGGATGCTCACGCTCCTTCACCGTCATC
>JAZQMI010000086.1:0-12087 GCA_045543375.1 Eubacteriales bacterium | reverse complement strand
CTTAATCATCTTTTTCATCTGATCGAACTGCTTGAGCAGCTTGTTGACGTCCTCGACGCTCGTTCCACTGCCCTTGGCGATGCGGATCTTGCGCGAGGCCTGAATGATCTCGGGATGCTCACGCTCCTTCACCGTCATCGCGCGGATGATGGCCTCGGTGTGCGCGAGGGCACTTTCGTCGATCTTGGCATCTTTGAGCGCACCCGGCTTGACGCCCGGCATCATGCCCATGAGCTGCTCCAGACCGCCCATGTTTTTGATCTGTCCGAGCTGGTCAAGATAATCGTCCAGCGTGAACAGCGACTTGCGCAGCTTTTGCTCCAGCTCGGCCGCTTTTTTCTCGTCGAACGCCTGCTCCGCTTTTTCGATCAGCGAGAGCACGTCGCCCATGCCGAGAATTCGGCTTGCCATGCGGTCGGGGTAGAAGGGCTCGATGGCGTCCATTTTCTCTCCCACGCCGATGAACTTGATGGGCTTGCCCGTGACGTGACGGACGGACAGCGCCGCACCGCCTCGCGTATCGCCGTCCAGCTTGGTCAGCACCACGCCCGTGACGTCAAGCAACTCGTTGAAGTGCTCGGCCACGTTGACGGCATCCTGACCGATCATGGCGTCGATGGTGAGCAGGATCTCGGTCGGCTCGGTCTTTTGCTTGATCTGACGGAGCTCTTCCATCAGCTCCTCATCGATATGCAGACGACCTGCCGTATCAATGAATACCATGTCACAGCCGCGGCGTTCGGCCTCCTTGACGCCCTCACGGGCGATCTTGACGGGCGATTCGCTTGTGCCCATCGAAAAGACGGGAATATCGAGCTGCTCACCCAGCACCTCAAGCTGCTTGATGGCGGCGGGACGGTAAACGTCACAACCGACGAGCAACGGGCGCTTGCCTTGCTTTTTATACATGTTCGCCAGTTTGGCGGCGTGCGTGGTCTTACCTGCGCCCTGCAAACCGACCATCATGATGACGGTAGGCGGCTTGGGAGCAATGGTCAGCTTGGCTTGCGTCTGCCCCATCAGGGCGATCATTTCCTCGTGCACGATCTTGACGATCTGCTGACCGGGAAGCAGAGATTCCAGTACTTCGGCACCCACGGCACGCTCGGACACGGTCTTGATGAAGTCGCGGACGACCTTGTAGTTGACGTCGGCCTCAAGCAACGCCATTTTGATCTCGCGCATGCCGACCTTAATATCGTCCGGTGTCAGCTTACCCTTGCTGCGCAGCTTTTTAAATGCGCTCTCCAGCTTTTCGCTCAGTCCCGAAAACATGGAATTCCTCCTTTTTCTTTCGTTGTGGGGACGTGCGTCGGGTCAACCGATGCTCATCTCCAGTGCGTCGATCTCGCGGAGTACTTCGTCGGGCAGCGCGAACTGTCCCGAAAGACGGTGCAGCGCGGCTGCGTGCTCGCCCGCCTCGCGGAAACGGCGCGCCAAGTGCAGCTTATCCTCGTAAAAAAGCAGCTCTTCCTCGGCCTTTTTGATCAGGTCGCGCACGCCCTGTCGGGAAATGCCCAACTCGGTGGCAATCTCGGAGAGCGAGAGATCGTTGTTGTAATACTCGTCCAGCACCTGTCGGCGACGTTCATTCAGAACGTCACCGTAAAAGTCCAGAAGATACGCTATATTCAAATTTTTCTCAAACATAGCGGGATATCCTCCAAAGCTTTCATTGCTGTAAAGCAAAACACTTTACAGATTATATCACGACACACTTCGCTTGTCAAGCATTTTTTGAAAAAAAGCGTAAAAAAGTTCTTTACTTTTCGCAATTTATCCTTTATAATAAAATACAAGAAACGAGAACTTGACTTTTTGGCCATTTTATTCAAAGGAGGGGAAGGATATGAACCGTTTGGGCTGTATGCCCTGGTGCGTCGCGCTGCTGTTGCTGCTGCCGCTGCTTTTGTGTGCGTGTACGGTGTCCGATACACCCGCCACCACGCCCGATGCACCGCCCGATGAGGAGATCGTGCAGGTCGAGGCACGCCTTGAAAACTACAATAAGCTGATGAAGGAGCTGCGCCTTGATACGCCGGCCCCACTCTCTGCCACGCGTATGGGGACGCTGTCCTTTTCACTTGACGAATACGGCTCTGCCTTTTTCAACAGCGATGAGGTGCTGATCATCACCGAGCCCTCCGATAGTGCTGCTACCATTCGTTATACGACCGACGGCAGCGAGCCGAGTGCCGAGCACGGCGAGGTCTATCGCTCGCCTATCACGCTCACGGCGGGAGAGATGCCCGTAGCATATCACTTTGCCGCCTGCGCCGTCTACGAGGACGGCAGCACGTCGGATATCAGCTACCGCACGTATTTTGTCGGTACCAATATCGTCGAGCAGTTCAACATGCTCGTCTTTTACGTGGACGCGGAGCACGACGACCTGTGGTCGGTCGAAAATGGCATCTTCTACAATTACAATAAGAGCGGTGAGGCGTGGGAACGCCCCATGAACATTGAGCTGTACGACAGCGACGGCACGACGCTGCTCAACATGCCCGCCGGCATTCGCATCTACGGTGGATATTCGCGTGCGCATGCACTCAAATCCATGCGTTATATCGCGCGCAAGCAATACGACAGCGTGCTGGACGATTTCAACGTCATGGACCTGTTCGGTCCGTTGTATACGAGCGAGGGCGTCCGCTTTGATAAGTTTGAGCATCTGGTCATTCGCAATACGGGCAACGATTTCGGTCAGGCCTTTATGAAGGACGAGATCGTGCAGCAGCTCATGGCAGCGCAGGGCTTTGCCTTTACCGAGGCGGTACGACCGGTGCTCGTCTACGTCAACGGCACGCTGTACGGCATGTATTGGATGCACGAGCCGTACAAAAATTCCTATTTTGAAAGTCGTTACGACCAATACGATTTCAAGGGCGAGTTTGTGGTGCTGGACGGTCCCGAGCGGCAAAAAGAGCCGACGGGCGACGTGTACGACGGTTTCGACCCTTTGGAGGATTATAACAAAATGCTCGCCTATGGCGAGGTGGACCTGACGGCCGAGGAGGCATACGAGGAGCTGTGCGAGCTGCTCGACGTGCCCACCTACCTTCAGATGCACGCCTCAATGGCTTACATCAATAACGGCGACTGGCCGCAAAATAACAACCGCGCTTTCAAGTATTTTGCCGCCCGGGGCGAGGATTTCTCGGATGTGCACGGCATGGACGGCAAATGGTATTTCCTGCCGCACGATACCGACTGGGCGTTTGGAAGCGCAAGTGCCAACGCGCTGCTGCGCTGCTACGACGAGAACGCGATCCAATACAGCCCGCTGTTTTGCGCGCTCATGCAGCGCGACGATTGCCGCGTCATGTACGTGACTTATATTCTCGATATGATCAACGGTGCGTTTACCTATGAACGTGCAGCGCCGATCGTTGAGGCGTCGGCAGCGGCCATCCGTCCGGGACTTGAACTGTATCTGGCGCTCAGTCCCTACCTGCCGCCCGACAAGGATTATAGCATCGACACCTTTGATCAACGCTGGAAAAATATCCTTGACGTCCTTGAACGGCGTCCTGCATATATGATAAAGCATTTGGACGAAAGATATGACCTCGGTCGCCCCTATACGCTTGAGATCGATGTGCCGAGCGGCGCGGGCGTGACGGTCAACACCTATACCGCCGACGGCGATTTTACGGGTACCTACTATACGTATTATCCCACCGTCGTGACGCCCGTTGTTCCCGTTGGTTACGAATTTGACCATTGGCTCGTCAACGGCGTGCGCCGCAACGAGGCGACGTTGACGCTCGAGGATGTGTTTACCTATACGGGCAAGGTCAGCATGCAAGCCGTGCTGCGACCCGTCGAGGGGCTGCGCGTGACGGCCGTTGCCTATTACGGTAGCAACAACTACGTCGTGTTGACCAACCTTGGCACCGAGGACGTGTCGACCGAGGGCTACTACCTCTCGGACAACGAAAACGCGCCTTACCGCTACGCGCTGCCGAGCGTGACCGTGCCTGCGGGCAAGGCTATCGTCATCTACGGCGAGGACTACGCGGGAGAACAATACGGCAACGTGGCACTCACCTTCAAGCTGTCCAAGGGCGAGGTGCTGTGCCTGACCTATCGCGCAAGCGAGAGCACTCAGGGTCACGTTGTTGACCGCATCGAGCTGCCCAAAATACAAAAGACGTCGTCGTATGAAAGAAACCTGACAGACGGCAGGTTTTACGAACGACTTGCCGGAGAATAACAAAAAAGCGCAGACATCTTTGGGGTGTCTGCGCTTTTTTGTTTTAATAAAAGGTTGCAATCTCGGGGTCGGGGCGTTCGGCCATCTCCCAAGCCGTGACCTGCAGCACGGGACCCAGACGCTTGTACAGCTTGTGTTCCTTGAGCGTCATCGTTGCTGTCACGGTAATCCAGTCGCGCGTCTTGAGGGCAATATCCTCGGGAAATTCGCACACGACACCGTGAAACGAGATATCGTCAGCGCAGCAGGTCATGACATGACGCCCTGCGACCAGCTCGTTCTTGCCAAGCGATTTGTCACGGGCGACCAGACCCTTGATGCGCACCGTCTTGCCCGCATACTTGTCGAGCTCCTCGGCCATGTCGCGATACCAGATGGCGTAATCCTTGTCGGAGATTTCAATGATGGGCGCGTCAATGTCGAAGGGTAGCGGATCCTCGATGTCGTCGTATTCGACGTGTCCGTCGGGATAGTCGTAAGTGATGGCTGCGCCGCGTGACACACCGCGAATGATCTTGTGGATCTCGTCCTTGTCAATATTGTCGGGCGTGCGGTTGAGAATGACCATCTCGGCGTCGCTGATCTTATCGACCATAAGCTGGCGCATGTTGGCGTTGTATGAGATAAAGGTCGAAGCCTCGGCGAACATCATCTGCTGATAGATGCCCCAGCTCTCGGGCATGGCCTCGTACAGCTTTTGCAACAGCCACATGCCGTTGTACTCGACGATGATACGGTCAAGCAGATGCTTGTTCGTCAGCTCGGTCAGGTACTTTTTGGTCAGTTGCTCCTCATTTTCGATGATCTCAAGATAGACGTTCTGACCGTAGAAGGTGCTGACGTCAAGCTCGACCTCACCCTCCTCGCAAAGGATAATAAGCGTTTTTTCGCCCGAATTGAACCGCTTGTCCTCCATGGACTCCTGGATCATGTGGCTCTTGCCGCCCGACAGAAATCCGGTGAACAGATAGACGGGAATTTGCGTTTGCTGCTTTGCCATGCTCACGCCTCCAGACCGAACAGCGCAGCGATGGCCGCTTTGTCAAGACGGGCACCAATCACGCACAGTCTTCCCGTGATGTCGGCAGCACCCGTACGAATATCGGGCTCGCCGGGTACGTAGTCAAAGTGGAGCCAACTGCCATCCTCGGCAGCAACGATGCCCTTGGCACGAAGGACCGTACCGAGATGCTCGTCACCCAGTGCCTCCAACGCGGCGCGAATGCCCTCGGCGGTGTACTTGCGTGCCGTTTCGGCACCCCAACTGGTGAAGACGTCGTCCGCGTGATGATGGTGATGATGCTCATGGCACTCACAATCGGGATCATCGCACTCGTGGTGGTGATGATGGTGATGCTCATGGCACTCGCAGTCGGGATCGTCGCACTCGTCGTGGTGATGGTGGTGATGATGCTCGTGGCAGTCGCAGTCGGGATCATCGCACTCGCCGTGGTGATGATGGTGATGATGCTCGTGGCACTCACAGTCGGGATCATCACATTCGTCGTGGTGATGATGATGGTGATGATGCTCATGCTCCAGGGCGTGAAGTGCCTCCTCAAGTGTGTTGCGCTGCTCCATAGCGGCAAGCAACTGCTTGCCGTCCAGTGCCGACCAGGACGTCGTCACGACGGTGGCGGTGGCGTTGTGCTCGCGCAGCATATCAACAGCGGCCGCGAGCTTGTCCTCGGACATGTTATCGGTGTGGCTGAGCACGATACAGCCTGCACTCTCCACCTGATCGTTGAAAAACTCGCCGAAATTACGCATATACAGCTTGCACTTGCCCGCGTCGACCACAACGGTTGCGCTGTTGAGCTCAGCCTTGCCATCGGCGGTCACGCCCTGCACGGCACGGATAACGTCAGACAGCTTGCCCACGCCCGAGGGCTCGATCAGAATGCGGTCGGGAGCGTAGGTGTCGAGCACCTCGCCGAGCGCCTTGCCGAAATCACCAACCAGTGAGCAGCAGATGCAGCCCTGGTTCATCTCGGTGATCTGCACGCCGCTCTCTTTGAGAAAGCCGCTGTCGATGCCGATCTGTCCGAACTCGTTTTCGATCAGGACGACCTTCTCGCCCGCATACGCTTCGCCAAGCAGCTTTTTGATCAGCGTTGTTTTACCCGCACCGAGGAAACCCGAAAAAATATCGATCTTGGTCATGATCATATTCCATCCTTTCACCGCCGCTCCTTCGCCGATGAGCAATGAGCGGCCTATGTTTGATCTAACTATATATTTTATCCCTTTTTCACGCAAAAGTCAAGGTGTGTGCGCATAAAATAAAAAATGTTCGATGCGGCAGCGGGCGGATCAATGCGAGATTTGTCGATGTAACAATTTGTTCATGTTTTGTTCTTGGTGAGTTAACAAAAATATGGTTATATATTAGTGAGGTTTGAAGCGTCAAACCGACATCAGGTAGACCGGCCGTATGAGCGATGCGAATCGCGCAGCGATCGGGAGCGTTGCTTGATGGAACCGCCTCGCCTTGCGCGAATGCCGTGTCGCTCCTCGGTCGTCCGAGCGGCGGCGAGCATGGCGGAATTTCCGCCGACTGTGCGTCGGCATCGATCCCATTGATTTTTTCGCATGCTTGTGCGTATCGGAGCTCTGTGTGAGCCCTGCCGAAAGCAGCGTTTGTGATAACCGTATTCTCTTATGATCCGTCGGAACTGCGAGCCGTGGGAAAATTAGGGCGTGCGGCACTCATATTCTGTTGTGGCAGAGTTGATACTTGGCGCGGATGCGAGGTAGCCTGCGAAAAACCCGCAGACTCCATGACAGTCGCGCGTTCGTCCCTTTGACCGGCGGATGAGCGACGGTGATGGTGTCCGATGCAGCGCTGTGCTGCACGCGGTCGTTTGCGGGGCGCACCATCAAGTTTGTTACAACGAAAAAGCGCGGAGCTTGTTGCTTCGCGCTTTTTCGTTTTCATATTTCAAGAGCCCGACCGTTAAGCACAGCACGAAGCAGCTTTCCATCCTTATTATAGACCAGCTTGAGCGAGAAAAAGGGGCATTTCTCATCAAGCAGGCGCAAAAAGATCTTGTCGCCCTCCCACATGGGAAGTGAGAGCAGCTTTTGCTTGGTGATCCATTCGAGCACGCCCTCGTCGCAGTCCTCGCGCAAGATGCCTTCAAAGCCCGTCGCGTGGAACAGGTGCATATATTCGGTTTCATCCAAACCCTCGAGCACGAAGGTGACGATACCGGCATATCGGTAGTCGGTCAAGGTCAGGCCTGTTTCCTCACGCGCCTCGCGCAGCACGCAATCCTCGGGGCTCTCGCCCGCCTCGAATTTACCGCCGATGCCGATCCATTTGTCACGGTTGACGTCGTTCTTTTTGCGGACGCGGTGCATCATCAGATACCTCCCGTCGCGCTCAATATAGCATAAGGTAGTGTTCAGCATGGCAACCTCCGCTTCGCCCGTTTTTCTCCTTATTTTAGCACACAATCGCCCCGCCGTCAATCACTTGCCCGCTTTTTTGTTATCGGCACGGTGCGAAAAAGGAGAATATTCACTATTTGCACCCGAAAAATGAATATTCATGCATAAAACGAGCATAAAACGAGGGCGAAAATAAAAAAATCAAAATTTTTTGAATTTTTTTTCAAAAAGGTATTGACAAACCGTTCGGGCGGTGCTATAATCTTGCCATCATCTGAAGACCGACATGAGCGGTCAAGATCAAGAAAGGAAAATATCATGAAAAAAATCGTAACTTTGGCACTGGCCGCACTGATGCTGGTCATGGCACTCGCACTCACCGCTTGCGGTCCCAAGTACAACACCGTTGATGACATCAAGGCAAACGGCAAGCTGGTCGTTTACACCGAGGCAGGCTTCGCTCCCTACGAATTCGTTTACGAAAACGAGATCGTCGGCGTTGACATCGAGATCATGAAGAAGGTCGCCGAGAAGCTGGGCGTTGAGCTTGAAGTCAAAGACGTGAACTTCGACTCCATCACGGGCGCAGTCAAGGGCGGCAAGGCCGATGCAGGTGCTGCCGGCATGACCATCACGGCCGAGAGAGCCGAAGAGGTCGACTTCTCCATCCCCTACGCTTCCACCGAGCAGTACGTCATCGTCAAGGCGGATGCCGCTATCCCCACGGTTGAGGATTTGGTCGGCAAGACCATTGGCGTCCAGCAGGGTACCACCTCCGACTTCCTTGTCGACGGTCTGATCGCTGACGGCACGCTCACCGGCTCGACCCTGACGCCTTACGACGCTCCCGCTCTGGCGGCTGCGGCACTTGGCACCAAGGTTGACGCTGTCGTTACCGACAAGCTGACCGCAGAGGTTATCGTTGCCTCCAGCAACGGCGCTTACCAGACGGCAAAGCTGACCAAGGCTGACGGCTCGGATGCCGCCGAGGTCGAGGAGTACGGCGTTTGCGTCGGCAAGGGCAACGAGAGCTTGCTCGCCGTCATTGACGAGGTTCTCGCTGAGCTCATCGCAGACGGCTCGGTCGCCGCTTGGGAGCAGCAGTACAACGACCTTTACGCGACCATCGAGGAGTAATTCTGACAACCATCTGGGAGGGACAGCTTGTCTGCCCCTCCCGTTGCGTGTTTTTAATGAGTGAAACAGAAAGGACAACCACTCAATGGATATTATCAATGCCATCGTAGAATTTTTCGTAGGAGTAGCGGATTATCTGTCTACCGCCTTTGAAAAAACCTTTATCCGCGAGGAACGCTATCTGATGTTCCTGGACGGACTGAAAAATACACTGATCATCGCGCTGTGTGCGACGCTGATCGGTGTGGCCATCGGCGCGCTGATCGCGACGGTCAAAACGGTGCATAAGCAGTCGGGCAAGCTGAAGGTGCTCAATGCCATTTGCGAGGCGTACACCACCATCATTCGCGGTACGCCCGTCGTCGTTCAGCTCCTTATTATGTATTTCATCGTATTTGCCAACTCGACGCACCCCGTGCTCGTCGGTATCATCGGCTTCGGCATCAACTCGGGCGCCTATGTGGCCGAGATCATGCGTGCCGGCATCAATGCCGTCGATATCGGACAGACCGAGGCCGGTCGTTCGCTGGGACTTTCGCGCGGCGTGACCATGCGCACCATCGTGCTGCCCCAGGCCATCAAAAATGTGCTGCCCGCCATCGGTAACGAGTTCATCTCGCTGCTCAAGGAAACGTCGGTCATCGGCTTCCTCGGTGTCATCGATCTGACCAAGGCGGCACAGCGCGTCATTTCGCGTACGGCAGACCCCTACTTCCCCTACATCTCCATCGCGCTGATGTATCTGGTCGTCGTCTGCGTTTTGAATTACTTTGTAACGAAATTGGAAAAGAGGTTGGCAAAAAGTGACAGATCTTGAACATATGCAAACGAGTGAAGCTGCCGCGCAGAGTGACGTTATCATTGAAACGCGCGATCTGCACAAGAGCTTCGTGAAGGATAAGCCCGTGCTGTGCGGCATCGACTGCACCATCCGTCGCGGCGAGCAGGTGGTCGTCATCGGCCCGTCGGGCGGCGGTAAGAGCACCTTTTTGCGCTGCCTGAATATGCTTGAAACGCCCACCTCGGGACAGATTTTTGTCAATGGTCAGGACATCACCGCCAAGGGCGTGGATCTTGACAAGGTGCGCGCCAAAATGGGTATGGTGTTCCAGCATTTCAATCTCTTCCCCCATTTTACGGTGCTCAAAAACATCACCTACGCGCCCGTCAAACTCAAGCTGCAAACGCCTGAGGAGGCAGAGGAAAATGCCATGCGTCTTTTGCGCCGCGTCGGTCTTGAGGAAAAAGCGAACGCGTATCCCAATCAGCTCTCGGGCGGTCAGAAACAGCGTATCGCCATCGTGCGCGCGCTTGCCATGAATCCCGAGATCATGCTGTTTGACGAGCCCACCTCTGCACTCGACCCCGAAATGGTCGGCGAGGTGCTCGACGTTATGAAGGAGCTCGCCAAGGACAACATGACCATGGTGGTGGTCACGCACGAGATGGGCTTTGCCCGCGAGGTCGCCGACCGCGTACTGTTCATTGCCAACGGAACCATTCTGGAGGAGGGGACACCCGAGCAATTCTTCGAAAATCCCCAACTGCCCAGAACCAAGGAGTTTTTGGCCAAGGTGCTCTGATCGGCGCGAATTTTGGCGTAAAATTATTTTGCAAAACGTCTTGCAATCACGCCGGAAATTTGGTACAATAAACGTAGACGCTCAAAGGCGTAATTTTGATGAACGTGAGGAACACTCGAATGGAAAAGACCAACGGTTATTATGTTGCAAAATACTTAAAAAACAATGCACTGGTGCTTGTGTGCGAGCTGGTGGTGGTACTGCTGCTCAGCTTGATCTGTTCCATCATCATGGAGGCAGAGCCCATGTGGCTGGCTCCTTTGATCGCAGTTGTGACTTATCTGGTTGCCGAGCTGCGCTTTATGATGGCTTACGTGGCGACCAACGCACGTCACGAGCACGATATGGCCGTTGCCAAGGGTGAGATCGACGAGGCAGAGGACGAAGAAACTGCCGAAGCGGAGGATGAGCAGCCCACCCCCGTCGCAGATGCCGCGCTGTTTATGGCCGCTGCCGTAACCGCCGAGCAAGACGACGAGGACGAGCAGACCTCTGACGATTTTTCTGATAAAAATGAGCAAGAGGATCAGGCAGTGCTTGCCGAGGAGGATGAGATCGAGCCCGAATACGAGGCTGAAAACGAGGATGAGGCTGAAAACGAAGACGAGGCTGAAGACGAGCCCGAAGCCGAAGATAAGTCTGATCCGGCTGCCGAGGAGGCGATCGAGGCAGAGGCCGAGGTTGAACATGAAGAACAAGCCGACGATAGCTTTTCCCGAGAGCTCAAATTTCAGTTGAACAAGTTTTTGAGCAAGAGAAAAGAACAGCCCGCAGAGCCGACGGTCGAGCAAGAGCCGGAGGACGAGGATGTCGCCGAGCCCGTATTCGATGATGTTCCTGCCCGCACTCCGCTCGAGATCGACGACGAGGACGAAGCCATGGACGCGCTGTTTGGCGCTCCCGCTTCCGAGCAAGCCGACATCGCTTTGGCGTCTATCGATATGGAAGACGACGAGCTGGACGGCATGACCATGGACGGCGATGATTTCGCCCGCGACGTGCTTGAGATCGGCGAGATTGATGCATCTGCTCGCTCGGACGGCGAACAGTAAATACATAAAGAGCGGCCTGCTGCAGCGGGTCGCTCTTCTGATTGGTCATTGTGTTAAAAAAATAGCAATTTGTTATATTCCACAACAAACTTGTACTCAGAAATGCAAGAGTTGTCAAATTGACTTGACCGCTAAAAACAGTATGAAAAAAATCGTTGCAGCCCTTGATTTTCTTGCAATTTTTCCTTGACAAAGAGGGGTGCGGGGTATATAATATTTCCATGACAAAGCGAGCGAAAACCAAGCCGCGTCTGATTTTGCAAAACGACGATATGCGTCACAAGGAGGATATTTCCATGAAGAATCAGTATCTTTTGCAAGTTCTCGAAAACGTGAAAAAGCGTAACCCCGGTGAGCCTGAGTTCATTCAGACCGTTACCGAGGTGTTCGAGTCCATCGAGCCCGTCATCGACGCACGCCCCGACCTGGTGGCTGCCGGTGTCGTTGATCGCATGGTAGAGCCTGAGCGCCAGATCACCTTCCGCGTTCCGTGGGTGGACGATGCGGGCAACGTGCAGGTCAACCGCGGCTTCCGCGTACAGTCCAACAGCGCCATCGGTCCTTATAAGGGCGGTCTGCGCTTCCATCCCTCGGTCAACTCGTCCATCATGAAGTTCCTGGGCTTTGAGCAGACCTTCAAGAACTCGCTGACCTCGCTGCCCATGGGCGGCGGTAAGGGTGGCTCTGACTTTGATCCCCAGGG
>JAZQMI010000085.1:0-4321 GCA_045543375.1 Eubacteriales bacterium | reverse complement strand
ACGATCCGACTTGGCGCTGTCCGATACCATTGACTTCGGCTTCCCCGGTGGCTTTACCACCTTCGCGTCGGCCGATGTCCTCGTTCGCGGCATCAGCGTAGCGGGAGAGTAAATAAAAAGAAAAATGCCCGCCGTCTTGGTTAGCAAGACGGCGGGCGTTTCTATCAAAGTTTTGGATCGAGCCTTTTTTAAAAGGCTCGTGGGTCAAGGGCAAAGCCCTTGTCGCCCTCCGTAGAGGGCGAAATTCTCCTATACTTCCAAAGCGCCCGAAAGGATGAATTTTTGTTTGCGTAGCAAACAAAAAGAAGGGAAACCACAAGTGGGGTTTCCCCTTATTATACGCCTTGCAAATCGCGACGGGTTATTGCATATTGACAAAAATGAAGCCCCACATCCAAGGATGCGGGGCTCGTGTTATAAAAAATTTCTTTTCCCTATTGACAGCCAACCAATTATGGTGTATTATTGTATTAGGACAGCAATACAACAAGGAAGGGAATGCTATGGCTTGGAAATTTAACGGCCACGAAGCGGTATACCTGCAGATCGCCAATCGATTGCGCGATGAGATCGTCAACGGTCGGTATCTGCCCGATACGCAATTTCCGTCTGTGCGCCAGCTGGCAGCCGAGGCGGCAGTCAATCCGAATACCATGCAAAAGGCGCTCGTGACCTTGGAGGAGCAAGGGCTTCTGATCTCACAGGGAACGATCGGACGCTTTGTCACGTCCGACACCGAGGTGCTCAGCGCGGCGCGTGAGCGCATTTGTCGCGAGACGGCGCGTGCGGTTCTCGAGCAAGCACGCTCTCTGGGAATCACGGCACAGGAGCTGATCGACTATATCATGCAGGAGGAGAAAGGCAAATGAATGAAAGCGTTTTAACGTGTACCAATCTGAGCAAGCGCTACAAATCGGACGTTCCGGTGCTTGACAATTTCAATCTCACGCTGCCCGCGGGCAAGATCGTCGGGCTGCTGGGACCCAACGGCTGCGGAAAATCAACGCTGATGAAGCTCATCTGCGGCATTCTCATGCCCAACGGCGGTGAGATCACCGTGTGCGGTCAGCCGCGTAGCGAAAAGACCAACGCCCTGATCTCTTATCTGCCCGAGCGCACGTATTTCAATTCGTGGATGCGCGTCAATGAGCTGATTAGCTATTTTTGTGATTTTTACGCGGATTTTGACGAGATGCTTGCCAGAAGAATGCTGACAGAGCTTGGTATTGACACCAATGCCCGACTCAAGACGCTTTCCAAGGGCACCAAGGAGAAGGTGCAGCTTGTGATGGTCATGGCGCGCCGCGCCAAGCTGTATTTGCTTGACGAGCCCATCGCAGGTGTCGATCCCGCCGCCAGAGATTATATTTTGCAGACCATCATCGGCAACTACAATCCCGAGGCGACCATTCTGATCACGACGCACCTGATCTACGATATCGAGCCGGTTTTGGATGAGTTTGCCTTTATCGGCTACGGTGGGCGGATCGCGCTTGCGGGTGTGGCCGACGAGGTGCGTGCCGAGCACGGCAAGTCACTTGACGAATTGTTCAGGGAGGTGTTCAGATGCTCCGCAAGCTATTAAAATATGACATTGCGTCCATTGGGCGCTATTGGTGGATTTTGGCGGTGACCGCATTTGGTGTGTCGGGCATCGGCGGCTTGGCCATCCGGTATCTGCTGTATACGGATAGGGTGACAGAGATGGGCGGTGTGTCGGACGGTGTGTTCGATTTCTTTGCCGTCCTTGCATTGATTATTTGTGTGCTCACGCTCATTGTGTCGCTTGTGATCACACCGATTTTGATCTACGTGCGCTTTTACAAGCACTTCTTTACCGACGAGGGCTATCTGACCTTCACGCTGCCCGTCAGCCGCAGATGCCTGTTGGGCTCGAAGATGCTGAGCGCCATGTTCTGGATCGGCATGCAAATGCTGCTCTATATCTGCTGCATCGGCATGATGCTGGTCATTGGCATCGGGCGTGGGCTGTTGAGCAATGAGGTCTGGGCGATGATGCTGGGATACATTGGCGGTGCGTGGAAATCGATCGGCGTGCTTTGGGGCATTGTGTATATCGTGGAGATTTTGCTGATCTTGATCTGCTCGGTATATTTCTCGATCAGCACGATCTATTTCTGCATCACGATCGGCGCGGTCGTTGCCAAAAAGGCCAAGGTGCTGCTCGCCGTCGGCATTTATTATGCATTCAATCTTGTGATGAATATTCTTTCGCAGTTTTTGTTTGTGGTCTGCCTGCCCATTCTGGCCGAGGGATTTTCGCAGCTGTTAGCATCGGTCACCGTCAATCAGGGACTGCTTGCCTTGGCACTGCTTCTGGCCGTTGTGCTTGCGATGATGGCCGTTGTGAGCACGGCAATATACTTTATCACGCTGGGATTGCTTGAGCGCAAGCTCAATCTGGCGTAAGGAGGTGGCGGTATGAAACGAAATCTGATCCGACTCTCCATTTGCTTGCTGCTGGTTTTGTTGCTTCTGTCTGCCGTTACGGTCAGCGCAACGACCGATCCCGAGCCCGAATTCACCTTCAGGGCAGACGCTATGGTGCTGTATCATTATCAGCAACAGTACCATTATTATTTCCTTCCGCACAATGTCGTTTGCTCGCCGAGATCGCTGTTCTTACTTTCGGAGGAGTACTACACGGTAGAGTCGCTCAATCTGGACGTCGGTTATCTTTACAGCACCCAAGAGGGTGGCGGAAGCATGATCTGGGGCGGATATAAGACCAACCGGTATATCAACGGTATTTACGTTGACGCCGACGAAATCCCGCAGTTGGATCGTTGGCTGGACGGCAAGGGCACGATCTGGCGGCTCAAGCACGCCACGTACGAGCAGTGGGCCCCCATGCCGAACGATCCGGTCAAGGAGCTGGATAAACTGAACGCATCGGCGAAGCTGTTTGACGTGCGCGACCTGGAGGAGACAGAGCGCTACGATATCTACGCTTTTGATGCAACGGACGTGTGGGGATACGTGTACGGCGCGGTCTATATTCTGGACGACGGATATTACTATTTGAATTATTCCAAGCTGGGCAATGAGCATTTCGATTCCGACGGAAACTTTTCTTATCGCTCGGGTGACGTTTTTCTCATGCGGCTGACCGAAGCGCAGGAGGAGCTGATCGATCGCGTGAGCGCCAAGCTCGACTACGTGACCTACGAGCAACAAGAGAACGATAGCGACGGCGAGACGGGCGAGATGCCCATCGCGGTGTTCTGGATCGTATACCTGATGCTGGGCGTTATCATTCCCGTTCCGCTCATTTTCCTTGGTATTCTGCTGCCGAGCTCGCGCAAGCTGGGATATCCGAAATATTGGTACACCTTTGCCGTGATCGCGGGCATTTGGCTGCTCGTTGCCATGGCGCTGGGCGTGCTGCTGGTACTACTATAAAAAACAAGCGCCGCATCCGAAGATGCGGCGCTTTTGTTTTGCTTTGCAAATATTATTCGTAAAGCTTTGCCATTCTCTGAAGTCTGTCGTACTTCGCCTTTGCGTTGTCGGCAGCCTTTGCGAACAGCTCCTCGGCTCTCTCGGGGAATGCCTGAGCAAGACGCTGATAACGGGTCTCGTTCTTGATGAACTCGACGTAATCAGCCGTGGGCTCCTTGGAGTCGATGGTCATGGGGTTCTTACCCTCAGCCTTAGCGGCGGGGTTGTAACGGAACATGTTCCAGTAACCTGCCTCGACAGCCTTCTTCATCTCGAGCTGGCAGTTCTGCATGCCGCCCTTAGCGATGCCATGCATCTCACAAGGAGCGTAGCCGATGATGAGCGAAGGACCGTGGTAAGCCTCAGCCTCCTGAATTGCCTTCAGGGTCTGGTTCATGTCAGCACCCATAGCGATCTGTGCAACGTATACGTAGCCGTAGGACATAGCGATCTCTGCAAGGTTCTTCTTGCCGATCGACTTACCTGCTGCTGCGAACTGTGCGACCTGACCCAGGTTGGAAGCCTTGGAAGCCTGACCACCGGTGTTGGAGTAAACCTCGGTATCGAAGACCATGACGTTGACGTCCTCACCGGATGCCAGAACGTGGTCCAGACCACCAAAGCCGATGTCGTATGCCCAACCGTCACCACCGAAGATCCAGACGGACTTCTTAGCGAGGTAGGACTTCTCAGCAAGGATAGCGGGAGCCGTGGGGCAACCTGCGGCAGCAGCCTTCTCCAGCTCAACGACCAGAGCGTCGGTAGCATCGGCGTTTGCCTTGCCGTCCTCAAGCGTGTTCAGGTAATTCTCGGCAGCAGCCTTGAACTCGTCGGAAGCCTTATCGGACGCAGCCATTTC
>JAZQMI010000084.1:0-3656 GCA_045543375.1 Eubacteriales bacterium | reverse complement strand
GAAAAATGATGTTGTCTTCCTAAGACCGCTTGGCCTCCGACTTTGCCATCGGTCAGGCCGCTGTGGACTCCCTCCGTTACTTCGGCGTTGATACCTCAAAGATCGTCCGTGGCGGCGACCGCGTGGGCATATACTATCTGGAGAAAGGCGCGTCCCAGCGCGGCTCGGTCTGCATCTATGACCGCGCCCATTCTGCCATCGCGGAATCCCAGCCCTCCGATTTCGATTGGGACAGCATCTTCGAGGGTGCCGATTGGTTCCACTTCACAGGCATCACCCCCGCCTTGGGCGGCGAGCTTGTGAACATCTGCCTTGATGCTTGTAAAGCCGCCAAGGCTCACGGTGTCAAGATCTCCTGTGACCTCAACTACCGCGGCAAGCTTTGGACGAGAGCCGAGGCAAGAGAGGCCATGACCCAGCTCTGTCAGTACGTGGACGTCTGCATCTCCAACGAGGAGGACGCCAAGGACGTGTTCGGCATTGAGGCGGAAAACACCGACATCTACGGCGGCAAGCTCAACCACCAGGGATATAAGTCCGTCGCGAAACAACTTGCGGATAAATTCGGTTTCGAGAAGGTGGCTATCACTCTGCGTTCCTCCATGTCCGCCAGCGACAACGACTGGGCGGGGATGCTGTACGACGGCGAAAGCTACTGCTTCTCCAAGTCCTATCACCTCCACATCGTTGACCGCGTGGGCGGCGGCGACAGCTTTGGCGCAGGTCTGATCTACGCCATTTTGACGGGCAAGACCTCTCAAGCCGCCATCGAGTTTGCTGTAGCCGCATCTGCTCTAAAGCACTCCATCGAAGGTGACTTCAACCGTGTCAGCGTTTCCGAGGTGGAGAAGCTGGCGGGCGGCGACGGCTCGGGCAGAGTCCAAAGATAAGTTGCGAATCTATACCGATGAAAAACACCGACAGGGAAGTACGGCTTTGGCCGTCTTTCTTGTCGGTGTTGTTATATTATTCGGTGATTTTAATAGCCAGATCGCATCTCTCCCGAACGCGCAGATCCGAAAAATAAAGTCGTTCCAAGGGGATCCACTCGTTGAAAAAGCGCTCTGCCATGTGGGGTGAATTCCGCTTGAGGATCCGCTCCCGCTGAAGATCGGGGGAGACGTCCAAAAACACGGAAAGATGGTAATATCCCGCCAGCGCAGGATGCATGGCATACGCCCCCTCGATCACGGTCAACGCCTTGGGGGTGACGGAGATCGGCGGCATGAGCTCGCGGGTAGCGCAGTCAAATTTGCGGTAGCAGACGGTTTTCTTTTGGCTTAAGGGGATCAAAACCTCTGACAGAAAGCGCTCTCTGTCCACGTTGCCTCCGGGCTCTGCCAAACGCTCGGGGGTGCGTTGCTCGGGTCGCAGGAAAAAATCGTCCATATGAAACACAGTGCAATCGTAGATGCGGGACAAAAGCTCTCCCAAAGTCGTTTTCCCGCTGGCACTTCCGCCCTCAATAGCAACGACCGCCGCCCCCTTTGACGTGAGACGGTCGATCCCTTGAAGCAGAGGCAAAAAGGGCAGATATTTATTGGCGATCACCCGATAGGCGGGTCGGTAGGCCTCTCGGAAGGCGTCCGAGTGATGCAGAGGCGGATAGCCCTGCGCGCGCCACGTGTCCCGCGCCTCGGCGAATGCCTTCACGGAAAAGGGTAACACGCCTTGGGACACGAGCTTGTGGGCAACGTCCAGCTTTTGCTCCAGCGCGTGGGCTCCGAGGGGCTCCGCCTTGGCAGACAGACAGAAAAGCGCCGCCAGCGTCTCCGCCTTCAAGCCTTCTTTCACGTATTCAAGGTGAACGCGGCTGTAATCTCCGTCCAGAGGATCGATCAGCCGACCGCCGCCGCCCGATCTGCCGTCGGCTTCTTTTTTGATATACTCGATTGCCCGAGGGAGGGACGTGGACATATGCTCACAGCCAAAGGCACTTTGATACAGAAACTTGAACAAGTCTCCCATTTGCATGCGGGGATATACCCGAGCGTGCTCTATCAGTAATTCACGAGTTCTCTCGCTTTGATTCATCATAATCTCCATTCCGCCGCTTCAGATATGTTTAACAGCGTCGCTCCTATTATATCACGAAAAAGGAAAAAAGTCCATATGCAAAAGGCACCTCGCGCAAATAAATCACGCACAAAATCGGCTTTCCCCCAAAAGAAAACGCAAAAAATCGTTTTTTATAACATTTCATAAACATTTCTCAAACAAAACGAAAAAAACGAAGGTGTAGAATAGGGGCACAAAATCAAGAAACGAAAGAAAGCGAGATCGTATGAAAAACAATACCTTTACCTATCAATACTCGGCGCAGAGAAACAAGGAAATCGAAAGCATCAGAAACAAATATCTGCCTCATGAGGAGAGCGAGCTTGAGAAACTGAAAAAGCTTGATGCCAAGGTCAAGCGTCCCGCAAACGTGTTTGCCTATGTGTTCGGCAGTATCGGCGCCATCATCATGGGCGCAGGCATGAGCCTCGTCATGACCGACGTCGGCTCCGTGATCGGTCTTGGCAACGTTATGATTCCCGGCATCTCCATCGGTCTTATCGGTATGGCTATGGCACTTTTGACTTATCCGATTTATAAGGGAATTCTTAATGCCCGCAAAAAGAAATACGCTCCCCAGGTTCTTGAGATCAGCGAGAAGATCATGGACCGTTAATATAGGGCACCACAAAAAACTCATCGCAGAGCAACCCGAAAAAATACGGTTGCCCTGCGATTTTTTATAAAAAGCACCAAAACGCAAACAAAACTTTAACATTTGTATGGTACAATAGGGGTGTATAAGTGAAAATATGCTCCCCGGAGGATGAAAATATGTTCAAAATTTTAATTGTGGAGGACGACAGAGATCTGAACCGTTCCGTATGTTCTTTTCTCAATAACAGCGGATATGAAGCGGTTGGTTGTCTTGATGCGGAGAGTGCCTATGACGAGATGTATAAGACCACCTTCGACTGTATTGTGTCGGATATTATGATGCCGAACATCGACGGCTTTGAGTTCGCAAAGACCGTGCGCTCCCTCAACAATGATATTCCGATCCTGTTTATGACCGCCCGTGACGATTTCGCGTCCAAGCAGAGAGGCTTTCGTATCGGCATTGACGATTATATGACCAAGCCAATCGACCTTGACGAGCTGTTTTTGCGTATCGGCGCGCTTCTTCGCCGTTCCAAGATCGCATCAAGCCGCCGCCTTGAGGTGGGCAATTTCGTCATGGACGCAGACGAGCGTACTGCCACCCTGGGCGATGAGGAGATCTCCCTCACGGCAAGGGAATTCGACCTGCTCTATAAGCTGCTGTCCTACCCCAAAAAGACTTTTACCCGCACACAGCTGATGGACGAGTTTTGGGATGTAGATACGCAGACGAGCACTCGCACGGTTGACGTCTACATGACCAAGCTCCGCGCCAAACTGGCGGCTTGCGATGCCTTCGAGATCCAGACCGTCCACGGGCTCGGCTATAAGGCGGTGATCAAGTGAAAAAAACAACTTTTCGATACATCCTTCGGGAGTTCAGCAGTTTTCTGTTGTTCTTTCTGATGGTTGGCTTTGTGGTTTCGTGCTGTATGATATTGTTTTTGAACGTGTTAGCGGACACGATAGGACTCACGTTCACCCCCGATAATATCACA
>JAZQMI010000083.1:0-13364 GCA_045543375.1 Eubacteriales bacterium | reverse complement strand
ACCTGATCGTCAGCGTCAAGAGCCATTCTGGTGCAGTAGCCCTCGGTCATCTCAAGGTAGCGAACGCCCTTGGCCTTGGTGCCGTACATGGTACCGACCATGGAACGCTCACCCTTACCGAGGTCCTCCATGCCTGCGCCGATAACAAGACCGCCCTCGGAGAAGGCAGACTGGCTACGACCGTAGACGATCTGAAGGAACAGCTCGCGCATAGCGGTGTTGATCGCGTCGCAAACGAGGTCGGTGTTCAGTGCCTCAAGCAGCGTCTTGCCGGGCAGAATCTCAGCAGCCATAGCGGCCGAGTGGGTCATACCCGAGCAGCCGATGGTCTCAACGAGAGCCTCCTCGATAATGCCGTCCTTGACATTCAGGGACAGCTTGCAGGCACCCTGCTGGGGAGCACACCAGCCCACACCGTGGGTGTATGCGGAGATGTCCTTGATCTCCTTTGCCTGTACCCATTTGCCCTCTTCGGGAATGGGAGCGGGACCGTGGTTCGGGCCCTTTGCTACGGTACACATGTTCTGCACTTCGGCAGAATAAATGATGTGATCGTTCATTGTTTTTTCTCCTTTTTGTATTTATTTTTAAAAAGAATAAACTTATTGAATGAGTTTGGCGATGGCACGGGCGTAATGCTCACCGATGAAGGCAGAGCCGTTATCGTTGGGATGTACGCCGTCACCGGAATAATACTTGGGGGCAGGCTGCGTCTTGAGCGCGTCGGCAAACAGCTCGTCAAGGCGAATGTAGATGTCGGCAAATTCCTCGGCCAGCTCGTTGACGATGGGAATAACGGTTTCCAGATCGCGGCGCATGTGCTCCTTGTCGGGAGCGTCCAGAAGGAAGGGCTGCAGCATGACGATCTTGGCGGACGTTTCCTTTTTGATGCGTTCAAGAATAGCACGGTAGTTGGTGGCAAACTGGGCATCGGTGGTCGTGATACGCTCGCCCATGTAGCGATGCCAGATGTCGTTGATACCGATCAGAATGGAGATCACGTCGGGCTGGAATTCGACGCCGTCGCGGTAGAAGCGGTCGAAAAGCTGCGAGGTGCGATTGCCGCTGATGCCGAGATTGATGAACTCAAATGCGGTATCGGGATGCTCCTTGGCGATCAGTTCTGCTGCGTACTTGGGATAACCCGCGCCCATGTGATGAAAGTTTCTCTTATCGCGACCTGCATCGGTGATGCTGTCACCCTGAAACAGAATTTTCATATCGGAAGTCCTTTCCTGAATGATATTCAAGTGATTATCTGATGCTCGGAGAGGGAAACATTATTTCACAGTCTTGTGTGAAATTTATTTCATAATCTCGCGTGAAATTTATTTCACGATCTCGCCGTAAACCACGCCGGAAGCGCAGGCTGCGTTGGACTCGTCGGTGTCAATGTGCATAGCCAGAGCGAACTTGGGGGACACACGAACGACGACGTCGCCGAAGATGACGGGGCGAGCGGTGTCGACCTTAACGGATACGATCTCCTTGTCAGCAACACCCAGAGCCGCTGCTTCTTCGGGCAGCATGTGGATATGGCGCTTGGCAACCATAACGCCCTCTGCGATGTCGATCTTACCGCAGGGACCCTCCAGCGTACAGCCGGGCGTACCTGCTACGTCACCGCTCTCGCGGATGGGAGCGACCAGAC
This sequence comes from Eubacteriales bacterium, assembly GCA_045543375.1. Lineage (GTDB taxonomy): Bacteria > Bacillota > Clostridia > Oscillospirales > CAG-272 > SIG644. The sequence goes on along the minus strand of JAZQMI010000083.1, from coordinate 11,713 downwards.
CGACCGTTCTTGCGTCGGTAAAGGACAGCTCTACCTGGTTGGCAGGGCGGGTAGGACCGAGCACGCTTGCCTTGATGACACCCTTGGGACCGATGACGGTGACCTTTTCCTCGCAGGCGAACTGACCGGGCTGGGAGAGATCCTTTTTGTTGGTCAGCGTATGTCCTGCACCGAACAGGATCTCGACGGCCTCCTGGGTCAGGTGGACGTGTCTTGCCGAGGTTTCAACGAGAATTTTGTTTTCCATAATGTACCTTCCTTGGTGTTTGAAATATGATGTCCGAAGGGGCATCGGATGGTCAAAACCATTCATAGATAATTATAACACACGGGAAGGGAAAAGTAAAGATATAATTTTGAAAAAAGTCGAAAAATCGTCAAAGTTTTATCAAAATATTCAAATCAAATGTGTCAAAGGAGAACATCATGATCGAAAAGAGAACCATTGATCCTTATTCTGCTACGAACGAGCAGGACGGCGGGGCGTGTCAAAACGACGAAAACTCGGGCACGCAGACGGACAAGACATGGGACAGCATCGTGCGTTCGGGCGGCATTCGCATGGAAAACGGGCGGGAATGCATTCATTGTCTGTCCATCATCGGGCAGATCGAGGGACACTACGTTCTGCCCGACAATCAGAAAGCGACCAAATACGAGCACGTGATCCCGCTGCTCGTTTCATTGGAGGAAAACGACGAGGTCGAGGGCGTGTTGATCATTCTGCATACTATGGGCGGCGACGTTGAAGCGGGGCTGGCCATGGCGGAGATGATCGCGTCCATGTCCAAACCGACCGTGTCGCTGGTGCTTGGCGGCGGGCATTCCATCGGCGTGCCGTTGGCGGTGGCGTCGGATCGGTCATTTATCGTGCCGAGCGCTACCATGACCATTCACCCCGTGCGTATTTCGGGTACGGTGCTGGGCGTGCCCCAGACTTTTCGTTACTTTACCGATATGCAGCAGCGCATTGTGCGCTTTATCGTCGACCATTCGGGCATCAGCGAGCAAAAACTGACCGAGCTGCTCTTGCGTCCCGACGAGCTGGCGACCGACGTGGGCAGTATCGTGGAAGGGGACGAGGCGGTGCGCATCGGATTGATCGACGAAGTAGGCGGGCTGGATCGTGCGCTCTCGACACTCAGGCACATGATCGAGCAGCGCAAAAGCGGTGTGCAGTCCCAAACCAAGCCAAAACAATAAAAATTTTTAAAAAAGGTATTGCAATTTCCAAAAGTCTGTGATATAATAGCAAGGTATATGACGATATGTTTCGCCGCTGTCGCTTGTTGCGGTGGTGCGCGTAAAACTGAAATTGGAATTTTGGAGGTTCAATATTATGGAAATCGCACTTGGTATTGCAGTCATCGTGCTGTCGCTGGTTCTCATCGTCGCAGTTCTGATGCAGTCGGGCAAGGATACCCGTCTGTCGGGCACCATCGCAGGTGGCGCCGAGACCTTTTTCGGTAAGACGAAGGCCAACGATTGGGATCGCGTTCTGTCCAAGGTGACCATTGTCGTGTCGGTCGTGTTCGCACTGGTCGTCATCGCGATGTACCTGTTCATCTGATGCGCAAACGTAAAAAGGCGAGCCATGGTGGCTCGCCTTTTTCGTTTTTACAGCAGTTTCAGCTCATTCAGACACACGCGCACGCACTCACGCACGCTCTCGCAAGGTGGTGTCAAAGGCAATCGGAATTCCTCCCGACAAAGACCGAGCATGGCAAGCGCGCTCTTGACGGGCACGGGATTGGTGTCTGCAAACAGCGCCGAACACAGCGTGTGATATTTGGCGGCCTTGGCCGCGGCAAGTCGCACCTTTCCGTCAAACCACAGCCGACATACCTCAAAGGTGGCTGCGGGCACGACGTTGGCAAGCACCGAGATCACGCCGACGCCGCCGAGTGCAAGGAAAGGAACGATCAGATCGTCATTGCCCGCGTAGACGTCCAGACGGTCGCCGCAACGGTCGATCAGCGTACTGATGGCGCCAAGATCGGTGTCGGCCTCCTTGACGGCGACAATGTTGGGGTGATCGGCAAGCGCGTCATAGGTGTCTGTGCTGATCTTTACGCCCGTGCGACCGGGTACGCTGTAAACGACGATCGGCTTTTCCGATGCGTCGGCAACCGCCTCGTAGTGTGCGCGAAGTCCGGTCTGCGAGGGGCGGTTGTAGTAAGGCGTGACGACCAGTAGCGCGTCCGCACCTGCGGCACACGCCGAGCGTGCGACCGTGACCGTGTGCGCCGTATCGGCACAGCCAACGCCTGCGATCAGCGGGACGCGCCCGTGGATGCGTTCAGCCGCATAGGCGAACAGCGCGATCTTTTCGGGATCGGTCAACGTGGCGCTCTCGCCCGTCGTGCCCGCAATCACGATGGCACCAATGCCTGCGTTGAGTTGACGCTCAATGAGCGCACCGAGGGCGTCAAAATCGATGCGCCCGCCGCAAAAGGGAGTGATGAGTGCCGTTGCTGCTCCGCGAAACAGCGTGCTTTTTTGCTTGCTCATAAAAAACCGCCTTTCTTGAAAGTAATGTAAAAAATGTGCAAAGCCCTTGCAAAACTTGTCGCTTTGGAGTATAATATAAAAAGATATTGATACTTGCCGTTATAAGAGTATATGCGTCAAGGCGCACGTGCTTGCGGCAATGCACGAAATTTTATTCGGAGGTCTTATGTCTGCCATTGTCAACGACCGCCCCGCGACAACGCTTCGCACGGCGGATTTTTATTACGATCTGCCCGAGGAGCGTATCGCACAGCATCCCGTCGAGCCGCGCGACCACAGCCGTCTGATGGTCGTCCGTCGGGATAGCCACACCGTCGAGCACAAGCATTTTTACGATATCGTGGACGAGTTGAGAGCGGGCGACGTGCTCGTCGTCAACGACTCGCGCGTCATTCCCGCCCGACTGTACGGCCACGTCGAGGGACGTGAGGACGCCAAGATCGAGCTGCTGCTGCTTCGCTCGCACGGACTTGACACCTGGGAAACGCTGGTCAAGCCGGGCAAGCGCGCGCGCATCGGTATGCGCATGGTGTTTGGCGATGGTATGCTCGTCGGCGAGGTCGTCGATATGGTCGAGGAGGGCAACCGACTCATCCGCTTTGAATACGACCGCGAGAAATATCAGAACATTTATAACATTCTGCACGTCATCGGTCTGATGCCGCTGCCGCCTTATATCACCGCACAGCTCAAGGACAACGAGCGTTACCAGACGGTCTACGCCCGCGAGGAGGGAAGTGCCGCCGCGCCGACGGCAGGACTTCATTTTACGCCCGAGCTGATGCAGCGCATTCGTGATAAGGGCGTGCACATCGTGCCCATCATGCTGCACGTGGGACTTGGCACCTTCCGCCCCGTCAAGGTGGACAAGCTCGAAGAGCACACCATGCACACCGAGTTTATTACCGTCACGCAGGAGGCGGCGGATCAGATCAACGCCTGCCGCGCAGCAGGTGGTCGTGTGATCGCCGTTGGAACGACCTCGTGCCGTACGCTGGAGAGCGCGACGGACGATAACGGTATCGTACACGCCGTGAGCGGTGATACGGGCATCTTTATCTATCCCGGCTACCGCTTCAAGGCCATCGACGCGCTCATCACCAATTTCCATCTGCCCGAGAGCACGCTGCTTATGCTTGTCAGCGCCTTTTACGACAGAGAGCACATGCTGGAAGTCTATCGCACTGCGGTTGAAGAGAAATATCGTTTTTTCTCCTTTGGAGATGCTATGTTCATCCAATAAGCGTCGCAATACGGCATTGCTCCTCAAAAGCGGCTTGTCTTGCTTTTTGAATGAACGCAACGATTTGTTTGTTTCACCCAATTAACGTTTGATTTAACAAAACTTCATAAAGATTGCGACGCATTTTGCTTGACAGAATGCGTCGCATCTGTTATAATAAGATGATTAGGTATAGGCATATACAAAAGGAGGTGTGCGCGATGGCGTTTGATATGCTGATCGGAAACGAGAGCTTGCGTACTCGGCTGCATACCGATCTTTGCACGGGCAAGCTGTCGCACGCCTACATTTTAGAAGGCGCACACGGAAGCGGACGCAAAACGCTTGCCACCGCCCTGGCCGCATCTCTTGCCTGCGAGCGCCCCCGGGCACAAGCGCCGTGCTGTGAATGCCGCGCCTGCCGCAAGGTGCTGGAGGGTAAAAGTCCCGACGTGATCCGCATCACGCGCGAGCCGAAAAAGGCGACCATCGGTGTGGACGAGGTGCGCTTTTTGCGCTCCGACGTCATGATGCAACCGAATGATCTGGATTATAAGATCTACATTGTGGAGGAGGCAGACCTTCTGACCGTACAAGCGCAAAACGCGCTGCTTCTGACGCTCGAGGAGCCGCCCTCGTACGTGCTGTTTTTGCTGCTTTGCACGAGCGCGACCAATCTGCTTGAAACCATCCGCTCGCGTGCGCCGTCGTTGCGCCTTAACCCAATTGAACAAGCACCGATGGGAAAATATCTTACACAGCGTGACCGCACGTTTGCCATGCTCCCAAAAGAGGAACAACAGCAGATATTACTGCTTGCCGACGGTAGCATCGGGCGCGCACTTGAACTGCTTGGCAACGCCGAGCGCGAGCCGCTTATGCAACGCCGAGCCGTGGCGGCCTCGTTCGTAAGTACCATGCTGGAGCGACGCGATGCCGAGAAGATGACCGAACTGATGGCGGGCTTTGGTAAGAGCCGTGAGGACATCATGGCATTGCTCGTCGATATCGAAACGGCGCTGCGTGATCTGATTTTGCTCAAGCGGTCGGACGAGGTAGTACTTCGCTTTTATACCGATCAGGTAAGTGCGACCGAGCTTGGCGAGCGTGTAGCGATGCAAACGCTGCTTGCGCTGCTTGACCGAGTGGAGAGCACGCGTCGACAGCTCATGCGCAACGCCAACGTGCGACTGGCACTGACGTCGCTGCTGTTTTAAAGTGAAAATATAAATCCGAGAAAGGATAAAATAATATATTTATGGAAAATCAGGAAAATAAAAATAATAACGTTGTTGGAGGCGAGGCAAAGGGAAATGCTCCTCACCGCTCCCGTCACGGTCGCCATCGCGGCGGCAGAGGCCGAGGCGGCAAGGGCGGCGGACAGCAGGACGCACGCACCAAGCAGGGACAGAGCGCACAGGACGTAGCGCCCGAGAGCCGCGATAAGAACCGCCAGCAAAACAATCAGCAAAATAATAAGGGACAGCAAAATCGCCAGAACGCTCAACAGGGCGGTAAGGGTGGTCGCGATCGCAACCGCCGTCAGGGCGGACGTAACGACGGCAACCGCCAGCAGAACCGTCAGGAAGCAGCGCCCGAGGCTCCCCAGGCGGCATTCAGACCGGCACCGACGCTGTCGCGTTCGATCAACGACAAGTGGTTGGACGATACCTTCTCGCCTTTGCATGAGGTTGAGGTCAACGATCCCGACGCCGAGGACGTGGCTCGCCGTATTCTCGATGCCGAGGGCCCTATTCTGTTCGCTCAGGCGGACAAGGCAAAAGAGGAACAAGTGGAAGAACAACCGACCGAAACAGTCGAGGTCGTTGGCATTCGCTTCAAAACGCCCGGCAAGATGTATTATTTCGCGCCCGGTAAGCACCAGCTCAAGCGCGGTTCGTTTGCTATCGTAGAAACGGCACGCGGCGAGGAGTACGGCGAGGTATGCCGTGCCAATTCTCAGATTGCCGCATCCGAGATCGTCCAGCCCTTGCGTCCCGTGCTGCGCGCGGCGACCGAGGCGGACGCCAAGCACCACGAGGAAAACGCCAAAAAGGAGCAGGAGGCATTCCGCATCTGCCAGCAAAAGATCGTCGAGCACGGGCTTGACATGAAGCTGGTCGAGGCGCAGTATACCTTTGATAATTCCAAGCTGCTGTTCTATTTCACCTCGGACGGCCGCGTTGACTTCCGTGAGCTGGTCAAGGATCTGGCGGGCGTATTCCGCACCCGCATCGAGCTGCGCCAGATCGGTATCCGTGACGAGGCCAAGCTGCTCGGCGGTCTTGGTACCTGCGGCAGAGCGCTTTGCTGCTCGGGATTTTTGCCCGACTTCGTTCAGGTGTCCATCAAGATGGCCAAGGAGCAGAATTTGTCGCTCAATTCGACCAAAATTTCGGGCTGCTGCGGTCGCCTCATGTGCTGCTTGCGCTACGAGTTTGAAACGTATGAAACAGAGATCCGTTTGACGCCCTCGGTGGGCAGTATCGTTGAAACGGCCGACGGTCGCGGCGAGGTGGTCGCAAACCACCCGTTGAAGGGAACGGTCACGGTGCGTCTTGCCGACCATGCCGACGAGCAGCCGCGCGTCTATCATCGCGATGGCGTACAGGTGTGCTATGCCAAGGGACGCGGTCCTGCCAAGGCACAGACCGAACAGCCCGAAGACGAGCAAGACAACGAGGAAAATTAAACGAAAGCAGCTTTAGACGGTCGCAAAACGGGGAAATTTGCAATAATTCAAGAAAATTTTCAAAAAACGGTTGCAAAATTCAGTCGCTTGTGATACAATAGAGCCACTATAATGTTTCAGGAGGAAAAAACCATGGCATACAAGATTACCGACGATTGCATCGCTTGCGGTGCATGTGCAGACGAGTGCCCCACCGGCGCAATCAGCGAGGGTGAGGGCAAGTACGAGATCGACGCTGATAAGTGCGTGGACTGCGGCAGCTGCGCTGATGCTTGCCCCGTTGACGCTCCCAAGGCTGACTAATCCGTAAGTCGTACATCAAAAAACCGGTTTGACGGAGCAGAGATCGATACGTATCTCTGCTCCGTTTCCGTTATCGGAGGTAACCATGGATATCAAATTGCTGGTGGATGAGCATATCCGCGCGGTCAACGAGGGGCTCTCGCTTATTCAAAAAAAGAACGGGCTGACCTTCGGGACGGACGCTTATCTGCTCGCGGCATACGTCACGCCCGAGCCTCGCGCACTGTGCGTCGATCTGGGAAGCGGGACGGGTATCATCCCCCTCTTGCTGGCGCAAAGGGGAAAGGTAGGGCGCGCGATCGGCGTTGAGGTGCAAGCAGATTTTGCTGCGCTGATCGACCGAAACGCGGCGCTCAACGACCTTTGTGAGCGCGTAGGTGCATGGCACGCCGACGTGCGTGAGCTGTCGCAGAGCCTGCTGGGCGCGCACCTTGGCGAGGAACAGGGAAGGGCGGCGGATATCGTCGTTTGTAACCCGCCGTATATGAAGACTGAAAGCGGTGCGCGCAACGAGCACGATGAAAAATTCATTGCACGGCACGAGGTATTCGGCGATATCGGCGATTTTTGCGCGGCGGCAGCTCGCGTGCTGCGCTTTGGCGGACGTTTTTACGTCGTTTACCGTCCCGACCGTCTGACGGATCTGCTGTTTGCCATGCGGCAAAACCGATTGGAGCCTAAGAAAATGACCTTTGTTCACGCCGACGAGGAGAGCGAACCGAGCATGGTGCTCGTCGAGGCAAGGGCAGGCGGCGCGTCCGGCATGACCGTGACAGCACCGCTGCTGCTGCACGAGGTCAACAGCCGAGCAGATGCGCATCGCCCACTGAGTGAGGCGGCGCAGAAAATATACGATACGATGGCGTTTTTGTAAGGGAAACTTAGGGGAAACCCCACTTGTGGTTTCCCCTCTGCTCCGCACTCGTGCGGAGCATTCACCCCTTCGGGCGCTCTTGAAGCATAAGAGAATTTCGCCCTCTGCGGAGGGCGACAAGGGCGCTGCCCTTGACCTGCCACCTTTTGAAAAAGGTGGACGAAAACTTTTATAGTAAGCTCGCCGTTTTGAATGTGCGCTTTAATGAGAACATTTTGGAGGTGTCCCATGGAAAACACCAAGAGAATATTGAGCTTTACCCGTCGGGCGGTCGACGATTACGGCATGATACAAGCAGGCGACCGCATTGCCGTCGGTATTTCGGGTGGTAAGGATTCGCTGACGCTGCTTTGCGCGCTGGCCGAGCTGCGCCGCTTTTATCCGCAACCGTTTGAGGTGGTGGCGGTCACGGTCGATATGGGCTTTGCCGAGCCCATGAAGCTGGACGGCGTCCGCGCGCTGTGCGAGCAGCTTGACGTGCCTTATCACGTCGTGCCGACTGAAATTTACAAGGTCATTTTCGAGGTCAGACAGGAAAAGAGCCCTTGCTCGCTGTGCGCCAAAATGCGCCGCGGTGCGCTGCATAATGCCGCCAAGGAACTGGGCTGTAACGTTGTGGCGCTCGGTCACCACTTCGATGACGTGGTGGATACCTTTATGCTCAATCTGTTTTTTGAGGGGCGTATTGGCTGTTTTCAGCCCGTCACCTATCTCTCGCGCAAAGATCTGCGCCTCATTCGCCCCATGATCTACATGCCCGAAAAGGACGTGCGCTATTTTGCCGCGCACGCCGAGCTGCCCGTGGTCAAGTCCACTTGCCCTGCCGACGGCAACACCGAACGCGCCGAGATGCAAAAGCTGCTCTCGGGCCTTGAACGCACCTATCCGGGGCTTCGCTACCGCATTTTCGGTGCCATTCAGCGCGGCGAGGTGGACGGATTTCATCCCCCGAAAGGCGGCAGAATGACGGGCGAGAAGGATTATGCCGAAGAGCAATGATTTTTATGTCAAATTAACCAAAAAGGCAGGAACGAATGAACCAAAGTTCTCCAAAACCCGTCTTGACAGTTTGCACAAAATAGAATATAATGTCACGGGATCGATTTTTGTCGGTTCCGTGACTTTTTATCTTATTTATTATTTATCAGGCCGTATGTTGCGGCAAGGAGAGAACATGGAAGTTTTATTTGCTGTATCGCTGGCGCTGGTGGCAGGATTGCTCGCCTCGCGTCTGGTCAAGCCGCTCAAACTGCCGGCGGTAACGGGATACCTCATTGCGGGTATTCTGATCGGTCCGTATTGTCTGGGGCGCTTGAATTTGCCCGAAAGCTTTGACGTTTTGCGCATGCTGCGCACGACGGCAGGTATTGAGGAGCTTGCCATCATTTCCAAGGTGGCGCTCGGCTTTATCGCCTTTGCCATCGGTACGGAATTCGAGCTGAAAAATTTGAAAAAGATCGGTAAGCAGGCACTGGTCGTCGGTGTTTTTCAGGCACTTGTCACGGCTGTCGTGGTCGACGCTGCACTGATCGGACTGCACTTTATCCTCGGCGAGGACGTGCTGCCCATGTCGGTAGCCATTATCCTCGGTGCGATCGCAACCGCGACGGCACCTGCCGCCACGCTCATGGTCGTCAAGCAGTACAAGGCCAAGGGTCCGCTGACCAATATTCTGCTGCCCGTCGTTGCACTTGATGACGCGGTGGGCCTTGTCGTATTCGCCGTTTCGTTCGGCGTGGCCAAGGCCATGGAAAGTGGCGTGGTAGACGTGATCTCCATGGTGGTCAATCCCATCATTGAGGTGGTCGGCTCGCTGATTTTGGGTACGCTGCTCGGCTTCCTTTTCTCGTGGGTGGAGGATCACTTCAAGTCCAACTCCAAGCGTCTTTGCTTGTCGATCACCTTCGTGCTCATGGCCGTGTCGCTGTCCATGATCAACTTCCATATCGGTCCCGTTCATTTCGGCTTTTCCTCGCTGCTCGTTTGCATGATGCTGGGCACCGTTTTCTGCAACGTGTGTGATAGTGCCGACGAGCTGATGGACAAGACCGACAAGTGGACCATGCCCATCTACATTCTGTTCTTCGTCTTGAGCGGTGCCGAGCTCGAGCTGTCCGTCTTTACGAGCGGCATCATCGTGCTTATCGGTATCATATACATTCTTTTCCGTTGCTTGGGTAAGTATTTCGGCGCGTTCACAAGTGCACTCGCAACCAAATGTGACAGCAATATCGTCAAGTATCTTGGTATTACGCTGTTCCCGCAGGCGGGCGTTGCGCTCGGCATGTCCATCATCGTCAAGGAACAACTCGGTGCCGGTATAGGCGGCCTGGTTCGCAATATTATTTTGTTCTCGGTGCTCGTTTATGAGCTCATCGGTCCGCTGCTGACCAAGATTGCCCTTACCAAGGCAGGGGATATCACCCCCCGCGTCGAGGCGCCCAAGCAGCACTTGAGTGTGGCGGAGATGTTCGAGGACGACCTTGATGACGACGAATAAGCCGGTCAGACCAAAAAAGTTTGAAATTTTTGGATAAAAATCACACTTTGCTCTTGATAAATGCGCAAAAATGTGATATGATAATGTTTGGTAAAAATTTATCAATAAAGAAAGGCGGAACCCCATCATGACTTACAACAAGAAATCCATTGAAGACATCGCTATTGCTGCCGGTACCAAGGTATTCGTTCGTTGCGACTTCAACGTCCCCTCCAAGGACGGCGTCATCACCTCGGACAAGCGTATCGTCGGCGCGCTGCCCACCATCAAGTACCTGCTTGACAAGGGTGCAAAGGTCATTCTTTCCTCTCACATGGGCAAGCCCCACAGCATTTTCACGCCCGGCTACAAGCTCAACAAGAAGGAGCTGGCTAAGATTGCCGAGCTGCCCGAGTCCGAGCGCGAGGCTGCTACGGCAGAGGCTTACGCCAAAGCTGAGAAGGACGTGACCAAGTTCTCGCTCAAGATCGTTGCCGATAAGCTGAACGAGTATCTGGGTGGCAAGGTCGCTTTCGCTACCGACATCATCGGCGACGACGCCAAGGCAAAGATCGCCGCTATGGAGAACGGCACGGCCGTGCTCATTGAGAACGTCCGCTTCGACGCTCGCGAGACCAAGAACGACCCCACCTTTGCAAAGGCTCTGGCTGACCTTGCAGGCGAGGGCGGTATCTTCGTCAACGATGCATTCGGTACGGCTCACCGTGCACACGCTTCCACCGCCGGTGTGGCTGACTATCTGCCCGCTGTTTGCGGCTACCTGATCCAGAAGGAGATCGGCGTGATGGGTAAGGCTCTGGCTGATCCCGAGCGTCCCTTCGTTGCGATCCTTGGCGGTGCAAAGGTTTCCGACAAGCTCAACGTTATCAACAATCTGCTCACCAAGGTCGACACGCTCATCATCGGTGGCGGTATGGCTTACACCTTCCTGGCTGCTAAGGGCTACGGCGTTGGCAACTCGCTGCTTGACGACGAGAAGATCGACTACTGCAAGGATATGATGGTAAAGGCCGAGGAAAAGGGCGTTAAGCTGCTGCTCCCCGTCGACACCACCATTGCTGCTTCCTTCCCCAACCCCATCGACGCTCCCATCGAGGTTCAGAACGTAGATGCTGACAAGATCCCCGCCGACATGGAGGGTCTTGACATCGGTGTGAAGACCATGGAGCTGTACGCTGAGGCTGTCAAGAGTGCCAAGACGGTCGTCTGGAACGGGCCTATGGGCGTGTTCGAGAACCCCACGCTGGCAAAGGGTACCATCGCTGTTGCTGAGGCTATGGCAGCATCCGATGCTATTACCATCGTTGGCGGTGGCGACAGCGCGGCTGCTTGCGAGACGCTCGGCTATGCCGATCGCATCACCCACATCTCCACGGGCGGCGGCGCATCGCTTGAGTTCCTTGAGGGTCTTGAGCTGCCCGGCATCGCATGCCTGCAGGACAAATAATTGACCGAAATATCATTCAAAGAGGTATAAAACAATGAGAAGATACGTGATCGCAGGCAACTGGAAGATGAACTTCACTCCTTCCCAGGCAACTGCTTTTATCAATGAGATCAAGCCCATGGTCGCAGGCAAGGATAACTGTGACATCGTGTTCTGCGCTCCTT